>JAKVBV010000001.1 GCA_022446965.1 Phycisphaerales bacterium
CAAGGCAGAAGGCGCGGCGAGAGACGGAATCCGGTGTTTGTGTCATGCCATCCATGCTAATTGACCATTGCCGTGGGGATCGGCCGATAGGAGGCTGTGGACAGCGAGCATCAGACATCGCATCGCGGCGGCGGGCTGCTTGATCCAGGCTGGTGCTTCGTGCTGGCCGGATTGGCCCTTGTCGCGGCAGCCGTGCTGATTCCGGCCTGGCGGGATGTGGTCACCCTTGAACACACGGTCGCCACCTTGGAATCCCGCATCGAGCGGGCCCAGGCACGGCAACGAACCGGCCGTGAGGTGCTGGAAGCGCTGCGAGCTGAGGATCCGGTGACGTGGCAACGGCTCGTGGCCTGGCAATGGAATCTGGTGCCATTGGGCGATGAGGCGATCATCCGTGAGCGACATGATGGTGGCCTCGCCGGATGGGTGGATGCACGCACGGGCGAGGCGGCGGAAGTGCCAGCAGCGGTGCCAACTTCGATGGCCGAGCAGTTTGTGGCACCGCGTCTTCGCCCATGGGCAGTTGGCGTCGGTGGGCTGTGCCTGCTGATCGGCATCGTGGCACTGCCATTGCCTGGCCGAGGCGTCCGCACTCGCGTGGTGGCTGAAACGGGCTGATCCGCCTGGGGTCAGACCCCAAATCTCGCGCTTTCGCGATCGCGACGCCATCGTTAAACAACTGCAGCGGCTGACAGCACTGCATGTGATCGGTGCAGAGCAGGTGAATGATGCGGGATGGCAGCCCACTTCTGCAGGAACGGCCTGCGTGGTCGGTTGGTGCGGGGGCCCTGTCGCCGCTGAGCACTCTGCCAGCGCTGGGCCGTCGGTCAGCCGTCGTATCGACGCATCACGCCGACCACGATGCCCTGTACTTGGACGTCGTCCACGATGATCGGCTCGAAGTTAGGATTGGCTGGCTGCAGACGAATGCGGCCATCCTTCTCGCGGAACAGTGTCTTCAGTGTGGTCTCGCCATCAGGCAGGAGGGCAACAACACGCTGGCCGTCTCGGGCCGTGCTGGCCTGCCGCACGATGACGTAGTCGCCGTCGAGAATGCCCTCGTCCTGCATCGAAGCGCCTTCCACCTGCAACGCGAAGGTGGTGTCGGCCGCGCCTACCCGGGGGCCGAAGACAGCTTCGAGATCGAGCGTTTCATTCTGCTCGCATTTCTCAATGGGATAGCCCGCCGCAATGCGGCCGACCAGGGGAAATCTTGTCGTGGCTTGCTCGTCAGGGAGCGGGGCGTCTTCAGCAATCGCTAAAGAGCGAGCCTTGTTCGCATCGCGAACCAGAACGCCCTTCTTGACCAGCGCGCCCACGTGTTCGAACACGGTGACCTTGCTGACGCCGAGGCTGTCGGCGAGTTCCTGCAGCGTCGGCGAATAGCCATGTGCGATTCGATAGTCCCGAATTCGCGTGGCGATGTCCAGTTGCCGGGGCGTGAGATTTGTCGTTGGATTCACTGTGCTGTTCCTCGTGTCGATCGACCAGCGTTGGTCGGGTACGACGTTGAATTGAGCGAGCGTGGGCTCTTGCGACATCGAGCTGCACGGCCGTGGGGGTGCAGGCGGCTAGGCCGGCGATCTGACGCAGGTGCCGTGTGCGTGCGGCGCGATCGCTGGCGGTCGGCATGGTGCGGCGGATCAGTCGATCGCCGCGGGGAATGACCTGGACAACGAAGTCGCCACCGGGCCCCAACTGCAGCAGCGGGCCATTGGATGGGCCGCCGCTGCAGGGGAGCGTCGTTGCGAGCGGTGACAGGTCGTGCCGGCACTCGCGTCCTTCCCGGTTCGGTCGTGATGCCACCATGGCGATCGGTGTAGCGGGGCCAGTGTGCCGCAGGAGCACGCGGCACAGTGGCTGGAGCAGCATCCTCCAGATGGAGGGGGCTGATCCATGGGTGTCTACAAGATCTTGTGGGTGTCGCATGTGAATCGTTGGCATCTCGTCCGGTCCTGTCGTTGTCCTTGCGTTTTCTTTCGACAGGCTAGTTCGGTAAACATTAGGGTAACACCAACCGAACGGCAAGTTTTTTCGGTTGATGTTCGGTATTGCATGCTGGAGGGCGTTTCAGGATGCTCTTCGCCCATGGCTGCACCTTCGATTCCTTCTCCGCTTCCGTGTTTGGGCCGCCACCGCGCCTGGCAGTTGGATCCGTCCTGGGCCTTTCTGAATCACGGCAGCTTTGGGGCCAGACCAGTGGCGGTGTCGCGGGTGCAAGACTCGCATCGGCGGGCGTTCGAGCGGCATCCCATTCGCGTACTGGACGACGAGCTGATGCAACCCATGATGGAGTCCACCCTCGAGGCCGTGGCAGGCTTTCTTGGTGTGGATCCAGCGGGATTGGTGTTCGTGCCGAACGTGACCGATGCTATCGCAGCGGTGCTGGGCTCAATGTCATTCAAACGCGGCGACGAAATCCTGAGCACGACCCACGCCTACGGCGCGGTGCAACGAGCCATGGAGGCCACTGCGAAGATGCATGGTGCCAAGGCGGTGTTTGCGTCCGTGCCGTGTCCTGTGCAGTCGATGGAAGAGGTGGAAGCGTGCGTGCTTGATGCAGTGACGCCACGCACACGCCTGGCCATCATTGACCAGATCACGTCGCCAACGGCACTTCGCTTTGATGTCGACCGACTGACACGTTTGCTCAAACGACGTGGAGTGGATGTGCTTGTGGATGGTGCCCATGCTGCAGGCATGCTGCATCGTCCAGTGACCACGTCAGCGCACTGGTGGACCAGCAATCTGCACAAATGGGGCCTATCGCCGGTGGGTTGCGGGGTGCTGTACACACATCCATCGCGGCGCGGCATCACTCGGCCAACGGCGATCAGCCACATGCACTTCAAGGGGTACCAGCAGGCCTTCGGCTGGCAAGGCACCCGTGATGTCACGCCGTGGTACACGGCGCCATGTGCCATCGACTGGGTCAAGGCACGTGAGGGCTGGGCGGCCCTGCGACGGTACAACACGCAGTTGTCTCGCTGGACTGCCCGCACACTCTGTGATGCGTGGGGCGGTTCCGTGGCCGGCCCGGCCTCGATGCGTAAGGGTGTGTCGATGGTCACGGTTGAACTGCCTAGGGCTGCTGCACGCTGGCGGGTGCCTAATCGGCTGCGCGATGCCCTAGCGGATCGCTTCAAGGTGGAAGTGCCCATCTGGAATGACGGGCCACGCTGGTGGTTGCGGGTGTCGTGCCAGGCCTATGTCCGACCGAAGCACGTGCATCGGTTGGTCGACGCGGTCGATGCACTCCTCTTAGGGGTCATACCCCAACGGTGAGATTCGGCAAAAGCACGATCGTGCAAGAAGCGGTGAAGTTGCGCGCAATAGGCCGCCGAAGGCGTCGAGATCGCGAAAGCGCGAGATTTGGGCTCTGACCCCAAGGGTTAGGGCACGCGGACGATCAGCAGATCAGTGCCCGACAACTGCCGCCGGGCTGCGGCGGCGGCCGTGCGGGAATCGAACGCACCCAAATGTACCAGCCACAAATCGCCCGACGCCCGCTCGCTGTGGTGGACCCGCGGCGCACCGAGGCCGGCACGCGTTGCACGGCTGTTCAACGACCGCCGCTGCGCATCGGCGCTCGATCGACTTGTGAACGCGCCTGCTTGCAATGTCCAGGCGCCGGTGGACGGCACGGCATCGGAGCCATTCAATCGGTGGGCCCATGCCGCTGCAGCCTGCTCGTCACCGGTGGCCTTGAGCGTCGACACGGCCGCGGTTGCGGTGTCATGTTGCTCATCCGGGCTCAGTCCGGGCCAAGCCCGCTGCCAGTGGGCGACGGCGCCATCCACATTGCCAGCTCGACGATCGAGTTCGCCAAGCATCGCCTCGGCCCGAGCGCTCACATGCGGGTCGCTGGACAACGTCGCCTCCGACAACCATCGCCCCGCCGCAGCCTCCTGGCCAGTCTGGCGAAGCGCCGACATGCCAGCGACATACGCCGCCTGCGCCTTGGCATTGCCCGACGATTGTCCGGCCACGGTGGACGCCATGGCTTGCGAGGTGGCGTACAGGCCACGGTCGTACCGATTCATGGCGTCTGCGAGGCCGGCACGTTTGGGGCCACACCCCGCGAGCAGAAGCATCGTCGTCAAGGCAGAAAGGACGCATGGCATGGAGGTGGGCATGTGGCCTGCCACGATACACTTGGAGCACCTGCTCATGCGACTTGTGGACACCATCATGCGCGCCTGGCTCCACCATCCGTTTCGCACGGTGATGGTCGATGATCAGCAGACGTGGAAGGGCATCAAGGCCTGGGCGGCCGCTCGTCATATCGCCAAGGTGATCGAGAAGACCTCCGGGCAGCCGCGCATCGGCGTCATGCTGCCCACCTCCGGGGCCACGGTGGCCAGTTTCGCCGCCACCTGGTTGCTCGGCCGCACCGTAGTGCCGCTGAACTACCTCTTTGCCCGCGAAGAGCTCGAGTACGTCATCCGCCACGCCGAACTCGACGCCGTCGTCACCGCCACGCCGATGCTCAAGCACTTCGGCGAGCTCCCCGAAGGCGTGACGCCGATCAAATTGGATGAGCAGCGATTTGGCCCCATTCCGCCCATGTTCAAGCCGCTCAAGCGGCGGGACGACCATGTCGCGGTGATTCTGTACACCTCGGGCACGTCGGGCAAGCCAAAGGGCGTGATGCTCACGTGTGCCAACATTATGGCCAACGTCGAGCAGGTGCGCAACTGGATCGACTTCACGCCCAAGGACTGCTTCGTGAGCGCCTTGCCGCAGTTTCACAGCTTCGGATTCACGGCCATGTCGGTGTTGCCGGCGATCGTGGGATGCAAGGCGGTCTACACCGCACGATTCAACGCGAAGAAGATCATCAACCTTATCAAGGACCACCAGGCCACCACCTTTCTGGCGATCCCGTCGATGTACGCGGCGCTACTGCACGCCAAGTCGGCCACGCCCGAACACTTCGCCTCGCTGCGATTCATGGCCAGCGGCGGTGAGCCGTTGCCCGATGCGGTGTACGAGGGCTACAAGGAACGCTTCGGTATTCGCCTGTGTGAGGGCTTCGGCATGACCGAGACGTCGCCCGCCACCCATATGTGCCGCCCGCACGAAGAACGTCGCGGCACCGTGGGCAAGCCCATCGATGGCGTCGAACAACGCATCATCAATGAGTCGGGCAATGCGGTGGGGCCCAACGTCGACGGCGAGCTGCAACTGCGTGGCCCCAACATCATGGCCGGCTATTTCAAGGATCCCGAAGCCACGGCGGCCGCGATCGTGGATGGTGGCTGGATGCGCACCGGCGACATGGCCCGCGCCGACGAAGAAGGCTTCACCTCGATCACCGGTCGCATCAAGGAGATGCTCATCATCGGTGGTGAGAATGTCTTCCCGCGAGAAATCGAAGAGGTGCTCATTCGGCACGAGGATGTCGCGCTCGCAGCGGTGATCGGCATGCAAGATCCATCCCGCGGCGAAGTGGCTCTGGCCTTTGTGGAGCCCATTCCTGGTACGTCACCCGATCCGCAGGAATTGCGCACATTCTGTCGCGATGCGCTCGCTGGATACAAGGTGCCCCGCGAGATTCGCGTCATCGAGGAACTACCCAAGGGCGCCACTGGCAAGGTGCAACGGCGTGCCCTGACCGCCGACACCGGGCTTGCCGAGTCGACGACCGACATATGAACCGCTGCTGCCGCGCACGAGTGATGTCATCATGACCAACCCGCTGCATCTCACACTCGGGCACAGCCCCGACCCGGACGACGCCTTCATGTGGTGGCCACTGGTGGGCATCGATGGCACCGGGCCGGCCATCGATACCGGCCGGTTCACATTCGATCTGGTTACCGACGACATCGAAACCCTCAACGCTCGTGCGCTGCGTGGCAATCTGGACATCACTGCCATCAGCATTGCGCACTACCCAGCCGTGCACGATGCGTACGTCCTCACGGCGTGCGGCGCCAGCGTGGGTGATGGTTACGGGCCCAAGCTCGTCACTGCACATCCGACCACTGTTGACAACCTGCGCGAAGCACGTCCAGTGATTGCCGTGCCGGGCGAACACACCACGGCGCTGGCCACCACCAAGCTGCTGCTCGGGGCCGATCTGCAGTGGGAGGCCATCGATTTTGAAACCATCCCTGATGCGGTTCGCGAGGGCCGCTTTGACGCAGGCGTCGTGATTCATGAAGGCCAACTGACCTTCGCCGACAGCGGGTTGCATCTGGTGGAAGATCTTGGCGCATGGTGGCAGCGAGAACACGGGTTGCCGCTGCCACTGGGCGGCAATGCCGCCAAGCGCGACATCGACCAACGCGGCGGTGCGGGCACGCTGGCGTTGCTGGCGCTGGTGCTGCGACGCAGCGTGGAACACGCCATGGCCAATCGCGAGACGTCATTGGCATGGGCGCAGCAGTTTGGTCGCGGCATCGATCTGGCCACCGCCGACACGTTCGTCGAGATGTACGTGAACCGGTGGACGCTGGACTTTGGTCCCCAGGGCCGAGCCGCGTTGCGTGGCTTTCTTGACGCCGTGCATGCCAGCGGAGGGCCCGATCCTGGGTCGATCGACATCGTCGCCCCAGCTGACATTCTCGGGCAGGCAGGCGATACGCTGGACAGCGTCCCCGGAGCATCTGCATGAGTCAACTGCCACCACAAACAGCCCACGGATCGAGTTTCTCCGTGCCCATGGTGCGGCAGTTCAGCATCTTTCTTGAGAACCGAGTCGGTCGGTTGGTCGACGTGCTTCGCGATTTCGACGAGGCCGATGACGTGGGCGTGCATGGGCTGGCCGTGTTGGAAGCATCCGACTTCGCAGTGGTGCGGTTCATTCCCGACAACGCCGATGCCACGCGCATTCTGCTGCGAGATCGTGGCACCGCGTTCGCTGAGATCCAACTGATCGTGTGTGAGTTGGCGCCCGACCGCGGACTGTCGAAGCTCTGCCAGTTTCTACTGGGCGCTGAACTGAACATTCAGTTCATGTACCCCTTGATGGGGGACAACGAGGACTTCGGTCCTCGCATGGCCATCTGCTGCGATGACAACGTCTTCGCCGGGCAGATCCTGCTTCGCAAGGGATTCCGCCTGATGGGCGCCGAAGACCTCCGCGGCTAGTACGCGGGCAGTGGGATCGAGTCCCCGTCTTGCGTCAGCACCATCGGTGGGGGAAGCGTCGCCCCTGGGCGGCGAACATGCACCCGCTCAAGCACCTGATCAGGTGTATTCATCCGAATGATCTCGAGGCCTTCGATCACTCGCCCGAAGTTGGTGCGTGCGCCATCCAGGTGCGGGGTGGGAAAGTGCGACACCGTGAACATCGACCTAGCGGAATCGGGATGCGCGGGGTCGCGAATGATGCTCAGCGCTCCAGAACCGTGGGGACGTTGTTGTGGCCGTTCGAATTCGCCCGGCAGTGTCCAGGTGTGTAGGCCGGGCGTATCTGGAGGCAGGCCGAACATGGTGCGAAAGCCCTTGTCCACCTGCACGAGGGGGGTGTCGTCAAAATCACCTCGTGCGGCCCGCGTGAGAAACACCGACACGGTGTTCGGCGCCGCGTCGGCGAAGAGCTCGCACACGACACGTTGGCCACTGATCGTCAGTTCGATGATCGGATTGACGCGTGATTCGGCATCGGCCGCCCTGCGAGCGAGTTCATGAGGCCAGGTCTCGGCCAGTCGGCGCCGCAGTGGAAGAAGAAAGCGGAGGCGGCGATGCAGCGATGGGTCGGTTGTGGCCAGCGCTTCCATGTCGATCGCTTCGAGTTGGGCCAAGGCCTCGGCGAAGTCGTGATTCGCGTAGCACGTGTCGGAGTAGAGATAGCGCCGTTCGGGCGTTGCGCGTTGATGCGGAGGAATCAACTCCATGGCTGCCCGGGCCTGGGCGAATTCGTTGGCGGCGCGGTGGCTACGAGCCTTGGTGGCGAGCACGCCATCATCGGTGGGGGCCACTGCGTACAGTCGCGCGATCATGCCTTGCGCCCGCGGCACAGCGGAGCGAAGCATGGTCTGCGCCAATGCCGTGGCGGCGGCTCGTGTGTCCGGTTGGGCGATCCATGCATCAAAGCGACGATCGATACCCTCTGGATCCACCTGTGACAAGGCGGTCACGAGATTGAGATGCAGGATCAGATTGTCTGGATGAGCGGCAATGAAGCGATCGAGCAATGCAATGCCACGATCGGGATCGCGATTGAGCCAGGCGGTGGCCCATGCCACCCTGGCACCGATGTTGTCTGGATCCACCTGCACAGCGGCGCCGAACGCCTGGTCGGCCTTCCCCATGTCGCCTGCATCGACAGCCAGTCGGCCCAGCGATGCCCATGCGGGCCCGTGTTCGGGGCACTGCCGAATGAACCGCTCATGGGCCGCGATGATCTCGTTGCGTGCATCGATCAGCACCGGATCGTCGGCCTGCAGATCACGGACTGCGCCTCGAGCCTGCACGGTGAGCTGACGCAGTTCGCGCCACTGCTCGTCGCAGGCGGTGTCCTGCGCTGTGGCCATGCCACCAAGGCCAATGGCAGCACTGATGAGGGCTGCTCGAATCACGCGTTGGATCGCACTGGATAGGCGCTCCATGTCTTCTGTGTTTCCCACACCCGCACCTGATGCAGTTCGCCGCCTGCTGCTGCAAGCTCCGGGGCCAACAGATCGTGGCAGACGATCGTGATGTGCTCCACGGTGGGCGTCCGGTCTTTGAACTCGGGGCAGTCGAGATTGAGGTACTTGTGATCAAATCGCTCGACGATGGTCGACTCGACAATCGCATCGAGTTGGTGGCGATCAAATGCGCCGTCGATCGGCGTGGCGACATCGACTTCGACGTGATAGTTGTGGCCATGCCCGTTTATCCAGCAGCATTTGCCGAAGATCGCCGTGTTCTCTTCGTCGCTCAACTCGGGGATGAACAGCCGGTGCGACGCGGCGAACTGATACTTATTAGAGATGAGTACGGTGTCCATGGTGGTGCTGTCCATCATGATTGAAAGCCGAGGGTTCAATCGCCAGCGGATTGTGGCGATGTTCGGATCATTCGCATCCAGGGTGTCGAGGAAGGTGCGTAGCGCGCTGCCCGGTGGAGTTGAGTTGCTCAACGCTTGCGCAGCCAACGGTGCAAAGCGTGTTCGGATCAACCGATCAAGCGTGCGGATGTCCGCGGCCATTCCGGTGTGATCATCGAGTGGACCAACCACTTCAAGATCCACTTCGAAATAGGCGCCCACGCCTGCAGCGACCGGGCTCGCCGACCAGGTGTTGGGGCTGTCTGTTGCTTGGCCCGTTGGGGTGACTTCAAAGCGGATGGTCCGAAAAAGGGCGCAAGTCTCCTGTGCAGAAGGAGATGTGGCGACAGTTTCTGGTGGTGGTGAAGGCATGGCTGTGTCCGCCCCCATTGTCGGTGTTTTTGGCGGTGGCTGCATTGACAGCACCCTTGGGAGGGGTACCATTCAGGCGTTGCCTGCGGCAACATTCCTATTACCCCCGGAAGGGCTCGGCAGTGAGCTTCGCTCCTGCCGGGCCTATTTTTTTGGCCGGTCTGTTTTTTTGCCAGGCCTGTTTTTTGGGCAGTGTCATCCGGCCTGTGTGTGCAGGGGTCAGTTTCGCACCGGGCCGGCACCATTGGCTGTTGATCTGGCATACTCGCGCCATGTGGTGTGTACGCCTGTGTCTGATAGTCAGTGTGGCCCTTGCAGGGTGCTCGTCCATGGGGCGCGTGTCGATCCCGGACGGTGCCGCACTGCATGTCGATCGCGATGCAGGTTTCGTGGCTGTCCGTGGGTGGGTTTCGATCGATGAAGGATGGCTCGAACAGGTGGCGTGCTTGACTGGCACGCGGGACCACGAGGTGCTCGTTGCCACACGTGTGCGACCCTCCGACGTGCACGCCGCGTTATTGATGCTCGGAGCCAACTCGGGGCAACCAGGTCGCTGGCATCGGAGTGATGGTGTGTTGGTGTTGGAGCCACCGACCGGAGACGTCATCGATGTCTTCGTGCAGGTGGGCAACACCGCTCCGGTCGACGTGCGGCAATGGATCAAGGCCGATGACGATCGTGCGATTCCCACGACACCGTTTCGTTTCGGTGGATCAGCGTTACAGACGCGTCGCGATGTGGAGTACTACGAAGCCGACCGGTCAGGTTCGCTCGTGGGTCTGGTGACCTTCGGTGATGAGACGATCGGGTGGGAAGATGTCTGGTCGGATCAACAGGCCGTGCACGCGCCGCCCTGGATGGCGAAGACCGAGGTGATGCCCGAACCGGGCACCGAAGTCGTGCTCATTCTGCGCCCTGTATGGACGTCGCCGGCCCGCTGAGGCGACGCAAGCCACACAAGGCGAGCGCCAGCGCGTCGGCCGCATCGGCAGGTTGAGGGACTTCTGCTAGGCCCAGCTGACTCGCCACGGCATGCTGCATCTGCACCTTGTCAGCCCGACCGGAACCAGCCACGGCTTTCTTGACTTCGGCTGGGGCCAGTTCATGCGCCTCAAGGCCAGCGTTCGCAATCGCCAGCAGGATTACGCCACGGGCATGTCCCATGAGCATGGCCGTTTGCCCGCGCAGTCGATGCGCGAAGACCGACTCGACCACCACGTGATCCGGCCGCAATTCGGCGATGAGTTCGCACAGTGGTGCATGCAAGGCGGCCAGCCGTGTTTCCATCGGCTTGCCTTGAGGGACACGAATCACGCCCGCTTCAATGCAGGCTTCGCCGCCTGGGCCCGCCTCCACACAGCCATAGCCGGTCAGTCGCAGGCCGGGATCGATGCCGAGCACTCGCATGGCGACATCATAGATGCGCCGTGCCGGGGTCATCCGATTCGACATCTCCATCGCGCAGGCGCACGACGCGGCGGCCATGGCGGGCCATGTCGTCATCGTGTGTGACCATCACGATCGTTCGGCCTTCGGCGTTGAGATCGTCGAGCAGAGCCATGATCGTATCGCTGGTGCCCGAGTCGAGGTTGCCCGTGGGTTCGTCGGCCAGCAGGATGGCCGGGTCGCCGACCAGTGCCCGCGCGATGGCCACGCGTTGTTGCTGGCCGCCGGACAGTTGACCCGGGCGGTGGTTGCCACGGTCGGTGAGGCCGACACGTTCGAGCATCGCTTCGGCACGCTCATGACGCTGCGTGCGATGGACGCCCCGGTAGAATAGTGGCACTTCAATGTTCTCGACGACGGTCAATTCCGGGATCAGATTGAAGGACTGGAAGACAAAGCCAATCTCTCTGCCGCGCACCACGCTGAGGGCATCGTCTCCCAATTGGGCGACATCCTGATCGCGAAGGAAGTACCGGCCGTTGGTGGGGCGGTCGAGGCATCCGAGAATGTTCATCAGCGTGCTCTTGCCTGAGCCACTCTGTCCCATGATGCAGACGTACTCACCGGCATCAATCTCCAGATCGATGGCGTTGACGGCACGCACCATGACACTGCCGTCACTGCGGAGGTAGTCGCGGCGGATCGCCTGCAGCTTGATGATTGGGGGCTCGGAGTCGGGCATGTCGTGCATCGTAGATCTACACTGCCGCTCATGTCCGATCCGTTCGATCTTGTTCCCCTAAGTCGGCGGCTCTTCGCTGACAATCTCACGCCTGTCCTGGCCTATCGGCGGCTGGTGTCCGGTCATGATCGACTGGCAGCGAGCTTTCTGCTTGAGTCGGTGGATGTGGGCGGCACGGTTGGCCGGTACAGCATCATCGGCACGGCCCCGAGCCACACGGTGACGGTGTGGGGGCATCAGATCGTGCATCGTGATGCCCAGGGCGTGGAGACCACAGCCACAGCAGACGATCCTTTGCAGGCCGTGCGTGACGTGCTCGCCGGGGTGCGTGTCGCTCCAGATCCGGGGCCGTACTTTTGCGGTGGCTGGTGTGGATGGGTGGGCTACGACGCAGTGCGGTGGTTGGAGCCCGAGGCGGTGTCGTTCGCTGCGGCGCCGGTGGATGATCGAGGCATTCCAGATCTGCACATGGGCCTGCATCTGGACGTGGTCGTGTTTGACCATGTCGACAAGACACTGCACGCCGTGTGTTGGGCGGATCACCGCCGATTCGAAACAACCCAAGCGGCGCATGCTGATGCCCAGGCGCGACTGGACGCAATCGTGCAGCGTGTGGAATCGGATGCCATCGTGCTTCCACCAGGGCGGCTTGAACTTGACTTGGCAGCCGGGTCGTCGGCCGGTGAGAGCACCATGTCACGACGTGAGTTCGAAGCCGCGGTGGAGCGGTGCAAGGATTGGATTCGCGATGGCGACGTGTTTCAGGTTGTGCCATCGCAGCGCTTCGAACGACAGTCGAGTGTCGATCCCTTCGCCGTGTATCGCGCGTTGCGCATCGTCAATCCCAGTCCATACATGATCTACATGCAGGGGCCCGAAGCAATGCTGGTGGCATCGAGCCCGGAGATTCTCTGCCGCGTGGTGGATGGCACGGTGTCGAGCCGGCCGCTGGCGGGCACACGGCGTCGTGACGCTGATGTGGCTGCGGACGTGGCGTTGGAAGACGACCTACGTGGGGATGCCAAGGAATGTGCCGAACACGCCATGCTGGTAGACCTGGCACGAAACGACATCAGCACGGTGTGTGAACAAGGCTCTGTGCAGGTCACACGCCTCATGGACGTCGAACGCTACCGCCATGTGATGCATCTCTCGTCCACCGTGGAAGGGCAGTTGCGTGCGGACGTCGATTGCTGGGAAGCGCTGCGGCGCAGTCTGCCGGTGGGCACAGTGAGCGGGGCGCCCAAGATTCGTGCTATGCAGATCATCGATGAGCTCGAGCCAACGCGGCGGGGTCCATATGGCGGCGGCATCGGCTGCGTGTCGATGCATGGCGACATGGACGTTGCAATCGCGCTGCGCACGATCGTGGTGCCCGCGGCATCACAAGGGCCGCCGTGGGCCTATCACCTGCAGGCAGGCGCCGGGGTCGTGCTCGATTCGGTGCCGGCGCGGGAGTTTGAAGAGACCGTGTCCAAGGCGGCATCGCTCGCTCGGGCGATCGATGTAGCAGAAGCTGCGTTTGATGATTCGCCTGGTCAGGGCATGCTGCGCCAGTGATCCACCAGATTCGCGAGGTGCTCGCGAATCCCATCATGTCCTCGGTCGAGTGACACGCCCAGATCGCTGGCGAGGTCGTCGACGACGAATTGGTTCTTGGGTGCATCCGGGGAGACGTGCTCCACCGTCATTTCCATGTCCATGACATCCACAGCCATGGCTTCCCAGTCGGACCATCGCGCGTAGCAGTCGGCGAGGTGGTACAGCCGGCCGTCCCTGCGGCGGTGATCGACTGCAGCTGCGATGGCCGCGGCCACGTCATTCACGTGCACGAACTTGCCGCCGCCTGCGCGTCCCCAAGACCGGCCTTCGGACAAGCGCTGCACGAGTGGCCAGCCGATGCTGCGTGTGGGTGTGGGATCGATGCCGTACACGGCCGCCGGGCGAAGGGCCACGAAGCCCATGTCGTATCGCGTGTGCATCGCCCACAGATGTGCTTCAAGTGCAGCCTTGAGTGCGCCGTACAGATTGCCCGGTCGCGCCGGGTGGACATGGTCGATGCGGCTGTTGAAGGCCTCGAGCATGTGGTGGTGCACTGCAACGGACGAGACGAACACGATGGGGCAGCCCTTGCGGGCGGCGGCGTCAAAGAGGTCGATCGCAGCGCAGAGGTTATTGCGCAGGTGGGCCGACATGTCACCGGCCTTGAGTACCTTCCAATCGACGGCGTTGTGCACCAGGACATCTGCGCCCTCGAGCAGTGTTGCTTGGGCCTGGGCGTCTTCCATGGCGCCTTCGATCACGGTCGCCCCGTCTTCGACGGCCGACGCTCGACCAGGCCGAGCGATCGCTCTTACGACATGACCTGCCTGTTGCAGGGCCAAGGTGGTGCGCCGGCCGATGAAGCCCGTGGCGCCGGTCAATGCGACTGTCTGGCCTGTCATGGCGGCATGCTACCGGCGGTTGAGCCATACAATCACTGTGACGGCCATGACTCTGATCAGATCAGTGACGACTCGACTCCGACGGATACCACGTCGCACGGTGCTGGCATGGTGCGGCGGGGGCGTTGTCGGTGTGATGCTTGCTGCGGCTGCACTCGTGTGGTTGTGGCCGGCCCTCTTCAAGGGCGTCATCGAAGAACAGGTTGCCAACGTGATCGGTGGCGACGTGTCCATCGGCGGCATGCATTGGGATGGTGGTGATCTCGTACTCGAAGACGTATCTGTCACCGTGCCGGACATCTCTGGTCCCGCTGCCGAAGCGCTGGACGTGCATCGCATGCGACTGGACATGTCGCTGTGGGACATCACGACACCTGAGACAATGGTTCGATCGGTGCACGTGGAGTCGGCACGCTTGTTGATCGCCGGTGCGCAGGATCCATCGCAGGGGCCGCTGAACGTGTCCCTGCTCGGTCGCCGCTCCGGCGGAGGGGGGCAGCATGCCGGGGGTGACAGATCGCCAACGGACTCGGCGCCTGCGCAGGGCAACAACCAGACGCCACCCGTAATGCCGCCCGATGTGACCGTGGATGCTGTGGACGTGATCGTCGGCACGTGGGCCGGTGACACGTTCGTGCAGACAGGGCAGGCGCAGTTCAGTGCTGCGCTCCAAGGCACCGCCGATGGCCTGCTTGTGGGTGATCTTACCGAGCTGGGAGTGGCTGACGGACTGGTGCTGTCGGCCAGTGGCTCGCTGACCCGTGGTTCGGGTGCGATCCATGCAGAACACCTGCAGCTGAACGAGCGGACCGAAGGCCTCATTCCATTACCTGGGATCAGGCAAACGGTGGACGCGCTGCATCTGAGTGGGGCGGTGCCCTTCTTCAGTTTCGAGTTCGATGGCGAACAGCCGGTGTCGGCGGAACTCGTGTTGGATGATCTTTCGCTCAAACTGGATGACCAGTTGCTGGGCTTGCATTCTGGACGCAGTTTCTGGCGCACCTTTCGTGCGGGACAACGCGTGCCCTCCGAAGGTGCCCCGGTCATGCAGGTGAATGGTGGTCGGGTGATGTTTGACGGCGACACGCTGCGCATCGTCGGATTGGAAGGTGTGCTGCACGGGCCGCAGGCGATCGATGTGTCCGTGCCGTGGCAGGTGGACCTCGCTGTTGATGACGTGGTGTCGCTGGCGCAGGTCAAGTCGGATGTCGATGGATTCCTTGCCGCCGCACCATTCCACCTTCGGCTCGCCGCCGACGATGTCGTGCTGAAGCACGGCCAGACGGCCGTGTTGCCGAGGATCGTGGCCCGCATCATGGAGATGTTCGGCGTTCAAGCCGGTCGAACAAGCATCGAGTTGACAGCCTCCCGATCAACGCCGGATGAGCAGGCGGAAGTGTCCGGCATCGTGCGAATCACCGAAGCCGAAGGGGCATACGAGCGGTTTCCGTATCCGCTTCATGATCTGACAGCATCGATCGAGTTTGATCTTGATCGGGTGCGGGTGCACGATCTTCACGCCTCGGGCCGCGGGGCGAGCACGATTCACATTCAAGGTGAAGTCGATCCCAATCGAGGAGACGACATCGCCCTGTCATTGCGAGCGGCTGACATACCGGTGGATGCGATTCTTCTTGAGGCCATGCCGGACGTTGCAGCACACGCAATGGCGGATGTGTTGCCGGCTCATGCCGATGTGCCGGCACCAATTGCCGCGAGTGCATTCTCTCCCGAGGCGGAACACGCCGATCGCGTTGATCTTGATCTGTGGATCGCTCGAGCGGATGGCGGCCCGGTGGATATCAGCGGTCAGATCGAATTCGATCGCCTGATGCTCGAGTGGACGCCGTTTCCCTACGCCATCGTGCTTGAGGCAGGATGGTTCGATTGGAAGGGTGGGCACATTGCATTGCACCACGAGGACGGAGAAGGCACACCGTTTCACACGCCCGATGGCGCCCAAGGCATGTTGCACATCGGCATCGATCTGCCGCCCATCGCAGTGCGGACTGATAACCACCATGTCGTCGCCGATGTACGCATCGACTTGGACGAACAGCCGCTGACACCGGCGCTCGTCGATGCGGTGCACGTCTTGACCTCCGAAGGTGGAGCGGTGCTTCGCAGCACGGCGCTGCGTGGTCTTGTGGACATGCAGGCGCATGTCCACATTGATGGCAGCGAGCCACGAGCAAATCGTCGCCGGTATGCGGTCGATCTCCGCCTGGACCGCGGCGAAGCTCAAGTCGGCGGCGTCGACATCGGCGGCAATGTCACCCTAGCCGACCTCTTCGATCACGACATCGTGGGCGTTCATGGTGGAGTGCTGGTCACGCAGGACGAGATCACACTCGATGGGCTCACACTGACGCATGAGGGCAGAACGCTCGTGCTCGATGGGCACCAGCCTGGCCATGGAGAGACACGTGTTCAGGGTGAGGCACTCGCGGTGGGGCAATGGATGTCGGAGCTGCTTCCCGAGGTACGCCGCACTGAAGCAGCGCATCTGCTGCATCTCTGGCGTCCTGCAGGCATGTTCGATATCGATGGCGTGTTGGATGCCAATGGCGACATGCGGGGTGTGGTGTCGTCGATCGACGTTGCGTTGACAGGCCTGTATCCCCAGGTGACCGTGCGGCAAGACGGTGGCACGCTCATGTTGGTGCCTGGCGGGGTGTCGTGTGACGAGCTCTCACTGGCGTTGCGCATGCTCGACGCGCCCGTGGGCGATGTTCGTCTCCAAGGCGAAGCCAGTCCCGGTGCAGTCGCGTTCGATGTCACGGCGACGGCGATCGACATGCAATCGCCATTGATGGGTGATCTCATCGTGGTGCTGGGGGGACAAGAGGCGCAGGCGTTGTGGTCGAGCTTTCAACCTGGTGGTGTGCTGGACCTCGACGCTTCGGTGACCCCAGGTGGGTGGCAGGTTGACGCACGTCCCCTTGAACTGGCATTGACGCGCGACGGCCACCGATTCAGCGGTCGAGTGGAGTCTGGATCATTGCAGTTGTCTGATCGGGGCATTGATCTGCTCGATCTCTTGTTGGTCACGCCACAGGGAACACAGGGCAGCATGGACGCCCGATATCGATGGCGTGGAGGCACGCTTGACGGTCGTTTCGCGATCGATGGCGCCTTGGGAGGGCCATTGCTTGGGGCGCTCGGTGGTACCGCCTGGCAGCAGGCGATGCACGCGCTGGCCTATCGCGATGGCACATCGGGTCGATTGACGGGAGGTCGCATGCACATTGCCGATCTCGGCGGGTCGCCAACGGGCACGCTGCATGCGGCGGTCTCAGTGGAGGGCGCCTCGATGGCTCCGGGCGTAGACATCGAACACATGTCCGCTCGCGCCGATCTTGCCGTGGAACTGCAGGGCGACTCTCCGGCCGTGGTGCGCATGGAGATCGCAGACATGGCTGGCGACGTCGGGCCAGTGCACGTCGAGGGCGTGCAGGGCGTCATCGAGCGTACTGCAGAGGGCACGATTGACCTGCGAGATCTGGCAGGCAGCGGGGGGGGCGGGCGACTGTCTGTGGAAGGTGCCATCGCTCCGGATACGTCGTGGTTCATGCATGTCCATCTGGCAGGGGGGCGACTGGAATCGTTGGCTGGTGCCAAGGCGGCACAGGCCACCGGCCGGGTGGCAACGTCCTTGCATCTGGCCGGAGACGGCTCGCCGGGGCATCGCCGTGGCACGGGCGTGTTCAGGATTGTCGATGGCCAACTCGGGCCGCTGCCTGCGATCGTCGCGCTGCAGCAACTGTTGCATCTCTCCTCGCCGGTGGTGGGTGAGATCGACTTCGTGTCGATCAACTACAGCGTGCACGATGACGAGATCGACCTCGAGGACATTCGCATGGAGGCGACGAGCGGTGATGTCGCCGCCTTCAGCCTGAATGGGACGGGCACCATGCACTGGCCTGACATGAATGTGGACATTCGTTTGAAACCTCGGGGCAGTTGGCCGATTCTCAGTGACGTGATCGGGCTGCTGCAGGATCAGCTGTACGCCATCGAGGTGAAGGGCGACCTCGTTGATCCCGACATCACTCTGGCGCCACTGCCCGGCCTGACCGCCTCGAAGTAGACTCTCTCAACCATGCACGCCAACGAGCATCGACGCCCGCCTCGCACCGAAGGGATGCCTGCTTCACTGCGGCGCCGAGCTGAGGCCTTCATCGAAGACCTGCTGCCCGATGTGGACGAGCAGACGCGCCGGCATGTGGAAGATCTCGTACGCAGTGCAGTGCGACTGGCGCTGGACGGCAGCGACGAAGGCCAGATGCGATTGGTCACGCGAGCCGTTCGTGAGATGCGGCACGCATGGCTGGTGTTCAACGAATGGCGAGGCGTGCGGAAGGTGGCGATCTATGGGTCTGCTCGCACGCCCGAAGATCATGCCGACTACATCGCCGCCCGCACGTTCTCGAGGCTCATGGCGGAAGCCGATTGGATGAGCATCACCGGCGCCGGCGATGGGATCATGAAGGCCGGCCACGAAGGCCCCACGCGAGCGCGTGCCTTCGGGTTGCGCATTCGTCTGCCGTTTGAGACCACCGCCAATGCAGTGATCGAGGGTGATCCCAAACTCATTTCCTTCCGGTACTTCTTTACGCGCAAGTTGATGTTCATGGCGCACGCCGATGCCGTGGCCGTGTGCCCGGGCGGATTCGGCACGCAGGACGAACTCTTCGAGTGCTTGACGCTCATCCAGACCGGCAAGAGCGGCATCGTGCCGGTGGTGCTGCTGGAAGGCGAGGGTGGTCACTACTGGGATGACTGGATGCAGTGGGTGCGGCAGCATCTCGGTGACAACGGCTGGATTTCGGAAGAGGATCTGTCTCTGCTTTGTGTCGTGCGAACGCCCGCTGAAGGTGTGGCGCACGTGCGACACTTCTACAGCCGATATCACAGCGCCCGCTATGTGGGCCCGCGTTACGTGCTTCGATTGCAACGACCGCTGACGGAATCTCAGGTGGCCCAGGCCAACGAGCAGTTCGGCGATCTTGTGGACGAGGGCGACATGCGGTTGAGTGGTCCGCTTGATGGGGAAACTGATCATCTGGAGCTCATGCGTCTGGGATTCGTGCACACAAAGCGAGACTGGGGACGCATGCGGCAGTTGATCGACTGGTTGAACGACCTTCCAGGCTGATGCGTCTCACGTGCGCCATGTCGATGGGGGTCATGCTGGTGCTGGCCGGATGTGTGCAGACATCGCCTGCGTCATCCAGTTCCGGAGTCATCATGGCCCGGGCGGCCACGCCGATCACTCCGCAGATCTACGGTGCCGGTGTGGAGGCCATCACGGTGCATGTGGAGGCGTCACTGGCCGAAGTCCACGAAGCCCTGCAGACGATTGGCGGACAACGTGACACCACGGTCGACGAGCAGCGCACCGGTATTGAGGTGCTGGCGCTGGACGATGCGGCCCTCGAGCCTTTGCTGAGGTCGCTGCATCCGGTGGATGTGCCGTCCGTCACGTGGATGGGATTCCCGGTGCGGTGGGTTCCGGTGCATCACTGGCCTGAGGGCACCATGCATGTGCGGGCATGGCCGCTGAGTCTCGAGGCATCCGAGGCCGCAGCGGTCGAACTGCACTGTCCACCAGTGCGGCGAGAGCGGCTCGTGATGCCCGGAACAGTCCTCGTGGTGGTGTCAGCGGGGTTGAGATGGCCGCTGCCGGCCGATGGGAGGCCTGCAGATACGCCCCTTGCCGGCAGCTTGAGCTCGCCGCATGTGCAGTTGATCGTGTTCAGGCCGCGATTCGGACACGCAGCGGCGCGGTAGAATGCCTCGTCCATGCGCCTGAGCGACGAGCCATCCTTGGAACAGCCCGAATCGACGCCTCGCCGTCGAAGTCGCCGGCTGCGCTTGCGTCGGCTTGGGCCCACCGGTGTATGGCCAACGATGTTCACGTTGGGCAATCTTGTGGCAGGCTTTGCGGCCATTCACTTCGCGACTCGGCCCATGGCCCACGCGGCGGATGCGATGGGCACTGGCACCTGGGGGCCATGGGAGTGGAGCAATCTCACGGTGGCCTCGGCACTCATTCTGCTGGGTGTGATCTTTGACAGCGTCGATGGATCCGTTGCTCGGCTCACCGACAGTGTCACCGAAATGGGTGGGCAGCTTGATTCGCTGGCCGACCTGGTCACCTTCGGACTTGCGCCGGCCTTCATCACGCTGCATCTGCTGAGCCAGTACGTGGGCGTGCCGGATTCGATAAGCGTCGTTCATCCCGCCGCGTCCAATCTGCTGGGCCGGTTGAGCTGGACCATCGCTGCAATCTTCGTGTGCTGCGCCGCCTTGCGCCTTGCTCGATACAACGTGGAGACGGCCAGTGGTCGTCTGGGTAGTCCGTATTTCTTCCGCGGGCTGCCCGCGCCGGGCGCCGCCGGCGCTGTGATTGGCATCGTCGTGTTACATGAGCACATGGTGGCCCTTGCCGAAGGTGGAACCACTGGATTCGCCTACACGACCGCAGGTGTACTGGCATTCGCCTTGCCGGTGATCGTGTTGGTGGCGGCGGCGATGATGGTGTCCACGTTGCCCTATCCCCATCTGGCCAATCGCTATCTGCGTGTGCGGCGACCATTCGCGTATTTGGTGCGGGCTGCGATCGTGCTGTGTTTTGCGGTGTTGTGGTTGCAGGAAACAATCGCCGCCGTCTTTCTGCTGTATCTCTGCAGCGGACCATTCAACCGTGCCCGTGGCCAACGCTACGAGCCGGCCGAGGAAGCTTGACAGGCATGTTGCGTACTCGATTTGCTCCCAGTCCCACCGGTGATCTCCATGTGGGTGGCGCACGTTCGGCATTGTTCTGTTGGGCCTTGGCACGAGGTGCCGGGGCCGATGGCCGAATGCTCCTGCGGATTGAAGACACCGATCAGAAGCGGTCGTCGGCCGCAGCCGGCCTCGGGTTCCTGGAAGACCTTGCCTGGCTGGGCATCGACTGGGACGAAGGCCCCGAGTCGGGCTCCAGTGGTGGGGGCGAGACCGGGCCATATTTTCAGTCTGAACGACTGGACTTGTACGCCACGTGCATGCAGTCGCTGACCGACGCGGGCCACGCCTACCTGGCATTTGAGACACCGGAAGAACTCACCGCTGCTCGCGCCGCGGCCCGTGCGGCCAAGGTGCCATACAAGTACGACCGCGCCGCGCTGGATTTGGACCCGGCAACAGTGCAGGCTTGGCTGGATGAGGGGCGGCCGCATGTGATCCGGTTCAAGGTGCCTGATGATGCTCCTGTCGTGGTGCACGATGCTGTGCTGGGCGAAGTGACAGTGGAACCGGGCGAGCTGGAAGACTTCGTCATTCGCAAGGCTGATGGCTGGCCCACGTATCATTTTGCCGTCGTGGTGGACGACCACGCGATGGGAGTGACGCACGTTGTCCGTGGCCAGGAGCACCTGGCGAACACGCCTAAGCACGTGCTGTTGCAGGAAGCCTTGGGCTACGAGCGGCCTGTGTATGCCCACGTCTCATTGATCTTCAATCCTGATGGTTCGAAGATGTCCAAGCGAGACAAGGACAAGGCGCTTCGCAGTGCCGTACGCGAGCGTTCAATTGAATCGCCGCCGGCGGTGTGCGGCATCGACGACGGCCAATGGGCCACGTGGCTTGGTGACAAGGCGGTGCAGCTACCTGCCGAATCGGCTGCCGCCCTGGCCAACGCACTGCAGGTGGAATTGCCCGAGATCAATGTGGCAGACTTCCGTGAGGGTGGGTACCTGCCGGAAGTGGTGCTGAACTATCTCGCCCTGTTGGGGTGGTCGCCGGGCAACGACATCGAGCAGTTCGACACGGCGTTCTTCATCGAGCACTTCGGGCTGGATCGCATCGTCAAGAGCCCGGCCAAATTCGACCGAGCCAAGCTCAAGGCCTTCAACCTCGACGCCATTCAGGCCATGTCCCCTGGAACTTGGCTCGAACGACTGCGTGCGTTTGCGCAAGTGCATGAACCTACATTTCTCGATGCAATGACGCCGGAGCAGTTTGCCGTGTTTGCCGAGGCCAATCGTGAGCGTTCCAAGACGCTCCGCGATCCGTTCGATTCCGGGCGGTTCTTCGTGCTGCCCGACCACGCCATCACCTGGGCGGACAGCAAGCCGGTGCGCAAGGCGTTGTGCAAGGGCGAACCCAGCGGGTATGACCTGCTTGCGGCAGTGATCGAGCCCTTGCGTGCAGTTGAGACCTGGTCCACCGGCTCGATCGAGTCCTGCGTGGAGGCCTTTGCACAGGCGAACTGCGACGGCAATCTGGGCAAGATCGCGCAGCCACTGCGGGTGGCTGTCAGTGGTGGCCCGGTCAGCCCGCCGATCTTCGACACGCTCGACATTCTCGGTTCGGATGCGGTGCTCGCCCGGATCGAACGATGTCTGGCCAATCCCATCGCTTCAGCACCCACGTGAGCCTGACATGACTGCACTGGACACACTGCTCGACGGCCTCATCGACTACGCCGGCCTGTATCCGCCTGCTTCGCTCGACATGCAGCCCATGGTGGACACCTATGCCGCCGCGGTCCAGGACGACACCGGCTGGATGGTGGGGCGAGTGATCGTGCCCGTCGACCGACTGTCTGAGTTTGAAGATGCCGCAGCAGATCACCTGCCACGACATGACGACGACGATCCCTGGTGCATCAGCGCATTGGTGCGTCACGCGCATCTTGAAGCGGATCTTGCGGCGATCGAGGCCTTCAACGGACGCCATGCCACACCCGAGGAGGGGCTGGCAGTGATCGACGCGGTCGAGATTCGGGCAAGCACGCCCGACGAGATCGAAGCTGTTGCGGCGGTGCTGCCCGAGTCGCTCTTCGCCTTCATCGAGATCCCGGTCGGCACCGATCCTCGTGGGTTGTTGGCCCAGCTGGCCGGCGAAGAGATGGCCGCCAAGATCCGTACCGGCGGTATCGAGCCGCATCTCTATCCTGCGATCAATGATGTGGCGTCGTTCATCGTGCATGCAACAGCTGCCGGCGTCCCCTTCAAGGCCACAGCCGGATTGCACCATCCGCTGCCCAACGACAACCCGGTGGTGGGGGCGCGGCAGTTGGGCTTCCTGAATGTGTTCTGCGCCGCGGCTGTGGCGAAGACGCACGGCCTCGACGCCGCGGCAATCGTGGACGTGCTGCAGTTGGATGATCCCGAAGCCATCACGTTTGACGGCAGCACGGCCACCATTGGCGACCATACGGTGTCGGCCGCCCAGATTGAAGAGTCACGCTTGACCTGTGGAACCACGTTCGGGTCCTGCAGCATCGACGAGCCCGTAGAAGACCTGTATGCCTTGGGCCTGTTGGACAGACCGTCCGATGCGCCCATGGAGGAGATCGACGCTTGATGTCCACAGCCCTTGAAGCCACACTCGATCCATCACTGCGAAGTTGGGTCGATGCAGCGAACCACGACGACTGCGATTTTCCCATCCAGAATCTTCCGTGGGGCGTGTTTCGTACCGACGGTTCGGCGGAGGCGACGATTGGCGTGGCGATCGGCGACGCTGTCCTCGATGTCCGAGCTGCGGTGGAGACGCAGGCCTTGCACGTTGACGGCGATCTGGCATGCGCACTGTGTGCGACCACGCTGAATCCACTCATGGCCAAGGGGCCGGACCAGTGGCGTGCTGCTCGCATCGCGATCAGTGCACTGTTGGCCGAGTCGGCGCCAGCCCGCCATGAACTGCTCCACGCCATGAACGATGTGGCCATGTGCCTGCCCATGGACATCGGCGACTACACCGACTTCTATGCGGCGCGTCATCACGCCACGAACGTGGGCCGCATGTTCCGGCCCGATGGCGATCCGCTCATGCCCAATTACCTGCACCTGCCGGTGGGCTACCACGGTCGGGCGAGCAGCGTGGTGGTGTCGGGCACCGGCATCGTTCGGCCTCATGGGCAACTCAAGCCTGATGACGGCCCGCCTGTGTTCGACGTGTGCAGATTGCTGGACTATGAACTCGAGTTCGGCGCCGTCATCGGCACGGGCAATGCACTTGGCGACCGTGTGCCCATGGCCGATGCGATGTCGCGCATCTTCGGTCTGGTCATTCTCAATGACTGGTCCGCTCGCGACGTGCAGAAGTGGGAGTACCAGCCACTGGGTCCGTTCAATGCCAAGAACTTCGCCTCGTCGATTTCGCCTTGGGTGGTGACCATCGATGCGCTGACGCCATTCCGAACTGCAGGACCGGCCAGAGACGCTGATGATCCCGCGGTGCTCGAGTACCTGCACCCGGTGACGGATGACGTGCTCGATGTGCGGTGCGCCGTGCATCTGGCCTCAGCGCAGATGCGTGCCGAGGGTACGCCGGCCATGGAAGTGTCTCGCGGCACGCTGGCGGACCTCACGTGGACGTTCAGCCAGATGCTCGCCCACCACACTAGTACCGGCTGCCCAATGCGACCTGGTGATCTGATCGGCTCCGGAACCGTGTCCGGCCTGACGCCCGAGTCGCGTGGGTGTCTCTTGGAACGCACCTGGCGTGGCACGGAGCCGCTGGATCTCCCAGACGGCACGCAACGTCGATTCCTGTTGGACGGTGATGAACTCACCATCACGGCGTGGTGTGAGGGGGACGGTCATCGACGGATCGGCCTTGGGCAGTGCGTCGGCGTGATTGAGCCGGCTCGATAAGTCCAGGCAAGACCTCGGTCCTGGCACCGTCAATGACGGGCAGAGATTCAAACGACGCAAGGGCGTGTCGGCACGACACGCCCTTGTCTCGAATCCGTCAGTCGATGTCATCGGCATCGTCGCGCACTGACACACCTCAATCCCAGGTGTCGGCCGAGTCAGACGCCTGCTGTTCGCCGGGTGGCGTGGGCTTCCAATCCGCCCACGATTGTGGGTAGTCCGGATCATCACAGTCGATCGCGTCGGTGGTGGGATGCAGTGGACGGAAGGTGTCGCACATCACGGCGAGTTCATCAGTCCAGGTGGCCCCAATGCTCTTCTCCACCGTGCCCGGGTGGGGCCCGTGGGGAATGCCCTGCGGGTGCAGTGACACCGACGCCACGCCAATGCCCTTACGCGCCTTGTAGTTGCCTTCCACGTAGTACAGCACTTCGTCGGAGTCGAGATTGCTGTGGTTGTAGGGCACCACGATCGCTTCGGGGTGGAAGTCGAGCACACGGGGGCAGAAGGAACAGATGACGAAGTTGTGACCTTCAAACGTCTGATGCGTGGGCGGTGGCATGTGATGCTTGCCCACGATGGGTGAGAAGTCGTCGATGTTGAAGCAGTAAGGGTAGTAGCACCCATCCCAGCCCACCACGTCGAGCGGGTGATAGGTGTACGTGTAGCTGTGCACGCTGTCGCGGGCCTTGATGCGCACTTCAAACTCACCAGCTTCGTCGAACGTCAGCGGCAGTTGAGGCAGACGCAGATCCCGCTCGCAGTAGGGCGCATGTTCGAGGAACTGTGCCGTCTTCTTCGAGAGATACCGTGGTGGCGGGAGAATGTGGCTGGTATTGCACGTTTCAAAGCAGATGAAGCGATTGGGTGGTGCGTCGGCCGGGGCGTCATCGAACACCATTCGGTAGATCGTGCCCTTGGGGATGATGATGTAATCCTTGGGGCCAAATGTGAGCGTGCCAAAGGTGGTGTACAGCGTGCCTGAGCCAAAGTGCACGAAGAGGCATTCGTCGCCCTGGCCGTTCTTGTAGTGGTAGTCCATGCCCTCGGCGGGCACGCAGATGCTCATTTCGACATCGGTATTACCCAGCAGCACCACACGTCCGGTGACAGGATCGCCGGCAGGAGCGCGATCGAGGGTCTTGAGATGCCGCATGCGCATCACGTCGGTTTCGACGTACTGGGCTTTGGTGGAGTACAGCTTGGTCCAGCCGGCCACCTGGGTGGGCGGGTGGATGTGGTAGATCGTGCTGGTGGGGCCGACAAAGCCCTCAGTGCCGAACACCTCTTCGCTGTACAGCGCCCCGTCGGGACGTCGAAACTGAATGTGTCGCTTGGGGGGCAGCTCACCGAGTGTCGTGTAATACGCCATGGTGAGGATTGTACGGAAAAGGTGTCAGGCACCATTTACCGTATGGACATGCACCTAGCTGCCGTCACCACATCCCGTGCCGATTGGGGCCATCTTGAACCGGTCCTTCGTGCCCTCAAGGCCCATCCCATCACTGTGGATCTGATCGTGGCGGGCGCCCATCTCGACGAGCGGTTCGGCCATACGGTCGACGCCATCAAGGCCGCCGGGTATCCCGTCGCCGCGCATGTGCCCTTCGTGCAGGCTGACGACACTGACGTGGCCATGGGCGAAGCCATCGGCGAAGCGACCATCGGGTTCTCGCGTGTGCTGGGCGAGCGTCGTCCGGACATGGTGCTGCTGATCGCTGATCGCCACGAAATGCTCGCTCCAGCGGCGGCTGCACTGGCGTTGCGTATTCCCATCGCGCACATCGAGGGCGGAGAGATAAGCGAAGGCGCCATCGACCAGCAGGTGCGTGATGCCCTCACCAAGATGGCGCACCTGCATCTGGTGCCCACCCAAGATGCCGCCGATCGAGTGATTGCCATGGGGGAGGCGCCGTGGCGTGTGCATGTGGCCGGGGCGCCCTCTCTGGATCACCTGCGTTTGGATGCACTGCCATCTGCGGCAGACGTGGCCAGTGCGGTGGGCCTGCCACTGCACCCGTCGCCTGTAGTGGTGGCCTTTCATCCCACCACGATGCATCGAGACACGACCGACGAGGCCGATGTGTTCTTCGAGGCCATTGCACAGGTCGAGGCGCCGCTGGTGTTCTGCTTCCCCAATGCCGATGCGGGCTACAGCCGGATCATTGAACTGGCGCAGGGTGTCTGCGACCGGCGACACGATGCGGTGCTTCGGGTGAACCTCGACCACCTCATGTACTGGGCCCTGCTGCGCGAGGCGGCGGTGCTCGCGGGTAACAGTTCCAGTGGCATCATGGAAGCGGCCTCGGTCGATCTGCCTGTGGTGAACGGGGGGAGGCGCCAGCAGGGGCGTACGCGAGCAGACAACGTGATCGACGTGGGCGCGTCTCCCGAAAATGTGTCATCCATCGTCGACGCAGTGCATGCGGCGATCGACGGCGGGGCGGTTGATGTGGTCAATCCCTACGGAGACGGCACGGCAGGGGCGCGGATTGCCCAAGCTGTGGTGCATGCACTGGGCCACGATTGCGATGCACTGCTGATCAAGCGCTGTGGGGTGTCGGTGTGCCCGTGATCTACAAGGGCGTCACAGATTCCCGCGACGATCCTGCTCGAGTTCGAGGGCTTCGAATAGGGCCTTGAAATTGCCCTTGCCGAAGCTCTGTGAGCCACGGCGACAGATGATCTCGAAGAACAACGTCGGGCGATCCTGCAGCGGCATCGTGAAGAGTTGCAGCAGATAGCCCTCGTCGTCGGCGTCCACGAGAATGCCCAGTTCCTTGATGCGATCGTAGTCTTCCTTGATCGCTTCTTGGCCATGCTCCGTGAGGGTCTTCTCCACGCGGTTCCACACGGTCTCGTAGTACTCACCGGGAATGCGAAGGAAATCCACGCCGCGGCGGCGAAGTTCAGCCACCGACGACAACGCATCGTTGGACCGCAGGGCCAAGTGCTGCACGCCGGGCATCATGTCGTGCCATTCGAGGTATTCCTGAATCTGGCTCTTCTTGAGGCCATCGGCAGGCTCGTTGATGGGCATCTTGATGAGGTTGTTGCCTGAGGCCATCACCTTGGACATCAAGGCCGAATGCTCGGTGCTGATGTCGGCATCGTCGAAGTGCTTGAACATGGCGAAGCCAAGCACATCTTCGTACCACTGCACCCACTCGTTCATGCGACCTTCTTCGACATTGCCCACGCAGTGGTCGACGAACATCAGGCCACACGGGTTGGCGTCGTTGTAGTCGTTCAGCGCGAGGCCGTCGATGGCGCGGTAGCCCGGTTCGAACATGCTGCCTTGCTTCACGCGATCGATCGCATAGGCGCCCGTGCGAGAGACGAAGGAATGCACGCTGCGACCGTATGCCTGAATACCGGCCGTGGTCACGCTGCCGTGTTCGTCGGAAATCGTGATGGGCTCGTAGGCGCTCTCGCCGCCGTTGGCCATGGCCTGCTTCCAGGCGGTCTCGGCATCGGCCACTGTGAAGGCGATGTCCTTCACGCCGTCGCCGAAGCGCTTGATTTCCTCGGCGGCTGGGTCGTCTTTGGTGAGCGGCGTTTCCAGAATGAACCGGATGTTGCCCTGGGTGAGCAGGTAGCGGGCGCGATCTCGTGATCCACTGGTGAGGTCGGCCACCTGGTGAATGCGAAAGCCGAACGTCATGGCATAGAAGAACGCCGCCTGCTTGGCATTGCCCACGAAGAATCGAACATGATCGACGTCGATCAGGTCGAGGGGGTCGGTGGAGGTGTTGGCGGCGGGCATGTTCAGCGTGCTCATGAGTCGATTCCTCGCCCCGGCGTCTACGACGGGGCAATGCCGCATTGTACTGGCGATGTGAAGGGCGTCAGTACTGCAGCACTGAATGGACCGGCGTGGGCTCGAGGCTCTGTCGACCTCCAAGGGCTTCCAGCTCGATCAGCACGCTGTATCCGGCCACGGTGCCGCCAGCGGACTGCACCAGGTCGCGGCTGGCCTGCAACGTGCCGCCAGTAGCGATGAGGTCGTCCACGATGAGCACGGACTGGCCCTGCGCCACCGCATCGGTGTGCATCTCCAGGATGTCCGAGCCATATTCCAAGTCATAGGTGGCTTGGATCGAGGCGCAGGGTAGTTTGCCGGGCTTGCGAATGGGCACGAAGCCACGGTTCAGGGCGCGGGCAAGCGCCGTGCCGAAGATGAAGCCCCTGCTCTCGGTGCCCACGATCATGTCCGGCGGTGCGGTTCGCCAGGGATTGGCCATCAGCTCCACCGCCAAGGCCAAGCCGGCGGCATCGCCCAGCAGGGGTGTGATGTCGCGAAACGTGATGCCAGGCTGGGGAAAGTCCGGAACATCCCGGACAAGGGCCCTGAGTTGGTCAAGCATGTCTGTCTCCTCCTGGCACGTGGGCATCGGCATGCTGCCAGACTAGAATGGACGACCATGTCCGACAAGGTCTCCAAAACAAAGGCGATTGAAATCGTCGAACCAGTGGGCAAGCGGCTCCTCATTCGCAAGGACGAGGACCGCAAGATCACCAAGGTGGGCATCCATCTTCCGGACAAGATGGAGATTCCCACGATCACCGGTCGAGTGGTGGCCACATCCACGCAGGTGGACGGCGATCCGGACTGGCCCGTGAGCCAGTACGACCGCGTGCTCTTCAATCCGAAACACGCCGTCCCGGTGGACTTCGAAGGCGATAATCGTCTCTTCGTCGTGCCCATCGAAGATGTCGTGGCGGTCTTTCGCCGCGAGGGCTGAGCCATGCCAGCAGGCAGCGTGATGATCGAGCGGTCGGCCGCTGCGTTGGATGTGAGCCTGGTTGTGCCCGGTTCAAAGAGCCTCACCTGCCGCCATCTCGTGCTTGGCGCGATCGCTGATGGCACCACCACACTGTCGGGCGCGTTACGGAGTGCCGACACCGACGCGTTGGCCGCGGCCATCGATGGTCTTGGTGTTGACGTGCAGGTGCGCGGTACCGACATCACATTGGGCGGCTCACTGGGGAGCGCGACCCCCCGACACGATCAGGTGCAGTTGGGCCTCGGTGGTGCCCCCGCCCGCTTCACCATGGCCATGGCCAGCGTGCTCGACGCCACGACGACGATTGACGGCGACCAGCCCCTGCGCAATAGACCACTGGGCACTGGGCCGCTCAGCGCACTTGGTGTCCATCTGCACCATCATGATCGCGACGATCATCTGCCTGTGCAGGTGCGTGGTGGGGCATGGGGGCAGCATCACGTCACCGTTGGCGCCACGGTCACCAGCCAGATGGTGTCGGCGATCATGCTTGTGGCACCGCTCGCCGGTGGTGTGCAGATCAACTTCGAAGCACCATTGACCAGTGCTGCCTATGTCGTCCTCACGGTCGCCGCACTGCGAGCACGTGGTGTGGCTGTAGACGTGCACCATTGCGGCGATGCGATCAAGTCGATCACGGTCAACGCTGGCACGCCATCAGGGGCGGCCGTGGCTATTGCTGCCGATGCCAGCTCGGCCGTGGCTGCGGCATGCTGTGTGCTCGCCACACCGGGCACATCAGCCCTGTTGCATGGCGTGCACGTGGTAGATGCCCAGCCTGATGCCGCAGCGTTGTCGCTGTTGCAGCAAGCCGGAGTGGACATGCATCAGATGGATCAGGGTCTGCGTATCGCAAGTCCCGAGCACCTGTCCATGCCCGACATGGTGGATGCCACGGGCATGCCCGATGCGGTCCCCAGCCTGGCGGTGCTCGCCGCGTGCCGAGCATCCGGCGAGGTGCGGTTCACCGGGCTGCACACCTTGCCTGCCAAGGAGTGTGATCGCATCGAAGCGACCGCAGACCTGCTTCGGGCCGCTGGGGGCAGCGTGGAAACCACTGCGGACACGCTCACCACGTCGCCGCTCCCCGTGGGCGACACGCCACTGGAGGCCCGTACCCACCACGATCACCGCATGGCGTTCGCGGCGGCGGTACTCGGGTTGTGGCGAGGGGGCGTGCAAATCGACGATCCTGATGTCGTGGCAAAGTCGTGGCCCACATTTTGGACCGATCTGGCCCCGCTGGGCGGGTGGACTGCATGAAGGCCTTCCGCATACAGGTAAAGCGGATGTTGCGTCGTCGCACGCTGTTCATCGCCGCCATGGTGATGGCGTTCATCTCCGCGGCGGGCCTGGGTGCCGGATTGCTGGGCCTCGGGCCACTGCTCGAGCAGATTCTGAATCCGGAAAGTGGCACCTCGCTGCAACAGATGGCGACGGACTACAACGCCGATGCTCCGGTGGTTGCGATCCCAGACGGCATCGTCTCCTGGCTGCCGACCACGCCAGTCAAGGGCGTCATCGTGCTGATCTCGGGGCTGTGGCTACTCACCGTGCTGGGCGCCGCCGCGAACTTCTTGCATCAGTTCATGGCGCAAACGTTGGTCACGCTCACCGTGGCCGACATTCGACGCGATGTCGCCGATCGGGCGTTGCATCTGCCGCTGACAACGATCACAACGCGTGGTGCGTCGGAGTTCGTTGCCCGGCTCGTGCGAGATGCCATTGCCGTGGAAGCCGGTTTGTTGGCGCTGGTGGGCAAGGGCATTGCCCATCTCACCAAGGGCGCCGCGGCGCTAGCGGCCGCAATCGTGTTCGACCCGCGCGTGGTGATCATCGTGCTGATTGTCGGCCCTGTGTTGGCACTCGTGTTGCGTAAGCTCGCCAAGCGTGTCCACCGTGGCACCAAGGGGTCGCTCGAGGCCCAGCAGGAAATGCTCAGTCGGTCCACTGAAGTGCTGCAGGGCATTCGCGGTATTCGAACCGCCAGCGCCGAAGACGATGCCATGCGCCGGATCGAAGCCGCCAATCAATCGGTCATTCGCCATGAGCTTCGCATTCGCACGGCCAAGGCCTTGTCGTCGCCATTGCTGGAAACGCTCGCCATTCTCGTGATGGGCGTGCTTGCGGTGCTGGCGGCCCGAGAGATCATCGACGGATTCCTGTCGTTTGAGCGATTCATTTTGGCGCTCGGTTCGCTGGCGGTCGCAGCGGCGAGCATGCGACCACTCGCCGGGTTGATCAATGCCATCGCCTCGGCGGAGGCGCCTGCATCGCGGTTGCAGGACACGCTCTCAGCGGCGCCCGAGGCGCAGGGGGACGGCGAACTGGCTCGCCATGCGTCGTCCATTGCATTTGAGACCGTGCAGTACACCTATCCCGGTGCCGACTCGCCGGCCGTCCAGGTTGAGGATCTCCGCATTGGGTTCGGTGAGCACGTGGCCTTCGTGGGCGCCAATGGGTCGGGCAAGACCAGCATGCTCAGCCTGGTGCCTCGGCTGCTCGTGCCCGAGCACGGCACGGTCAGTATCGACGGGACGGACATCGCCACCGTGACGCTGCCAAGCCTGCGCCAACAGATCGCCGTCGTGACACAAGAACCACTGGTTCTGCGGGGCACGATCGAAGAGAACATCACGCTGGGATACGAGGCGGATGCTGCAGCCATCGAGGCCGCGGCCGAGGCGGGCCGAGCCATGGAGTTCATCACGGCATTGCCCGAGGGCATGCAAACGCAGGTCGCCGAAGGCGGCGCTTCGCTCTCGGGTGGACAACGACAACGACTGTCCATTGCTCGTGCCATGTTGCGTGATCCGTCGATCCTCATTCTCGATGAAGCCACGAGTCAGGTGGACTCCGCATCCGAGTCGCTGATCGCTGAGGCGATCAAGTCGATCAAGGATCGAACGGTGCTGGTGATCGCGCATCGTCTGGCGACGGTCGTCGATTGCGATCGGATCGTGGTGCTCGATGGTGGCGCCGTGGTGGACCAAGGCACGCACGCCGAACTGCTGAATCGATGTTCGCTGTACGAATCACTCGTTCGGACGCAATTGGTGCAGGTGGAGGCGTGACCGGAGCGTCGCGTGGGCTGGCATGCCTGATCGCAGCGGCGGTGGGGGCCTGCCTGTTGCGCCTCTGCGTTGATCATGATCCGCTTACCGGCGAGCTGTCGCTGGCATGGCCACACGATGCCTGGCGTGCGTTTCGGATCGACGCGGCGATTGCGGGCTGTGCGTTGGGCGGCGCGCTGGCCTTGTCGGGCACGCTGCTGCAGGCGGCGTTGCGCAATGTGCTCGCTGCCCCGTCCATTCTTGGCGTCGCTTCGGGCGCGGGGCTGGGTGTGATGATCGTGTTGTACGTGGCGCATCTGACCGGGGTGCAGGCGTCGTGGGCGGCATGGACATCAGGAGCCGGCCTGGGGGCGTTTGGCACGCTGGGAGTCGTGCTCGTGCTTGGCCGCGGCGCCCGTGGCCTGCCCGATCCAGTCACCACGGTGCTGGCGGGCGTCATCGTGGCCACGATGGCTTCGGCCGGCATGGTCTTGCTGCAATCCCTCGTGCCCGAAGGGCTGCGAGGACAGTTCATGGCATGGGCGATGGGCAATGTCCCGGAACTGCCGTCACAGCCCTTGCTGTGGAGCACCATCGGCCTGCTTGGTTTCGGCCTGTGTTGGGCCTCATGGCGGCATGCGCATCTTGATGCGCTCTTGCTGGCCGAAGACACCGCACGGTCGATCGGCGCGGCACCAGCCAGACTGCGCCTGCAGTGCCTTGTCATCGCCGGTGTGCTGACCGGGTGTTGTGTCTCGATCGCTGGCCCGTTGGCCTTCGTTGGTCTGGTGGCACCCCATGCGGCGCGGCGACTGTGTGGCCACACACATCGCCTGTTGGTGCCGGCATCGATGGCTGCTGGTGTGGCGTTGGTGGTGGGGGCCGACGCGCTGCGTCAGGCTGTGGATCTTGGCGCCGGCCGGGTCCCTGTGGGTGTGCTGACCACGGTGCTCGGTGGCCCGGCCTTTCTCGTGCTGCTTCGTCGCACCATGCGCAGCGGGAGGGTGTCACATGCTGCGGTATGACGGCCTCGAAGTGACATTGGGACCGTGCACGCTTGGTCCGTGGGACCTGACCGTGGAGCGTGGTGGCATCACGGCGCTCATCGGGCCCAATGCCTCAGGCAAGACCACACTCCTGCGGGCGATTGCGGGCGTGCTTGCTGCGAGTGGACATGCCACCTGTGACGGGCAGCCGCTGACTGCCGCACGTTGCGCGTACGTGCCTCAGCGTGTGCGTAGCGACGTGCCGCTGACCGTGCGTCGCGTGATCGAATTGGGCCGGCTCACGCTGACTGCCGATGTCGATCGTATCGACACGGCCATGGCGCAATTCGGGCTGGCCGATTTGGCAATGCGTCCGGTGTGTGATCTTTCGGTGGGACAGCGACAGCGTGTGCATCTGGCCCGCGCCATGGCGCAGGTGGATGAAGACGGCATGCTGTTGCTCGATGAACCCACCGCGCCGTTGGATCCAGACTGGACAGCCCGCACGTGGGCCGCGTTGGGTGCGTTCGCCGCTGGCGGCGGCATGGTGTTGTCCTCGGTGCACGATCTGGCCGCCGCATCTGTGGCTGCAACGTGGGTGTGGGTACTGCACCGAGACGGTCGCCTCGAGCATGGCCCTCGGGTCCAGATGCTCAATGCCGAGCGATTGGAAGCCCTCTACGGCGTGCCGTACTGCGATGGGCACCCGCCGATGCCCGCGTGGATGACGCACGAGCCGTCCACGGCGTAGACTCTGACCAATGGACTTTGGCGATCTCATCTACGTCTTGATTCTGGTGTCAGCCGGACTTGGCCCGTTGCTCAAGGGGCTCAAGGGCAAGGCTGCAGCTGGGCAAGGCAAGAAGACGATGGCGCCCACGGGGCCGGGGCGGTCTTCGATCCGCCCGAGACCCGCGGCCAAGCCGGTCGCGCGGCAGCAACAACCACCCCAGGCGGCGACGCCGGCACAAACCGGTACGACGGTCCGCTCGCGACCGATCCAACCGGCCAAGGCGGCCAAGACACCGCCGCCGCCAGGTGCCGCGCCACAGGCCACCGCGTCTGCGAGTGAACCGGCCCCTGATCAGGCGACTAGCCAGGGCGACACACACGGTGATCGCCTCGCTGCATTCGCGCACACCCACCACAGTGGCCCAAGCGAGCGTCGAGTGTGGACCACACTGCAGCAGGCAGTGGTGCTGCAAGCCATGCTGGACAAGCCTCGAGGCCTCAAGCCGCACGATTCGATCGGGTGACAGCGCTGGCCGGGCCGGATCTCGGCAGAAGCCGGCATGTTGGGGTATTTTGGCCGAAGAAGAGCACAGATACGGCCATGTTGGCGCATCTCAGGATCGCTATACTTCGCCCCCATGTCGCTGATCGCCGACGCCCAACTTGATCCGGCCGCCGTTGCGGCGTGCACCCAACGCCTGACACAGGCCCGAGCCGCCATGGCTGCCGCTGGCGTGCAGGCCATGTTGCTCACCCAGGCCGCCGACGTGATCTGGGTCACCGACACGCACGGACACGACTGTCAGGTGCTGCTATTGCCGGATCAGGCGGTGATTCTGTCGGATCGACGCTACGAGGAGTATCTCGCAGCATGGGGCCGCAGCGAACTGTGGACGATCGACCTGGCACCTCGCACCGAACAGATGCAGATGGTGAAGGATCGGCTCGCTGCAGCGGGCATCGATCGGCTGGGGATCCAGAAGGAACACTGCACGCTGGCGACGCACGACGCGCTCAAGGCCGCCGTTGACCCCGTCACTGTGGTGCCCGTCAATGCACTGCTCATCACAGATCGCCAATGCAAGGACGACCGTGAAGTGGCCGCCTGTTGTGCGGCCATCGGTGTGCAACATGCGGCGCTCGATGCCACCCTCGACGCGTTCGAACACGCCGTGCTCGCCGGCGAGCAATGGACGGAAGCCCGCTTCGCGGCCAAGCTGATCGAGCAGATGCGAGCTCGCGGCGCCCAATCAGAGGCCTTCGAGCCTATCATTGGGTCGCGCGCCAACAGCAGCGTGATCCACCATGTCCCCGGCGACACCGTCATCACACCGGGCGTGCTGCTGGTGGACTGGGGTGCCAAGGTCGACAACCGCTGCAGCGATCTCACGCGCACGCTCTTCCTCGGCGACACCGACGACACGCTCACCGGGCTTTTTGCCGTGGTGGCCAAGGCTCATCAGGCCGCCATCGAGGCGTGCCAGCCTGGGGCGCCCGTCAAGGCGCCAGATGCAGCGGCGCGGGCTGTGATCGAGGCTGCCGGATATGGCGATGAGTTTCCTCATGGCGTGGGGCATGGGCTCGGCCTCGATGTCCACGAGACACCGTTCATGGGCCGCAAGGCTGAGTCGGGCGAACTCAAACCCGGCATGATCGTGACCATCGAACCTGGCATCTACCTACCAGGTCAAGGTGGCGTTCGAATTGAAGACGACATCCTGATCACGGATACAGGGCATCGCGTGTTGAGCGCGGATGTGCCACGTGATCTCCACTGGTCCGCCCGGCCCTGGCCGGGATCGTGACGACCCCTTCTGGAGTGGTGAGCCACCAATGATTGATACACGCAAACTCAAGGAACTGGTCAAGCTGATGGTCTCCAACGACCTGATCGAGCTGGACCTTCGTGATCCGGACGAGCAAGTCACCCTACGTCGGCCCAGCCCGAACCAGAGCGTTCCGATGATGACCGCGGCGCCCGCGCCAGTCGCGCCGGCGCCTGTGGCTGCTGCGCCTGCGCCGGCCGCTCCGCCAGCTGAAGCACCGGCCGCACCTGCAACGACGGACAGCGACGCGGGCTTGGTGGCCATTCCCAGTCCGATGGTCGGCACGTTCTATTCGGCGGCATCGCCTGATGCTGATGCGTTCGTTTCGGTGGGCACGAGCGTGTCCAAGGACACGGTGGTCTGCATGGTCGAAGCCATGAAGATCTTCAACGAGATCAAGGCCGACTGCAGCGGCACCATCGAACGTGTGTGCGTTGAAAACGGCGACGCCGTCGAGTTCGGTCAGGACCTGTTCATGGTCCGTCCTGCCTGAGGCCAGACAACTCATGTTCAATCGAATTCTCGTCGCCAATCGCGGCGAAATAGCTCTGCGAATCATGCGTGCCGCCCGTGAACTGGGCGTCGAAACAGTGTGCGTCTACTCCGAAGCCGACCGCAATGGTCCGTGGTTGGAGTTGGCCGACGAAGCCGTCTGCATCGGCCCTGGTCCTTCCGCGGAGTCGTATCTGCGCTTCGACCGGATCATTGCTGCAGCCGAAACAACCCAAGCCGACGCGATCCATCCCGGCTATGGCTTCCTCGCTGAGAACGCGCAGTTCAACGAAGTGTGTCGTGACTGCAACATCCGGTTCATCGGTCCCAGTCCAGAGGCGATGGCCACGTTGGGCGACAAGATTGCCTGCAAGAACCTTGCCCGCGAAACCGGCACGCCGGTCTTTCCCGGATCAGACGGCGCGATCGAGGAGCCGGACGAAGCGGCCAAGATCGCCCAGGAGATCGGCTACCCCGTCATCGTGAAGGCGGCGGCGGGCGGTGGCGGTCGCGGCATGCGGATCGCCGAAGACGAAGCCCAGCTTCGGGCTGGTATCGAATCAGCCACGCAAGAAGCCGTGGCGGCATTCGGCAACGGCGCCGTGTACGTGGAGAAGTTCCTCGCACGGGCACGTCACGTGGAAGTGCAGTGTCTCGGCGATGACCACGGCAATGCCGTGCACCTGTACAACCGAGACTGCACCAGCCAACGTCGGCATCAGAAACTGGTCGAAGAAGGCCCGGCGCCCCAAGTGGATGACGCCGTGCGTGACCGCGTGTGCGAATCGGCGGCCGAGCTGATCCGCGCTGCGGGCTATTCCGGTGCCGCCACGTGCGAGTTCCTGATGGACGAAGACCAGCAATTCTACATGCTCGAGGTGAATACCCGTGTGCAGGTGGAACATCCTGTGACCGAGCTGATCACGGGTGTGGACATCGTGAAGGAATCCATCCGAGTGGCCGCGGGCGAAGTGCTGTCAATCCGCCAGGAAGACGTCGGTATCAACGGCCACGCGATCGAGTTTCGTGTGAATGCGGAAGATCCCGATCGCAACTTCATGCCGCAGGCGGGCACGATGGACACGTTCGTCACCCCTGGCGGCTTCGGTGTGCGGGTCGATACGCACGTCAGGCCGGGCTACCGCATTCCGCCGAACTACGACTCGATGATCGCTAAGCTCATCGTGCACGGTCGAACTCGGGACGAAGCCATCGCACGAGCGCGATCGGCATTGCGAGAGTTTCAAGCAGGCCCCGGGGCGACCACGCTGTCATTGCACCGGCGCATCATCGAAACACCGCAGTTCCAGAATGTCGACATGGACATTCACTGGGTGGAACGATGGCTTGAAGCCGAACAGCAGGATTGACCACGGGTCAACGCAGGTAGCGTTCGCCAGCCACACCACTGATCGTGCCCAGCAGATCTTCGCCCAGTCGCACTTCGGCGACCTGCGTGCCCACGGGCACTTCGAAGATCAAGTAGAAGCGGTCGTCGCTGCCACTTCGAGGACGATGGGGGAGATCCTGCAGCGTCGTGAGATCGCCGTCTCGAACCATCATCAACAGACGGTTGGGTTGCACCAACTCGTAACCGATGGGGTTCCAGTGGTTGTTGTTGACGTCGAGCAGCTGGATGGGTGACTGCATGGGCACACGCAGTTTGCGGGCGGCCGTGAAGATGTCGGTCACCGTGCCCGGGTGGCAGGCCACGCGGACAATCGCAGCGCCTTCGTCGACGTGGTAGCCCTTAATGGCCAGCTTGCCACGGGGATTCTCACCAGGCTTGTTGGGCTTGAAGTCGGCGTCAATCTGCACGAGGCGGCGAGACTCTTCGTCAAAGATGCCACCGTGCTGGTCAACCTTCTCCGTGGAGGGCTTGATCTTGCGGTCGAAACGAGCAGCTTGTGCGCCACTGGACACGTGGGCGGAGATATCGCCGCCGAACAGGATGTCTTCGGCAGCGCCCTGTACGCCACCTGCGGAGGCGAGCAGTGCGTCGATGTCCGTGGCCTCTGTCACGCCGCCCAAGGGGAAGCGTGTGCTGCGGATCTGGATGAACTCAGGATTGAAGTTCGACGGCACGGCGAAGACCAATCGGAGATCGGCTTCGTTGTGCCCCTTTGGATTTGTCGCGAATCGATCATCAGCATCAAACACTCGGAATACGAGTGGGGCTGGGGGCTTGCCTTGTGGTTCTCCCCAGGCTGATGGGTGATAGGTTTGCACGGACTTGCCATTCATGCCGATCAGCCGCACCTGGCTGCTGGAGAGCACCAAGCCCCCCTTGAAATCGAAGGACTTCTTGCCCACCTTCAGCGTGACCAGCAGGAAGTCGCCACGGTCCTGGGCCTCCACACGTTGTGAGCTGCCCACGGTCACGTGCTCAGGATTGATGACGGTGGCGCCCATTCGGCCGTTCTCTTCTCGCACCGTGTCTCGCACGAGCGACGCAAGGCGGTCGAGATCGGGGTTGGCCAGGGCCAGCGGCCTATCACCGCCGCCGGGCCGCAGCGTGCTCACGCTGGCCATCTCGTAGAAGTCCATGGTGAGCGTGTCGACGGGGAACCACAGCCCGCTGGCAGGCTTGGCCACCATACCTGCAGCGACCGGTCCGGTGCTGGAGCGGCCCCAGCCTGTGTACCCGAAGGCATCCCACGGTTGGTGAATGAAGCCCACGCCCACCACCAGCATGCCGATGGTGATGACGCCGGAGCAGGCACCGAAGGCACCGCCGACGACGGCGTCCATGCCTTCCTGCAAGAAGGCGCCCTCCGGGGCGATCTTGTCCAGCGCAGCTCGGGTGATCAGCAGCGTGATGATGAAGGTCAACAGCAGCGTGAGCCCGGGCATGAGGCCGCCGAACGACCCTTCGACGAACATCAGATTGAAGAAGAACGGTTCCCACACGGCGATCGCCACTGCACCGGCGACGATCACGCACACCAGATGCATCAGGCTGCTGAATGCGCCCTCGTTGGACCACCAGTAGGCGATGAGTGCGACGAGGCCGATCACCAGGATGTTGAAGATGAAGATCATGAGGCGGATCCCTGTCCAGCGGTGGGTGCCTTGGGTTTGGCCTTGGCCTTGCTGCCACTGCTCAGCACGCGCTGTACTTCTTCCAATGACGTGATGCCCTCGGCGACACGGCGAAGCCCGGCTTCTTGCAGTGAACGCATGCGTTCGCGGCGGGCCTGTGCCATGGCGCCCTTGAGGTCGTCACCGGCGAGCAGGCGGCGGATATCCGTGGTCACCGGCATGACTTCGAAGATGCCGGTGACACCGGTGAAGCCCGTGGCGTTGCACGTGGGACAGTCTTGCATGCGGTTCTTGAACTCAACCTGGCCACTGGCCCGGTAGATTACGGCGCCTTCGGACAGCCCCAGTCGCTTTGGATCGGCCGGTTGGACGGCCTGGCGGCAGTCATGGCACAACACCCGTACGAGCCGTTGGGCGACCACGGCTTGCAGTCCCTTGGCGGCGAGATTGACATCGCCCACCGACTGCACCCAGGTGCGAATCGCGCTCATGGCCGAATCGGCATAGAGCAGCAACACTTGCAACGTGCTGTCCTGTCCGGCGCGAGCGGCGACGGTGGCCGTCTGTGGATCGGCCAGCTGGGCCACGATCACATCGGGATCGCGACGCAACATGGACTGCAATTGAATGGCGTGCTCGGGGGCGGCGTCGCCCTCTTCGATCGTGACCTGATCAACGCCTTCGAGGCGGCCTTCGATCTGCTGCTCAAGCGTCTTGATCATGCTCAAGTACGCATCGTGCATGCCCGCGATGGCGTAGCCCGTGGTGGTGATGCCATGCGCGCTGGGCGATGCAACAAGCACGATGCCGCTGCGCTTCTCTTCGGGCACGAGTTTCTCGAGGACGGCGAGTTGGTCGGGGAGCAGGCCCACGGCGTCGGCCTTCATCACCGGTGTCTTGCCGCGGTCGATGTCGATGCGGCCGCGGATGCCCTGGCTCGACCCCGACAGGGTGAGGTCAAGGGTGTGCCGGCCCAACTCGTCGCTGTTGACTTCGATGCGAGCGGCCTGTCGCTTGCGTGCTTCGGCTTGATCGAGGCCAGCGATCTCCTTGAGCAGATTGATCGCACGCATGCCGTCTTCGCCGGCGATGGGCTCCTGCTTGGATCGCACCGTGTGCACCATGCTGGTGCTGGCCAGTCCACCTGAGGTGAGCGCCAAATCGACACGCGTGCCGCCCTTTTCCAGCGTGGGCAGGATGAGCGACTCCAGATGCAGCCAGCTCACCAACAGGGGATCTTCCTTGTCAGGCACGGGCACGGCGCCGTTGGGGCCTTCAAAGGCGAGCGTGGCGTTGGCCGCAGCACGCTTGGCCTGCTTGCGGGCGGCCTTGGTCTTGGCATCGGCACCAAACTTGAGGTGGTACCGCATCGATTCGTCGACCGAGGCGTTGCGCTTCTTCCAGTAGATCAGGATCGGCGCCAGCAGCACCACGAGACCGGACGGAAACGCGATGTAGAAGTTCACCACGGTGAGCATGGTGATGAGACCGGCGAACCCGCCGAGGATCCAGGCCATTGCCCAGCCGTAATGGCCTTGACGGGTGCGCATCGCGTCGCCGAAGAGTCGGCTGCCCACGAGCCAGCCCCATGCAGCGAAGGCGCCCCAGATGAGGATCGGCTTCCAGGGGCTCAGCAGGAATGTGGCGTCGGCAAGGAGGACGGTTGTCATGAAATGCCCTTGAGTCGCATCTTGAGTTCTTCCGGTCGCGGTGTCGCTTCCATGGCGACACGGTGATGGATGTACTCACCCTCCACGAGATCCACCAGTGACTGCGTGAAGTCGATCATGCCCTCTTCCTGGCTCTTGCGGATGATCTCCAGCAGTTCGCCTTCCCGGGCTTCGAGAATGTACTTCTGTACGGCCGGCGTGCCTAGCAGCACCTCGACGGCGGGGATCCGGGGGATCTCCGGGCGGAGGGTCTTGAGGAGCTTCTGGTAGATGATGCCACGGATGTTGTACGCCAGCAGTTTGCGAATCTGCGGCACCTCACCCTCATCGAAGAGGTCGTAGATACGGCCGAAAGTCTGCCACGCCGAGGATGCGTGAATCGTGCCGAACACGAGGTGGCCCGTTTCTGCCGCTCGGATGGCCGCTTCAAACGTCTCTTTGTCACGCATCTCGCCGACGAGCACCACATCGGGGTCTTCACGCACCAGCGCTCGCAGGGCTTCATTGAACGACTGACAGTCGATGCCCACTTCACGCTGGTTGATGGTGGCCTTTGCCTCGTTGAAGATGTACTCGATCGGATCTTCGATCGTCACGATGTGGACACGCTTGCGCTCGTTCACATGCTGGAGCATGGCGGCGATCGATGTACTCTTGCCCGAGCCGGTGACGCCGGCGAACAGGATCAGTCCGTTGGCGGCCATGGCGACGTCGCCGAGAATCTCCGGCACATGCAGGTCGGAGAAGGTCTTCACATCAGACGTGATCAGACGGCAGGCGAAGGACACCTTGCCGCGGGACATGAACACGTTCACGCGGAATCGGCGGTCCTCGTCGTAGTCGTAGGCGATGTCCATCTGGCCACGGACGCAGAAGATCTGGTACTGCGGGCCGTCGAGGATGTCGCGCACCATCTGGAACGACTCTTCCCGCTGCACGATTGGTGCTTCGAGGGGCCGCAGTTCACCACGGACGCGAATCTTGGGTGGTGCATCGGCCTTGATGTGCAGGTCCGACGCGGCATGGGTGATGCACGCCTTGAGGTACTTGCGGAAGAGCTTCTCGCCTTCCCCCTTGGTCGTGCCCTCGTCGTGGTGGACGAGCCGAGATTCGAACTTCATGTCTACGGACATGGGGTGCTCGCTCCTGATTGCCCAAGATGGGCATGACGAACCATCGTATCACCCTTGGCGGGGTCATGACAGGGGGTTGTGGGGCGCCGATCTTGACAGAACAGGCTTGTGCATGGATCATCCTCAGATGGAGCACCTGCAGATCCCCGAAGGCATCACGTTTGATGACGTCCTGCTTGTCCCGCAACGCAGCGATGTCACCCCTGACGCCACCGACACCAGCACGCAACTGACCCGGAACATCCGCCTGCGGATTCCGTTGCTGTCAGCCCCGATGGACACCGTGACGGAGTCCAATCTGGCCGTCGCCCTGGCTCAGGAGGGGGGCCTTGGTGTGATCCACAAGAACATGGATCCGGCCACACAGGCACGGGAGGTGTCTCGTGTGAAACGCTCTGAGAACGGCATCATCGCCGATCCAGTGACCCTGAGCCCGGATGACACGGTCGCCCGGGCCATCGAACGCATGGCTGAACACGGTGTGTCGGGCTTTCCTGTCACCGTGGATGGTTCGGGCCACGGACCGGTGGCGGGGATCCTCACTCGTCGGGACATCTCCTTCGTTGAAGATGCCACCTCCAAGGTCGGCGATGTGATGACCAAGGACGGACTCGTAACAGCCTCCGCAGGCATCACCCTGCAGAAGGCCGAGCAGGTCATGAATCGAGGCCGCGTGGAGAAGCTGCTGCTGCTCAACGCCGACTGCACCTTGCACGGGCTCATCACGATGCGCGACATCGAGAACGTGCGTCAACACCCCATGGCCTGCCGCGATGACCGTGGCCGATTGCGGGTTGGGGCGGCGGTGGGTGTGCACGACCCTGTACGCGTTGATGCATTGGTCGCTGCCGAAGTGGACGTGATCATCGTCGACACCGCGCATGGGCACAGCGAGAACGTCATCCAGACCGTGCGCGATATCAAGTCGCGACACGACATTGATGTCATCGCCGGCAACATCGCCACCCGCCAGGCCGCGGCCGACCTGATCGAAGCCGGTGCAGATGCTGTCAAGGTGGGCATCGGTCCTGGTTCCATTTGCACCACTCGCATGATTTCTGGTGTGGGCGTGCCGCAGTTGACCGCCGTCGCACAAGCCACACTGGCCGCGTCCGAGGCGGGCATCCCTGTGATCGCTGACGGCGGTATTCGTCAGAGCGGTGACATCGCCAAGGCCATCGGCTTCGGTGCATCTTGCGTGATGCTCGGCTCGATGTTCGCCGGTCTTGATGAAAGCCCTGGCGAACTGATCATCCACGGTGGTCGACGTTTCAAGTCGTACCGCGGCATGGGCAGTATTGGCGCCATGGGTCGAGGTTCAGCGGATCGATACGGGCAAGCGGCCGTCAGTGACTCCGACAAGTTTGTGCCCGAGGGCGTTGAGGGCCGCGTGCCATATCGGGGTCCACTATCTGAATACGTCTACCAAATGGTCGGGGGCCTTCGTTCGGCCATGGGCTATTGCGGTTGCGACACCATCGAGGCCTTGCGGCAGCGAGCACAGTTCGTGCGACTGAGCGGAGCCGGCCTCGTCGAAAGTCACGCCCACGACATTCAGATCACCAAGGAAGCGCCGAACTATTCGGCTTCCAAGCAGAGTTGATCACGGCGGCAACCTCGTCTTTCCTCTGATGCGTATACTTTGGTGTGCGTCATGAGTGAAGAATTCAATCTGCAACTCGATGATGATGAAGAGGAGTGTCCGCCAGCCGGTGCTGCTAGAGGTTGGCGTGAGGGGCTTCCTCCGCGGCCAGGCGGCATCGATCCGCCGGGAACGAACACTGCTGAATTGTCCGCCTTCGCAGACGAAGTGACGCGTACAAGAGACCGCATCGTCATTCTGGGCCGACGTGGGGCAGGCAAGACCGTCTTCCTTGCGAGGCTCTATCAAGAGCTGTGGCGACGCACTGAAGGATTGCAGGCTCGGGCGCTCGATGGCAATGCGCATCAGCGGTTCATGGAGTGCATCGAGGCCATGGGCAACGGCCGCTGGCCCGAAGCAACACTGGCCCAACGCTGGGCGGATCTGGAGCTACGCTACGGATCGCGTATCTGGACGCTTCGCGTGCTCGACTATCCCGGCGAGGTCTTCCGCCGTGCATTCGTGGAAGGCGCCGAGGACGACGCGGCTGACATGCTTCGCAGCCATGTCGATGCCGCCGCGGCGGTGTTGGTGTTGATCGACCCGGTGGCCGCGCGGAGCGGTTCGCTCGAGGCGTCGGTTGATGCTGAATTCGGTATGTCCGCAGCTTTGCGCCGAGTGCATGAACGGGCCGGCGACCACGCTGTGCCTGTGGCCGTGGTGCTCACGAAATGCGATGTCGCGTTGCCGCACATCAATGAAGCGGGCGGGGCCCGGCAGTATCTGGAATCGCATCTGCCCGGACTTGTTCGTGACGGCGGTGTGTTCAGAGTGTTCGCGTCGTCGGCTGTACGAGCGCAGGCCGATGCTCTGGGCACACTCCGACCCGTGCCTGAGAAGGATGCGCTGGGCATTGTGCAGCCATTGCAATGGTGTCTCAAATGCCTGGCTCGTGAGTCCGGGGGTGAAGCCTTGTGAGCTCTGTCACCCGCTGTGCCGTGCACCGATTCGGGTCACGCGACGGGTATCGCGTGCTTGCAGTATCGCCACTCCTCAGTGACGCCGAACAATCGGCGCTGGATCCAATGACCACCGGCGTGGCGGAGGTGGGGCCGGGCGCCGATGCGGTGGGCGCCCAACAGGCCATGCTCGTGCGCACCTTGCCCGGCGGTCGCATTGCCGTAACGCGATGGTTCGCAGGTCAACAGGATGATGCCGGGCGGCCGACGCTGGAATTGCGCACGCTGGTGTTCTCACCTCAAGATTGGAAAGACGGTGCTCGTCTACTGCCACGGCAGCTGTTGGGCGAGCATCCGGCCTGGTCGGATGACGCATTCAAGTCTGGTGGGACGGTGGTTCTGGGCATTCCTGAATCGGCACCACCGCTTACCGATCGCTCGGTGTTCGAGCTCGCCGATCTGATGCGGCCCGAGTCACTGCCGGTGCGGTTGATCGACGGCCCAGGCATGCGCAGTGCGCTTCTGGGCCTTGTGGAACGCATGCGTGACGACGAAGCCGTGCACCTGCAATGGGGCATCGGCCTGTCAGTGGTGGCCCGCAATCTCGATGTGATGACACTCACAAAGGGTGGCGTGGTGGGCACCTTGGCGCACGACTGGCACCGGGCGGATCTTCGCGATGCCATGGGCGGCATGGTGCCGTCACTCACGTCGCCGCCGGTGGTCGAACTGGTTGAATCACAAGCGGCCCCGGCCCGGCCGAAGATCGACATCACCGAACCGGTCCTCCGGACCGTGCCCAGAACACGCCAACGCAGCATGGCGCCCGTCATCGCGGCTGTGGCCGCAGTGATCGTGATTGGCGGCGCGCTGTACCTGTCGATCCCGGGTGATCCTGAACCTCAGGCACCCGTGTCTCCGGCCCCCGGGGCACCCGTGGCGGTCACCACGCTGCCAAGCACCGACGAAGATGACGCTGACAATCCGTGGACACCGCCGGCACAAGACACACCGTCCACGCCGACACTCGGTGGCCAAGGCGCAGCTCGGCCTGTGGTCACGCCACCGCCGGCACTGGGTGATGCCGCGACGGACGGCACGCTCAGCGAAACGGCTGATGACGCACCTGCACAGGACACGCCGACTGCACCCATGGAGCTCGAACCGGATGCGGGTGAGACGCCCGATGCAGCGCCGGACACGGACGATGCACCCGATGAAACTCAACCCGCCGATGATCCACCTGCGGCGGAGCCAGAGACGCCCACGCCTGCCGATGAGACATCCGGGGATGGAACCGGCGAGGTGCCAGAGGGGCAAGACGAGGATTCAGCGGTGTCCGATCCGCCACCATCCATCACACCACCTGGTGACGCGGACGATGCCCCCGAAGACGTTGATGCCCGCGGTGCCCTGATGCGCATGCGGGCGTTGGCTGGCACGTTGCGCACACTGCGCCTGCGTGACGTCTTCAACACGCTCAGCGATACAACCGACGGCTGGAAAGCCGTGGCCCCGCTGACCGAAGCGCAAGCGCGCGCTCGGGACGCATTCTGCGACGCCTTCGAGGCGCGTGAAGCACTCCGAGCGATCGAAGCACACTGGCTGGCGCCCGCGTTTCTCGCGGTGGACTGGTCACGTCCGGCGACTGAGAACTGGATCATGGATCAATCGGACGCGGTTCGAGACGGCGCCGATGTGTTTCAAGTTGCTGATGGTGTGCGTGATCGGATCGATCAACTCAACGCCTTGGTCGAGGCCACAGCATTGGCCGTGGAGATAGAAGAGAACCTCGCCCGAGATCGCCAGGTCGAGCGGTATCCCAATTCGAGGGTGGTGCGGTGGCTGGACGAACACGCGCGACAGTGCCTTCCGGAGGGATATGAAGCCATGGCGCGAGGAAAGTGGTCCATTTCACAACAAGAAATGGCACAATTGGAGCGAGTCACTGAGACGCTGGACCAGGCCCGTTTCCGTCTGCGTACCTATCTCAAGGAGATCGATCCACATGGCAAGATTCCCTGATGATCGGATTGTCGCTGCGGTCTTGACCGCGAGCGTGCTCGCATTGGGCGCCTGTTCCTCGCCGCAGGCCACACCAGACGCACCCGATGAGGCTCCCGAGCGGCTCACCGGCACGGTGGACAGCACCCGCCTGCAGCCGCTGGAGGTCAAGCCCACCACGACAGAGGCGCCGCGCACCGTGTTCACGCCGCAAACGCCATCCCATCGCAGCCCGGTCGGTGGACAGGGCTCGTCCAGCGGGCAAGGTTCTAGTTCCGCGTCTGGCACGCAGCAGAGCGCCGCGGCCGACACCGCTTCAGGTGCGGATGACGGCAGCATGGACCGCGGGACGCATTCGGGCGTGTCCTTCACTGACAATCCCCACGGTCAGGGCAACCCGGCCAATGACAAGGCAGGCGGGGCGAGTGAGGCGGCGTCGCCTGCCTCCAGCGATCAGTCCACACAGAACAGGCCGTCGGCCTCGCAAACGTCGCAAGGCCAGGACACGGCCCAGTCACTTGAGGGCAGTGTGTCCAGTGAGGACGGGGCCGACGAAGGGCAGGCGCAGAACAACTCCATCGCTCGAGGCACCGTGGGCGGGCAGGAGGCGCCCCCGACTCTCGACCCGGCAGACGATGCCCAATCCGATCCGGCGGCGGCGTTGCCGGAAGTGGCCGATCCACTTGAGTGGCGGCAGCGTCCTGCCGGAGGCACGTTCATTCCGACACCGATCACGCCGGACGATGCCCCGAGCAGCTTCCTTGGCGCCGGTGGGGGCACCGGCCACGGCGCCGGAGTCGATGGGGGGACCGGGCAAGAGGGGCACGGCGCCGCCGTCGCCGACAGCACGACACGTGGCACCAGCGAAGCGGAAGATGATGAATCTGAAGATGCTGGCGATGACGAAGAAGACGCCAAGGACGCCCTCGTGCAGGCGGAGCATTCCGATGAGGGTACGCCTGAAGAAGAGTCCGTCGCCACCAACGCGACGCAGTCCGAGTCGTTCGCGGGGCTGGCGTTCCCGCAACGAGAAGCCGCTGAGGAACCTCGTCGGCGTCCGCCCACACTGCTGTCACCGCCAACATCACAGGCCCAGCCCGAACCCGTCGATGCCATGGTGGCCATGTTGCAAGGAACATGGCAAGAAGTAGATGGCACAGCTGATGCCGCGGCCGATTTTGCCCCCGGTGGGGCAGGAACCCGAATCATCGGTATCGATCCGGGCCGGCGCCGCATGGTGTGTGTGAGCGCCTGGGGATCGCCGCCATCGTTGGTGCTGGCCGGTGAAGTGGAAGCGGGATTCCGCGCCTCAGGCGTGGTGTCCATTCGAGTTCGCGATGATTTGGAAGGTGGCCGCTATCCCAATCTGCCGTCGCGATTGCCGGCGGGTCTGGGTGTGTATGCACGGCCCGACGCCGAAGCGATGGAAGTGCGATGGTCGCTCAAGGACGGTGTGCTCACACTGGGCGACCGTACATACGAACCGTGTGATCCACAGGCACTCGATGCGCTGGTGGCTGACAAGGGCGCGACCGTGGCGGCCCATGATCAGGACACACAACTGACCTATGTCGACGACACCGATGGAAGCACCGTGTCGAGTGTCGACTTCTTCGGCCTCAAGGCCACCGGACGGTGGTTCTGTTACATCGTTGACACGTCAGGGTCGATGGGCACCGACGGCAAGATCGATCGCTTGAAGGAAGAGCTCGCCCGTTCACTAGCCGCATTGCCACGTGATGCCATGTTCTACGTGTTCTTCTTCGACAGCAGGACCAAGACCCTGCAGGATCGATGGATGAAGGCCTCCAGCGCTGGCGGTGTGATCTCCCGACTTGATGACATTCAGGCCAAGGGTGGCACCAATCCCAAGGATGCCATCCGCATCGCGTTGTCTGAATTGGATCCCCGTCCAGACGCGATCTTCTTCATGACAGACGGCCAGATTCCATCAGATGCCTACGAGATGCTGAATCAACTGAACTCCAGCTCGCCGCGATCACGTGTACACACGATTGCATTCGGCACCGATGCGAGGTCGATCATCATGGAGAACATTGCTCGGGCGCACGGTGGCCAATTCAAGGCCGTGCCCTGATCGGCTCACTGGGCCGAGGCGGTGCCGCTGCGAATTCGATCGTGGAAGATCAGCCCAGACTCGAGCGTGAGCGGGGCGAGGTCGTAGGGAACACGTTGGTTGAGCACCGCACTCCGTACAGGTGCCCATGTATCGAACGAGTCTTCCGTCACCTTGATCGATGCAACATGCGTGCGGTGGTCGAGCACACGCAGTGCGGCATCGACCAATGAGGGCGCCTGCGGTGTGGTGAGATCGATCCCGCCGTCCGGGAGCAAGGGGATCCATCGCTCCAGATCTTGTCCACCGGCTCGGAAGCACGGCTCGTGTTCGACGATCCGGACATTGTCAACATCGACAGCGAGCGAGTTGAATGTGAGCCAGAATCGACATCGCTCACCCTGTGGGTGTCGCAACGCCGACCAACCATGCCAGTCGTTGATGACGTAGAGGCGGTCGCCTGTCACCACCAGTTGTACCGGCACGCGACCGGCTACGGCGCGACGACGCGGCAGACGCATCTCCACCATGCGACGCGACTCTTCTTCCTTGATCGCACGCGACAACTCCGCGATGTGTTCCTGAAGATCGCCCTGTGATTCTGGGGCACCGTCGTCTGGTGGCGCCCACGCGTCCATGGCCGCGGTGAGATCGTCGAGATGTTGACGGGCCTGGGCGATCTTGGTATCGAGTTCGTCGATCTCGGTGATGGGCGCAACCGTGTCCGGGAGTTCGAGCGCTTCGGGCAGCGCGACCTCGGTGGGCACGTGCGTGGGCATCACCGTTCGTGCACGCGACAACACCGCGGCGATCACCGCGACGAAGATCAGCAGACCGAAAATGTTGCAGATCGTGTCCAGCAACAGGTCGAGACTGTCAGGGGCGCCTGTACTGCGACGGCGACTCATGGCGCTGCACCCTGTTCGGGCATCGCCATCAGGCCACTGGTAGACCAGTCTTCAGCGATGAGGTCGATTCCGTGTCCGATGCCATCGGCGGACCACTGCGGCAGCAGTGCGCGGATGTACCGCCATGTACCCACGCCCGAGGGGCGAATCACGAACACCAGCACACGCCGATCCCGGTCAGGCAGGTCGTCCACCCAGTCGGCGACAGTGCGGGCCAGTGCGGCTGGGTCGCCGTTGTGCAGGGCGAAGGCAGCCTCGTCATCTCCGCCGCCACCGAGGACGGCGCGGCCTCCGCCCAATTCAATGACCAGTGGGATGCGATCAGAGTCTTCTCGATCCAGCAGATAGGTGACACGCTTCCGGGTCCGCAATTCATCGAGTTCGCCGGCAAGGCTCACGGCGCGACGTTCCATTGCGTCCTGCACGCTGCGTTCGGTGTCGAGCAATGTCTCGGTGTGCGAACGTTGTGCGGTGCGTTGCATTTCATCCAGCAGCCGCTGCACCTCGTCGATCTGGTCTTCGAGGGAGAGCAGCTCCAACTGCATTTGGGCTGGATCTTCGATCGACTCTGGCGCGGGGGCCGCGGACGTGTCGTGTACGTCCTGTTCGTAGGCGTCAGGAATGGCGATCATGCTCACGGCTTTGCGTCCCGCGAGCAGCAACAAGACCAGAATGATCAGCAGTGTGATCCCGATCGTCGAGATCATCACGTCCTGAAAGGAGAAGAGGCTGATCGGAGTGCTGTGCCCGGATCGGCGCATCAGCGATCCTCCGTACGCACCCGTGCCGTCACGTGTCGTGTGCAGTACAGCCGCACATCATCGAGCAGTCGTTCATCAGCGCGACGCACTGCCCGCAGGAACAACGACAACACCAGTGCGGCAACCAAGCCTTCGCCGGTGGTGATGAAGGCGGTGTCCAGGCCGCCAAGGACGTCGGTCAGTCGTCCCGCTAGGGCGTCGATGTCCTTGTTGTCTTCCTGGCTGAGCACGCCGCCGAACTGTCCGATGGCTTCGGTCAGACCGATGATCGTGCCGAGGAAGCCCAGCACCGGAACGGCCCAGATGAACCCGTTGGTGAGGGTGTAGCCGCTGTCCATCGAGGCCTCGTCGCCGTCAGCTGACGCGGCGAGCACCTCGCCGATGTCGCCCGGTCGGCCAAGATTACGCACACTCTTGAGGGCTGTCAGCACGCGATCAAGCAGCATGAACTTCGAGGGATCGTCGACCGACGACTCGATGGCGCCGATCACGCGGTCGACCGTGGCCGTGGACAAGGCGAACCCAGGGTCTTCGGGCATGAAGCGCAGTCGAAGCGCTGTGCGTTGGGCGGCGATCTTGAGCATCTTGAGCAGCAAGATGGCCGTGGTCCAACACGACAAGGCGGCGATGGGAATTGGAATGCCGCCAAAGCCGGTGAGGTATTCCCATGCCACGGCGCCGCCGTTGGTCGTGCGAAGCAACCAAGCCAGGCCATAGAGCAGGCACATCAGGGCGACGCCCAACAGGCACGACGCGGTGGCCGATGGGGTGGTGTAGCGTCCTGCAGGGAGCCCGATCCGGGCTTCGGGGTCGCATGCGGCGTAGGACAGCACTGGTGTGGTGCTCTGATCCCAGGCGGTGTCGTTCATGAATCGGATCCTCGAGTGAAGATGAGGGTCGGGACGGCGGGCAAGTCGGCCGGCGGCAAGGGCCGACCATTCGCGTCGGTGTTCAGACGATTGAAGGTGCACACGCCGCCGGGGCCCACGCGGAGGATGGCGGGGTCGTCGGGCATGGTGCCGATGATGTCCCAGCCCTGTGCGGTGTACAACAGCACAGCGGCGGGGGCCGCTGGTGCAGCTGCAGCCTTGACGGCCTGTGCGGGCGCCAACAGTGTTTCATTGAGTGCAGCAGGTGAGGGCGCGTCAGCCAGCATGCGATTGGATCCACGCAGCAGTTCACGACGAGCTGTGCGGCTGCCGTTCCAGCTGGCCTTCAGCCAGTCCGACTGCAGCGGCGAATTCCCACGTGAGGCCGTAGTGATCCACGTGTCCAAGGCCGTGCCGGCTGCCGCGTCGCCCAGCGAGGCGTGCATCGCCTTGAGCACGACAAAGCGAATTTGTGCGTTGGCCAGGGCATCGGGGTCGTCAAGCGATTCGAGCTTGTTCAGTGTGTCGAGGAGCACCACAGCCGTGGGTTGTCCGGCGTCGAGCGCATCAATCGCTTCTTCGAGCAACATGGATTCTGCAACAACGGTCAATGATCCCGAGGGTGTAACACCTTCGGGCCACTCCACCGGCGTGGTCGCCAACTCGGACAATGGCAGATCGAGGTCGTCAATGCTGGTGAGCGCGTTCTTGAGTTCCTGATCGGGCAGGTTGTTGCTGCGGCGATACAGCACACCGCTGGTACTCAGCGGCAGCTTGTACAGGTCGAGGAGATACGCCCCGTTGAGCGTGTGCAATGCTAGGTCGCGACTGTCAGGTGCGCCTGCTGCGGTGAGCAGGGTGGTGGCGATGTTGGCATATGGCGTCTTGTCTTCGGTGGCTAGTTCAAGGTGCTCGCGCAATCGGTCGCCGGCGGTCTCGATGAGTTCTGGATCAGGTGTCGTATCACCGTCGCCCATGAGCCCGGCGAGGATAAGCACGGGTACGACGTGTTCACGCCATTGCTGTACGGCCCGACTCGCGGCGGCGTCGCGTCGTCCGTCGTGCCAATCCTTCATCGGCAACAGGCCAGACAGCATGCCGGCGTGTTCCTCCACGAGTTGGTCCCAGACCGCAGCCCAGAGATCCTCTCCAGCGGGCACGAACTGCAACTGCTGCAACAGGTCGCTGGCCGTGTGGATGCCGTCGATCGTGCCCTTGGCTTCATCGTGCATCCGCTGGATATTGGTGCGATGTTGCTGGATCAGCGAACGAACGTCGGATTGCACCGCGACGGGCTCGGCGGCGATGGCATTGAGTTCCGCCAAGCCGTTGGCCATAATCTGCAGTCGCTCTTCCCAGGCACCGATATCACGCAGGCCGGGCTTGGGCAGTAGCACCAGCTCATTCAGTGCTTCGAACCGCGGCTGCAGCGCACGTCGTTGTTCTTGTTCCCACGCCTGTCGGCGTGCACGCAATGCCTCGGTCGGCGCATCGAGATCCAATGCGGCGCCGTTGGGCACCGTGGTCCGAGCTTCGCGAAGTGCTTCTTCAACCACGAGGAACATGGACTCTGAATCTGGTCCTTGCAGGGCTTCGGTTGCTCGAACCGCATGGCCGCGGGCCGTGGCGTACCGTTCGTTCCAATCTTCTCGATGCCGGTCGATCTTGGCCTTAAGCACTTCGCTTGATGTGGCGTCGATGTGGCTCTGGTCGATCGCATCCTGCAAGGTGCGCATGGCTGCGGCGGGATCATCACCGTCGAGTTGTTCGTTCACGGCCTGCTCGATGTTGGCGGCCACCAGGCGTTGGTGGCGGGCTCGATCGCCCACCAGGATGCCGACGATGATCACCACGGCGACGCAGGCGATCGCACCCATGGCGATCCCCCAACGGCGTCTCTTGGCAGCACGATGTTCCGCGAGCCGATGCGTGAACCGGGCAAGTACGCGCTGAGGAATGGCGATCGACTTGCGCTGCAGGGCGGCCACCTTGCGGTCGAGGTCATTGATCGACCGTTCTTCGTCGAGGGCCCGCTCGAGGTCGTCCACGAGGGCCTTGTCCTGTTGCACCTTGGCGTCGCGCATGGACAGTTGGTCGAGCCATGCGAGTGGTCCGGTGGCGATGGGCACGACGTCTGCAGGCACTGGGCCGGCATCACAGAGGGTTCGCCACTGCTCGAGCAGTGTGCATGCCCGCGCATGATCCATGGCGGCCCAGGCGTCGTGCAGGTGCATCGCTGTTTGGCGCATGTACGTGGCGTGCGCTTCGCTGTCGGCCGATCGAAGGATGTGTTGCAATTGCTGCACGGCCTTGGCGCCAGCGCCATCGGTGGCCATGCCCATATCGATCAGTTCGCGCTCCATGTCGCGCATCGCGTCCACGTCGGCGGATTCGATCACTGACTGCAGTCGACGATCCATCGAATCAGCGGCAGCATCGATCAGCGGCACGGCCATCTGCACCCATCGCGTGACTCGCGGCTGGGCTCGTTTCAACCTGGTGATCGCTCTGAGGCGGGCCTGTAGCGCGTCGCGCCGGACACACGCAGCCATCCAACTGGTGACTTCGTCCTCGGCGCGACTGGCCTCGACCGGGGCGAGCACCAGCGGTTCCAGTTGGGCTCGTGTGGGCAGGTTGGAGACGGCGTGCACAGCGGCGGTGAAGTTGTCGTCCGCCAGGAGGTCAACCACGCACTTGGCCAGATTGCCACAGTCCTCGGCATAGGCGGCCGCTTCGTGGATACAGCCACGGTCCGCCCAGTCGAGTGCTCGACGGCAGTGCATGGCGAGCGTCTCGACGGCGGTGGTGGCGTGCGCGAGGGTGTCGCTGTCGGTGCTGCCCGCCGCGATCGTGCGGCGGAGATCCGCGATGGTGGCGGCGATGGTCATAGGGCGGGGGTCCCCGACTGCAGGGCAAGCACGATCGTGATGACAGCGCCGATCACCAGCAGCACCGCCAAGCCAGTGAGGGCCATCAGGCCCACCGGCGGTCCACCCGGAGTGAGCACCACATCGGGCGCGTGGGATGGTTCTTCGGCGGGAGCCGCTGGCGAGGTGGCGATGTCTTGGGTGGCATCTTGGGCGGGCGGCTGGGGATCAGCTGCAAGGTCAAGAATGCTGCGACCGCTGCTGCGCATCGCTTGGGCACAGGGCGTGCCATCGACGGCAATCACCACATCGGCGCCGGCATCCTGAGGAAAGCGTTCCAGCAACACCCATCGCTGCCATGCGATAGACCCGATTGCGGGTTCAATGGCACGCCACCAGTCCATGGCCGGATGTGCGGATGGAAAGATCACGCGCACGGCATCGCCTGCGCGTACACGAGCTGCGATGGTGTCGGTCCAGTCGCCGCCGCACATGTCCCACGAAACTTGTGGTGGCGCGGTGACGAGACACGCGGTGGTGTCGTCGCCCAAATCCGGTTGGCCGCCCACGGGCACGATGCTGTCGTCGTGCATCATTTGCCCCGGCAGCACTCCGGCGGGAATCTGATCCACGATCAGGTGTCGTGTGCGACGCATGGTGCGACCGTCTGCCAGCGGCGGCAGGGCGACCACGCGAGTGAGCACGGTGTGCGTGGTGCCGGTGCAGTCCACTGTTCGAATGGACGATTCGTCGACGGCGCCCGTGGCGCCGGCGAATTGCAGGCCGGACAAGGGCTCGAGTGTTTCCTTGAGGGCCGCAGGGGCATCGGCGTCGTCCCAGTGGAACCCGGCCTCGGTGTTCCATGCATGTGTGAGGACGGTTGTCATGACGTTGCCGTTCCTGCAACGAGGTGGTCCACGAAGGCATCGGGCGTGCCATCAGCCGTGGTGAGTAGGCAGATGAGCGAGGTGTCGTCACGGCGACATGTGACCAATGCCACATCGCGACCGCCATCACCAGGGCCACCGACGAAGTCCACACGTTCGGTGGCCCAGCCTTGCCCCTTGGCGGCATTGCAGGCCTTGGTCAAGCCGCCGGGGCCCACGGCGATGGTGGGCACATCGAGGTGCTCACGAAAGGCCGGTGCAAATGCACTGCGGCAGTGGCCGCACGCTGGGGTCGAGCTGATGCTGCCATCGGGTGCGATCGCGTCGCCGTTGACATCAAATGCGACAGGTCGAAATCGCACAGCGGCGTCTGGGCCGAGCACGGGATCGCCGGTCAACGTCTCTGCGGCGACGAATCGAACGGTGGACATGTTCAGTGCGGCATCGCAGTACGGGCACGGCGCGAACATGGACACGACCCTTTCCTGGCGCCTGTGCGCCTCATCACCCTCGGTCGGCGAAATCGGGCTTCCAACGTCCGCGGCAGGACTTGAACCTGCAACCTTCGGCTTCGGAGGCCGACGCTCTATCCAATTGAGCTACGCGGACCGATGCGGGGCGATTCTACGCCATCGGTCTCGCGTGGGTAGGATCTGAGGCGTGGGAACAGGTGCTTCAACTCCAACAGACTCGGCGCTGCTTCGGCTGAGCGTGCTGCACGGACCAAGTCTGCCGCCGATGTCGGTGACTCGAGCCGGCGCCGTGCTCGGTCGAGGCTCGGGCTGTGACATCAGGTTGGCTGATCCGACGATCTCTCGGCGTCACGCATCGATCTCGCGGGAGGGCGAGGAGTGGCTGCTCACGGATCTCGGGGGCGCCAACGGCACCTGGCTGAATGACGTTCGCCTTGATGCCCAGATCACCACGCCCTTGAAAGAGGGCGACCGCATTCGACTGGGCCCGTGGCTGCTGTCGGTCGGCGCGTGGGCGACGACCACCATGGCCGTGGCCACGGCGGACGATCCGCTGGGGCAACAACGCATCAAGGCCGTGACATCATCCAGCGAACGCATGGCGATGCATCGTCTGCGTTTGCTCGTGGACTGCGCCGGCCGAATCAATCGGGCGGCCGACGACGCGGCCCTTGCCGAAGCACTGGCACAGGCCGCAGTAGAAGGCACGGGCTATGCACGCGCCGCGGTGCTTCGTCCAGGCATGGAAGGGCTCGACGTTGAACTGCTCGGTTGGCATGGCCCCGAAGACACGGGCGCCGGCGCGCAATTCAGTCGCTCGCTTGTGACTGCCGCGGCCGAGGGCCAGATGGTGTGCATGGAGGGGGACGCGGCGCCGGACTACGGACAGAGCATCGCTGATCTGGCCATCCACTCGGCGCTGTGTTGTCCGATCGAAGTGGACGACATCGTCGCAGCCTGCCTGTATCTCGATGCCCGCGGTGCCGAGGCGTCGGTTGCGCAGGATGCGAACAGCTTCTGCGAGGCACTGTCTCGCGTGGCCGGATTGGCACTGGCCAATCTCCGCCGCCGCGAAATGCAGCAACGACAAGAACGCATGGCCGAGGATCTTGGTGCTGCGCGCGAAGCCCAGCAGTACATGATTCCAGAGGGCGTACAGCAGACGGGCTGCCTTGAGCATGCAGTGATCTTTGAGCCTGGCCGCAGTGCCTCTGGCGACCTGTTCGACGTGATACAGGTGGACGACACCCGCACGGCGCTCTTTCTTGGCGATGTCAGCGGCAAGGGTGTCGGGGCAGCCATTCTCATGGCTGCGGCGCAAGCCTATCTCCGCGGGGCCATCACCCGGCATGACACACTGCAAGATGCCGTGGAAGATCTGAACCGCTACGTGGTGGATCGAACACCGACCAATCGGTTTCTCACGCTTTGGGTTGGCATCTTTCACACCGATGGTCGCGTTGAGTATGTCGACGCCGGTCACGGGTACTGGGCCCATGTGCAGGCAGATGATGTGGTCGTGGATGAAGAAGCCGAGTGTCCGCCAGTTGGATTCGACGCGCTCATCGACTATCCCGCCGAAACAGTGCGGCTTGCTGCGGGCGATCGCATCGTGCTGATGACTGATGGTGTTCCCGAACAGGCCGATGCCGCCGGTGAGCAGTTCGGGACCGAAGGGATTGCGGCCGTGCTTCATGCATCAAGCGGTGTGGACGATGATGTGAAGGGGGTGCTTGCAGCTGTCCGTGCCCACGCAGGCGGGGTGCCGCCAGGTGACGATACGACCATCGCGAGCGTTTCACTGAAGGTGTGATTGCCCGGCTCAGGCGTCCTTCGCCTTGGGCTTGAAGATGCGGAACAACTTGGTGAGCGGATCGTAATACTCGTCCACCACACGCTCCTTGAGCGGGATGATCGCGTTGTCCGTGATGGTGATGTGTTCTGGGCACACCTTGGTGCAGCACTTGGTGATGTTGCAGTAGCCGATGCCGTCACGATGCCGAAGGTCGCTCAGGCGATCTTCCGTGTCGAGCGGGTGCATCTCGAGCGCCGCCGTGTTGACGAGGAACCGCGGGCCGATGAAGTCGTCGTGCTTGTGGTGGTCGCGTAGCACATGACACACATCCTGGCACAGGAAGCACTCGATGCACTTGCGAAACTCCTGCGCACGTTCGACGTCGGCCTGATCCATGCGCCATGTGCCGTCCGCCTCATCGGGCGTGCGCGGCTTGAAGGGCTTGATCTTCTGCTTGACTTCGTAATTCCACGACACGTCGGCCACGAGATCCTTGGTGCCGGGAAAGGCCTGCATCGGTTCGATGGTGACGGGCTGATCCAGTGGCAGATCTTCAAGCCGTGTCATGCACATGAGTCGAGGCTTGCCGTTGATCTCGGCGCTGCAGGACCCGCACTTGCCCGCTTTGCAGTTCCAGCGGACGGCCAGATCGGATGCATGCTGCGCCTGAATCGCGTGCACGGCGTCGAGCACCACCATGCCGTCCTCGACATTGATGACATATTCAACAAAGTCGCCTTCGCCATGTTCGCCCCGCCAGACTCTGAACGTGACCTGTTGCATCAGCCCATCTCCTCGATGATCTCCTGCAGGGCTTCCGTTCGCCCGACGACAGGTTCGTGGCGGGCCTCGATCGCGCCCGATGCACTGTGGCCGATGATGGTGTTCACCTTGCCCAACTCAGGATCCTTGTCCGGGTGGTCGATCCGTGTATGCGCGCCGCGACTCTCGGGCCGGCCCAGTGCGGCCAGCGCCACCGCTTCGGACACATCGAGCAGGTTGGCCAGGTCCAGCGCCGTATGCCAGCCGGGGTTGTATTCGCGGTTGCCCGGTGCGCAGACAGTGTCGGCCCGCGTACGCAAGTCCTTGATCTTTTCGAGCGCCTCGGCCAGTTCGGCCTCTGCGCGGGCGATGCCCACCAGATCCTGCATGACGTCCTGCAGATCGTGCTGGATTTCGTATGGATTCTCGCCGTCGCGGCGCTCCATCGGTGCCAGCGCGATGGCCTCGACATCCTGTGCCTGTGCCTCGTCCAGACTGGTATCGCCTTGGTCCGACGCGAACTTCGCCGCTGCAGCGCCAGCGATGCGGCCGAACACGAGCAGGTCGGAGAGCGAATTGCCTCCGAGACGATTGGCCCCGTGCAGACCGCCACCGCACTCGCCGCAGGCGAAAAGACCCGGCACGGAGGACATCTGCGTGTCGGCGTCGACTTTGACACCGCCCATCACGTAGTGCGTGGTGGGTCCCACCTCCATGGGCTCCTTGGTGATGTCGACACCAGCGAGTTCCTTGAACTGGTGGTACATGCTGGGCAGCTTCTTCTTGATGTGCGCTTCGCTGTCCTTCATGTTCTCGCGAATCCATGCGATGTTCAGGAAAGCGCCGCCGTGCGGTGAACCACGGCCTTCCTTGACTTCCTTCACGATCTTGCGAGCCACGTGGTCACGGGTGAGGAGTTCAGGCGGACGCCGGGAATCCTTGTCACCGGTGACATACCGCCAGCCTTCCTCGGGGGTGTCGGCGCACTGGCCGGCGTAGAGCTCTGGGATGTCGTCGAACATGAATCGACGACCTTCGCTGTTGGTGAGAATGCCGCCTTCGCCGCGAACGCCTTCGGTCACCAGAATGCCGCGCACGCTGAGAGGCCAGACCATGCCTGTGGGGTGGAATTGGACGAACTCCATGTCGACCAGTTCGGCGCCGGCATGCAGCGCCAGCGCGTGGCCGTCGCCGGTGTACTCCCAACTGTTGCTGGTGATGCGGAAGGCGCGGCCGATGCCGCCGGTGGCCAGCACGACCGCCTTGGCGTGCACCACGTGGAAGCGACCCTTTTCACGGTCGTAGGCGAAGGCGCCCGACACACGGTCGCCGTCCTTGAGCAGACGCACGACCGTGTTCTCCATGAGGAACTCGATGCCCTGATGGATGCCGTGGTCCTGGAGGGTGCGGATCATCTCCAACCCGGTGCGGTCGCCCACATGGGCCAGCCGCGGATACTTGTGGCCACCGAAGTTGCGTTGGAGGATTCGTCCGTCCTTGGTGCGGTCGAACAGGGCGCCCCACGCCTCGAGTTCGCGAACTCGATCGGGCGCTTCGCGCGCGTGCAGCTCGGCCATGCGCCAGTTGTTCAGGTAGTACCCGCCTCTCATGGTGTCGGAGAAGTGGACCCGCCAATTGTCGCGGTCGTCGACATGGCCCATGGATGCCGCCATACCGCCTTCGGCCATGACAGTGTGGGCCTTGCCCAGCAGGGACTTGCTCAGCACGGTGACCGAGGCACCTTGCGCCGAAGCTTCGACTGCGGCGCGAAGGCCGGCACCACCGGCGCCGATGACGAGCACATCGCACTCGTGTGTGGTCCAACCCATGTCAGAAAATTCTCCAATCAACCCACGTGCCGTTGCAGCACATGCGTACGTAGAAGTCCGTGAAGCCCACCCAGAACAGACTCAGCCATGCCCAGACCATGTGCCGCTTGTTGAGGCAGGTGACGCACTCCCATGACTTCTTCTGGATGGGATGCTTTGAGAAGAGGTTCAATCGGCCACCGATGAGGTGCCGCAGTGAGTGGCAACCCAGCGTGTAGCCGCCCAAGAGCACCACGTTCACGATGAGCACGAGCGAGCCCACACCCAGGCCGAACACTTCACGAGCCTGATCGCCGGTACCCTCGATGAACCAGAGGCCCTTCCATGCGTCCCACGCGAGGATCACGATGAAGACGAGGGCGAGATAGAGGAAGTAGCGGTGAATGTTCTGCAGGATCAAGGGCATCGAGGCTTCGCCGCGGTAGCACGAACGAGGCTCGCCCACGGCGCAGGACACCGGATCCGCCCAGAATGCCTTGTAGTAGGCCCCTCGGTAGTAGTAGCAGGTGAATCGAAAGCCACCTGGTGCCCACAGAATGAACAAGGCCGGTGACACCCACAGGGGCATCCATGCAGGCATGGCGCCGAACATGGAGGGCTCGCCGGGTTGGCCGAACACCAGTGGCGAATAGAAGGGCGACAGATAGTGCGCCCCTTGCGCGCCGTAGAAGTAGTTGACGCCCTGAAAGGCCGCCCACGTGGAATACACGATGAACGCGCCGAAGCCCAGAAAGACCAGCAGCGAAACCAGCCACCAGGTATCCGTGCGCGAGGTTTCACCGAAGCGGCGTTGTTGGGGAAGCGAGAGGTTGGATCGACTCATCCGAAACTCCGGGGCATCGGGGCGTGTCTCTTGTGAATCACGCACTGACGCGGTTGATCCAGTTTAGCACCCCGTCAGAGGGCGTGTGAGCGCCACTGCGACTCCAACTGGCCCCGGCGCACGGTGGGTTCCACCAGTGTCGCTCGGCGGTGCTGGGCATTCATGGCCGCGATGAATTTGATGCTGATGCCCGTGGGACTGGCATCTTGACACTCGGGGTGAACGGTGCACGCGTCAGAAGCGTCCAACCTGCATGACTGCTCTCCCGGGTCGATTCGACAGATCATCGTACCCGGGGCTGAACCGGCCTCGTCACCCGTGCTTCGAGCGGCCGTCCCTCCGGTGGCGGCGCGCTCGGTGGGCGGGGCCCTGCGGCTGTCCACAGTGCGCCTCGCGCCACACCGTGAGCGTCCATTTCGATGCGGATGGCCAAGGGTGCACAGCCCGGTGCTTCGATCCGCAGCGTGATCGGGCGATTGGAGGCCAGCGGCATGTGGGCGATGCCTTGCGCATCGGTCCGGCCGGCGCTCGCCGCAGGGTCTGGTGTCGGCCCGATGGTCTCGCCCGGGGCCATGCCGAGTGTCGGTTGTTGCGTGGGTAGAAAGAGCGTGCCAGCAAGCGCCCTGACCGTGGCACCCTCCACCGGCGCGCCGGTGGCGACACAACGCACGTGCACCTGCGTCTGGATAGGGTGCGATGCTGTGCACCCGCCGAGTCCTGCCAGCACGATTGCGAGCCACCGCTTCATGCCGTCATGCTAGCTGTCCAAGCAACGGTGGGGATGGGATTCGAACCCATGAAACCCCGAAGGGTTTACCGGTTTTCAAGACCGGCGCATTCAACCGCTCTGCCACCCCACCAGGGGAGTGAGCAGGATACCTTCCTGCTCACGCAGGGGCAGGCAAGCGGGCAGCACCGAGCACACCACTGCTGTCACCATGCACCGCCCGCAGGATCTCGGTGGTGCATTCGCCGCCAAAGACCAGCGGCGGGAGACGCGCTGGCAGCTGGGTGTAGATCTGTTCGATGGCGCTGAGGCCGCCACCCACCACGATGACATCGGGGTCGATCAGCGTGACCACCCCGGCCAGCGCACGGGCAAGTCGGTCGAGCCAGCATGTGAACACCACGTCGTCGCCTCTGGTTGCCGCGATTTCGGTGGCCTGCAGGGCGTCGGCATGGTGGACAAGCCACTGTGCTTCCAGGGCCGGGCCCGACAGCCAGTTCTCCAGGCAGCCGCGCTGACCGCAGTAACACGGCGGCCCCGGAATCTCGTCGGCATTGAGCCGCGGCAGGGCGGTGTGGCCAAACTCCCCTCCGGTGCGGTTGTGCCCTTCATGCAGCACGCCATCGATCACCAGCCCGCCGCCCACGCCGGTGCCCAGAATCACCGCGAACACACAGCGATGCCCGGCTCCAGCACCATCGTGAGCCTCTGAAAGCGCCAGGCAATTGGCGTCATTGGCCAGTGCAACCGGGCGGCCGAGCGCCGTCTGCAGCATGGCGTGGAGCGGCTGCGCATTGAGCACCGTGGAGTTGGCATTGCGGTGCAGACCGGTTCTCGGTGACACGCTGCCTGGCCCGCCGATCCCCACGTGCGCTGCGGCACAGCCCGCATCGAATTCGACCCTAGCGACGAGGTCGGCCAAGGCCTGCACGGTTGCGGCGCAGTCACCCTGCGGGGTGGCGCATCGCTCACGAGCGAGCACGCGATCGTCGCCGTCGAGCACGACGGCCTCGATTTTGGTCCCACCGAGATCCACACCGGTTCGCACAGTCATGTGGAGATGGTACGAATACGCATCCATGAGTGACGACACGATCATTTATTCGATGTGGCAGGTCTCCAAGACCATCGAGAACCGCACCATCATCAAGGACATCTCCCTGTCCTACTTCTACGGCGCCAAGATCGGCGTGCTGGGCCTCAACGGCTCGGGCAAGAGCACGTTGCTCCGCATTCTCGCTGGCGTCGATACCGAGTTCGACGGCGAAACACAGGCCGCACCGGGGTTCTCCATTGGGTATCTCGAGCAGGAGCCACTGCTGCGGGAAACACGCACCGTGCGGGCCGTGGTGGAAGAGGGCTTCGGTGAACTGGCCGAACTGATGAAGCGATTCGACGCCATCAACGCGAAGTTTGCGGAGCCGATGGATGACGACGCCATGACGGCGCTGTTAAAAGAACAGGCGCAGGTGCAAGAGCAGCTCGACGCCGCCGACGCCTGGGATCTTGATCAGCGTGTGGACATGGCCATGGAGGCGTTGCGGTGTCCGGATGACGATCGGACCGTGGACACGCTGTCCGGTGGTGAGCGGCGCCGCGTGGCCTTGTGTCGTCTGTTGATTTCGGCGCCAGACATTCTGCTGCTGGACGAGCCCACCAACCACCTTGATGCGGAAACCGTGCATTGGCTGGAGCAACATCTGCAGCGGTACGCCGGCACCGTGATCGCCGTGACACACGATCGGTACTTCCTCGACAACGTGGCCGGTTGGATCCTCGAGCTTGATCGTGGAGAGGGCATTCCGTGGAAGGGGAACTACTCCTCGTGGCTGGAGCAGAAGGAGAAACGCCGCGGGCTGGAGGCCAGGCAGGAATCTCGTCGCGACAAGGCGATGGCCCGTGAATTGGAGTGGATCCGCAAGACACCACAGGGTCGTCAAGCAAAGAATCAGGCCCGCATCACGGCCTACGAGTCGCTGGTCGATCAGGATCGCAAGGCTGCCGAGGCCAAGGTTGAGATCTACGTGCCGCCGGGGCCGCGGCTTGGTGACGTCGTCATTCAAGCGGCGAACATGACCAAGCGGATGGGCGACGTGCTCCTGATGGATGACGTGTCCTTTTCCATTCCACCGGGTGCCATCGTGGGCGTGGTCGGGCCCAACGGTGCTGGCAAGACCACCTTCCTTCGAATGGTGCTGGGCGAACTTGCCCCGGACGACGGTGCGTTGCGAATTGGTGACAGCGTTGTCACCGCGTGTGCGGCTCAGGGTCGTGACGCGCTGCCTGACGCAGCCAGCGTGTGGGAGGCAATCTCCGAGAAGGATGACGACATCGACCTTGGCGGCGTGAAGGTCAATTCACGTGCATATTGCTCACGCTTTGGCTTTCCCGGCAGCACGCAGAGCCGAACTGTCGGCACGCTGTCAGGAGGGGAGCGCAATCGTGTGCAGCTGGCCATCACCCTACGCAGTCATGCCAATGTGCTGCTGTTGGACGAACCCACCAACGACCTCGATGTGAACACGATTCGCGCCATCGAGGAGGGCCTCGAGACCTTCGCCGGCACGGCCTTACTGGTGAGTCACGATCGGTGGTTCCTCGATCGTCTGGCCACGCACGTGCTCGCCTTCGAGGGGGATGCCCAGGTGCGATTTCATCCGGGTGATTGGTCCAGTTACGAAGCCGATCGCCGAGCACGGCTCGGCGACGCAGCAATGCAGCCCACCCGCATGAAGTATCGGAAGCTCACACGATGACCATCTTTCGTGATCTGGCGGCCATCGCCCACACCGGAACATCACATGATCCGGCGATCCTGAAGCAGGTGCTCCTGGCCCGCGAAGATGCCGTGGCGAGCATCATGCAGTTGGCCCAGTCCACCCTGCAGCCTGGCCAGCTGGTCGAGCCGCACAGCCATGTCGACATGTGGGAGGTGTTCTGGGTGCAGTCGGGCGTCTTACGATGCTCGGTGGATGGCTTGGACCATGTGCTCGAACCAGGCCAATTGATCGTGGTGGCCCCGGGGCAGGCCCACGGTGTGGCCTGTGTGGGTGATGAGCCGGTGGTGATGGTTGTGCTGGGGGTACAGGGCGAACCGGCCTGAAAATCCATTGGTGGGCTGAAGGACGTGTTGGCGGGAGCCGATTTGCCACGGTGGCGAAACACCTCGCCGCCGTGTGCATCGTCCTTCTGGAGCCCCGACCGTGATGATCCTGTCCGCCGCCGTGTGCCTTGCCGCCACCATGACACCGCCCGATGCTCCGTTGGTCACACCCGTAGAGGCCAGAGCAACCACCGTCGCCGAGCTTGTCGAACAGGCCAAGGCGATGGACGCCCTGGCGCAGTGCGAGGCCTTCGACCTGTGGTTGGATGCGGCACATGCCGGACACGTGGAGGCCATGCATGTCGTGGCGACACGACTGCATGACGGTGGGTGCGTGCAGCGTGACCAGCGTGCGGCCGCCTCGTGGTGGAAGCATGCAGCCGAACACGGGCATGTGGAAGCGGCATTCAACTACGGCTGGTGCCGTTTGCACGGCCATGGTGTGCGCACGTCCGCGCCTGATGCAGTGCGCTGGCTGCAGTTTGCCGCACTCCATGGCCATGTCGATGCCATGGCGACCTACGCACGGTGTCGCTCACGTGGTATTGGTGACAGTCAGAATCCGACCGAATCCGTGCGGTGGTGGGCCAAGGCCGCTGCTCAAGGGCATGTCCAATCGATGCGTGCCATGGCGATTGCGTCCCAACTTGGACGTGGAACCGAGCGAGATCCGCGTACGGCCGCCATGTGGTGGCTCAAGGCTGCCGAGGGCGGCGACCTGCAGGCCATGCTGGTGACGGCCGCCAACTTCGAGATGGGCCTTGGCGTGGCACAAGATCATGATGCTGCTGACGGCTGGTATGCCAAGGCCTCGTATCTCATGCTCCCTGCCCCCGAGCCGGTGTCGTTGTCGCTTGCCGGAGGGTGATCTCGACGCCTCCCTCGACGATCGTTAGAATGCCACGTCACCTTTCATGAGGGTGATGCAGGCCCCTTCGTCTAGCGGCTAGGACGTCAGGTTCTCATCCTGAAAACAGGAGTTCGATTCTCCTAGGGGTCATGGTCGTAGGATGGGCGAAGTTGCCCGACATGCCGATGTAGCTCAGCCTGGTTAGAGCGAGGGATTCATAAACCCTAGGTCGCTGGTTCAAGTCCAGCCATCGGCACTTCAAAGATACGGGCCCCTGCCAAAGCAGGGGCCCGTTGTCATTGGTCGTGCAGATGTGCCCGATCGGCTCACGCCATCTCGGTTTGCGGGGTCGGGGTGTGCAGCCACCGCTCACTGATCGATTTGGCAGGCAGGTCGGGATTGGCTCGGGCGATGGCGGCGGCCACCAGGCCCATGAACATCGGCTGGGGATGCAGCGGACGGCTGGTCAGTTCGGGATGGAACTGGCCGCCGACGAAGTAGGGGTGCACCGTGGTCGGCAGCTCGATCGCCTGCATGATCGGCTGCTCGGGGTGGCGACCGCTGAACCGCAGGCCGGCCGACTCCAGTTGCTCGATGACGGCCGGTTCCACTTCGAATCGATGTCGGAATCGCTCGCGGATCGATGTCTTGCCGTCGAAGAGGAAGGACATCAGGCTGTCGGCATCGAGACGCACATCCTGCCCGCCCAGTCGCATCGTGCCGCCCAGCCCTTCAATGGCCTTCTGGTCAGGCAACTCCGAGATCACGGCACCGTCGAGGGCGGGGGCGAACTCGGTGGAATGGGCGTTGTCGATGCCAGCCACGGTGCGAGCGTACTCGATCACCGCCACCTGGAAGCCCAGGCAGATGCCCAGGAATGGAACGCCTCTGGTGCGGACGTACTCGACCGCTGCGATCTTGCCTTCCACGCCGCGTTCACCGAAGCCTCCGGGCACGATGACAGCATGCAGATCAAGTCCGTCGAGGGCGTCGGCGGTGTTGTTGCGGGTGAAATCACTCACGTCGATCCACTGCACATCTGGCTTGGCGCTCAGGTGCGTCGCGGCGTGCTCGATGGCCTTGTCGATCGATGCGTAGGCATCGCGAAGCGCCGTGTACTTACCCAAAATACCGATGTTGATCGGATGGGTACGCGGTGCGGTGATGCTCTTGGCGTAGCTGTTCCATTGGGCGCGGGCACCGTCTTCATGCACGGGGTCCACACGCTGATGGCGGTCGAGGATCGTGAGGACTTCACGATCCAGGCCTTGCGCTCGCATTGCCTCGGGGATCGTGTAGATCGAGTCACGATCGTGCATCGAGAACACGCGGGGCAACGGCACGTTGCTGAACATCGACACTTTCTGTCGGGCGGTGTCGGAAACTTCGTGCTCGGCACGGCAGGCGATGAGGTCAGGCTGGATGCCTGTTTCCATCAGCCGCTTGATGCCCAACTGCGCAGCTTTGGACTTCTGCTCGCCCAATGTCGGGGGCTCGAGAATGTAGGTGAGCGCGACACTGCAGAAGTTCTCCTTTCCTTCCTCGAAGGCGAGTTCACGCAGCGCTTCCACGTAGAAGCCATTTTCATAGTCGCCGATCGTGCCGCCCACCTCGATGAACACCATGTCGGCCGGATCACCATCGGGGCCGCCTGTCATGGCCAGTTCACGCAGGCGACGCTTCACTTCGCCGGTGACGTGGGGAATCATCTGCACGTCGCGTCCGAGATACCCGCCACGACGTTCGCGTTCCAGAATCTCGGTGTAAATCTGACCGGCGGTCGTGAAGTTTCGAACCGTCAGGTTCTGGTCGAGCAGGCGTTCGTAGGTGCCCAGATCCATGTCGCACTCGGTGCCGTCATCAAGCACGAACACCTCACCATGGCGGTAGGGGTTCAGGGTGCCGCTGTCGACATTGAGGTAGCCCTCGAGCTTGATCGGCGCCACCGACAAGCCTTTGTCCTTGAGCAACTTGGCGAGCGAGGCACTGAATATGCCCTTGCCCAGACCACTCATCACCGTTCCCATGACAGCGACAAAGGCCGTGCGGCCACGTTGATAGCCCTCGGGGATGGGAGAGAAGAATTCGGTGGTTTCACTCGAGCGTCCGAACTGGCTCAGGAAGCTGTCGGACGCGGTGGGAGGTGTCGAATCGCCGGATGAGGAACCAGAGTGGGGCATAGAAGACGATACCGCGCGGGGGGTGGTGTCTTCAACAGGGAATCATGGATCAGCGGCGTTTGTCTTGGCCGTCGCTCGCTGTGCTACCCAGGCGGCGTACTGCTCGGGCGTGTCGATGCCACAGTGTGGTGCGTCCACTGTGGCCACAGCAATGCGTCGCCCATGCTCAAGAAGGCGCAGTTGCTCGAGGCATTCGAGCCGCTCAAGTGTGCCCTCAGGCAGACTGATGTAGTCCCGCAACGCTGCCGGGCTGTAGACGTACAGGCCGACATGCCGCAGCGGGCTGCAGTCTTGGGCATCAAGGCCATCGCGGTCATGCGGAATTGCTGCACGTGAGAAGTACAGGGCACCGCCACGAGCATCGATCACCACTTTGACCACGGCGGGGTTGTTCACATCATCCGTGTCGTTCAGCCGGGCGGCCGCCGTGCCGACGCTCGCGTCGGGATCGGCCAGCAGGGCGTCGATCGCCGCATCAATGGCGGCCGGGGGAAGATCGGGTTCATCGCCCTGCACATTGACGATCAAATCGGCCTCGATCGTGTCGATCGCTTCGGCGATCCGACTGGTGCCGTTGGGATGATCGGCACGCGTCATCACGTGTGTGAATCCGGCAGCCTGGGCGGCTGCGGCGATGGCGTCGCTGTCGCTGGCGATCACCACCTCGTCGATGCGTGCGGCGGCCCGGGCATTGAGTGCACTGTGGATAATGAGCGGTGTGCCGGTGTCATCGGCGAGCATCTTGCCGGGAAATCGAGTCGAGCCCATCCGGCCCGGGATCACCGCGACGATACGGTTCACAGTGACTTCACCAGTGCGTCGATTTCGTGGCGACGCTCGCGGATGTCGCGGTAGGTGATGTCCTTGCGGGCGATGCTCGAGCAGATCTCGAGCGCCTCGCGGGCGAGCTCTTCCGACGACTCGTTGCGGGCCTTCTCGATGAGCGACACCATCATGTCGTATCGCACGAGGAGGTCGAGGTCGCCGTCGGTCGCGTCAATCTTGCCCAACACCTCGCGGTACTCCGCGATGGCCTCGGCATGCCACCCTTCTTGGGCGAAACAGCGGCCGAGCAGATGTCCAGCCTTGCCACGCAGGCGAGGCTCATCTTTGGATTTCTGAAAGCAGCCCATGGCCGTGTCCACATCGCCCTGACGCAACGCCACTTCACCGAGGTGGTAGCGGATCTGTCGGTCGGTGGGATACTGCTCGGCCCGTTCGGCATACTCCTTGGCTTCGAATGCCAGCAGTTGCGCCTCGATCGCCGTGGCTTTGTCGTCGTCGCCCTCGGCCTTCAAGTCGCGAATGCGTTGCTTGAATCGCTGCATGCGAATGTCGCCAGCCGACATGCGAAAGCGGTACTCGCCGGTGTTCTTGAAGCCCACCATGAAAACCTCTTCCGCGGTCTTCAGTGAGGCGCCGTCGCCTTGGCGACGGAGCAAGGTGCCCAGCTTGTTGATGTTCTCAGGGCTGGAGGCATCTTCCTTGAACGCCTTCTTGGCTCGGTCGAGCACGCGGTCGCTGCCGCCCCCGACGCCAGCAATGGACTCTTCTTCTTCGAGCTCACGCTGTTTGTCCATGTCCTTGACGAACGAGCGGAAAGAGCCATCTTCACCAATGGCGTTTTCGTACCCGCCCTGCGCCATGGCGCGTTGTGCAGACAGATCTTTGACGGAGGCGTCGATCTTCGCATCGGAAGGATCGAGTTCTTTGGCAAGTTGTCCGGCCGTGATGGCGTCATCCCAGGCGCCCACACCCGTGCACCCTTCCATCACCGCGACAAGCTCCTTCTTGCCGGTCTTCTTCCACACCTTCACGATGCGCAGCACATGAGGGGCCAAGAATTGGCCGGCTGCTTCCTGTTGTGCTTCGGCCGCCGCTGCAAGGGCCTTGATGGCCAGCGGGCCGTTGTCCAGATCGCTCATCCACAGCGCTTGGGCCTCAGCCATCTTGGCCATCAGTGGGTGGCCGCCAAGCTCCTTGAGGTCGCCCTTGCCCAGTCGCTTTCCTTTTTCGTTGCGGTGGCGGATCGCCGCCTGGAGGATGCCGTTGTGGCCGTCCATGTTCTCCGGATCGAGGGCGATACCGGTGGCGTAGTAGATCAGGGCCGGCCCGGTCTGGCCTCCGCCCATCATCGTCTGGGCGTGATCGAACCACTTGCGAGCCTTGTCCGGTTGCGGCCGGAATGGGGCGTCTTCGGGCGAAGAGTCGTTCTTGTTGCGTTTGAAGAAGGGCACGGCGAGCAGTCGGTTTTGTCCGAAATCAAATGAGCTGAGACTACACACGGTACCCGCCCTCGGCGGGGGCGGGCAAGCCCTGCTTCAGTACGATACGAGCATGGATGCCGCCTCGTTGCAGATTCGTCTCTACCCGGACCCCGTCCTCACCCAGGTGGCCGAGCCGGTGGGGGCCGTGACCCCCGAGATTCAGGCACTTGCCCAGCGCATGGTCGAGCTGATGGTGGAGGCCGATGGCATCGGGCTCGCGGCCCCTCAGGTGGGTGTGTCCAAGCGCCTGTTCGTGACTCGCGACCCGGACGACCCCGAGGCGGCGGTCGTGTGGATCAACCCCACGCTTGAGGTGATCGACGACACCTGTGCGTCGTCCATCGAAGGCTGTCTCAGCCTGCCCGACATCGATGTGTCGGTGGTACGGCCCGTGGGCATTCGGATCACTGGAACAGATCTTGATGGGGCAACGTGCACCCTCGAGTCCGACCAGCACATCGCCCGAGTGTGGCAGCACGAATACGACCATCTCGAGGGCCGCCTCATCATCGATCGCATGTCCACCATGGACCGGCTTCGATCACGCCGCGCATTGCGGGCGTTGAAGGGGCGCTGACGTGAAGGTGGTGCTGTTCGGTGCCGGGGCGTTCGGCTTGCCCACGTTCGAACGACTGCACGCGATGCACGATGTGGCGCTCGTCGTGAGTCAGCCTGATCGGCCCGCAGGCCGAGGCCGAACCACAACGCCCAATCCCGTGTCGCAATGGGCCATGGCGGGACAGTTGCCCCTGCACCGATCAGACAACGTCAACCGAAGGGAAGATGTTGAGTTGATCCGGGCGGTCGATTCAGACGCCTGGGTTGTCATTGCCTTCGGCCAAAAGCTCGGCAGTGCGCTCCTCGACGATCGCTTCGCCATCAATCTGCATGGCTCCTTGCTGCCAAGGTGGCGTGGCGCGGCGCCGATTCACCATGCCGTGATGGCCGGTGATGACGTGACGGGTGTGAGCGTCATCACGTTGGCCGCCACCATGGACGCTGGAGACGTGCTCGGTCAAGCACGCCTGCCGATCGACCCATCGGCGACCACCGGCGACCTGCACGATGCCCTCGCACAACTGGGGCCGGACGCTGTGGAGTCGGTGCTGCGGGACCACGCACAAGGCACACTCACTGCACAGCAGCAGCATGCTGATGCGGTCACCCAGGCGGGCAAGTTGTCACGGTCGGATGCCGTGATCGACTTCAACGCCGGGCCAGACACCGTGCGAGGACGCATCAACGGGTTGAGCCCATGGCCTGGGGTTGCCGTGGATGTCGACGGCAGGCGGCTCAAATTGCTTCGTGCTGATCGATCGGATGACGTCGTCGGGCCCGGTCATCTCACCGCCGAGGGCGTGCTCGGATGTGCCGGCGGATCGGTGCGTGTGCTCGACGTGCAGCCGCAAGGCAAGCGGCCCATGCCCTTTTCGGACTGGGCCAATGGACAGCAGTGGGACGGGCCAATTGAGGTGCAGCCATGACATTCGATCTGCCCTTGTGGCGATTGCTGTTCGGCACGCCGCGTCGCTCCAAGCGTCGTGCTGCGAAGGCTCCGTCTCGCCCTGCAGAGCAGTCGCCGCCGCGCAGCTCGGCCATGCAGGCCCGCTATGACGAACTCGTCGACACCATGAAGGCCACCTGGGGCTTGAAGGTGCGCAAGTGGCGTTCGTCGACAAGTGGTGTGGCATGGGAAACACACTGGCAGGACGGCACAGTGAGCCGGATGATCGAATCGCCGTATCCCCGGGGCCCAATGTCGTGTGCGGTCTTTTTGCATGAGGTTGGGCACCATGCGATTGGCTTGTCTGCAATCAAGCCGCGGTGCCTGGAAGAGAAGCGTGCGTGGGACTGGTCGCTGCAGACCATGCGGGAGTGGGGGTTCAACGTGACCGATCGTGTAATTGCTCGGCGGGATGACGCACTGCGCTATGCGGTGGCCAAAGCGCTTCGCCGCGGGATCAAGCGGATGCCCGAAGAGATGCTGCCGTGGTGCCCCCGCGAGATGCAGCACCGCGCCCAGGAGCACGCTGCCTCGTGCTGATGGATGCGTTCGACTACGACCTGCCGCAGGATCGCATCGCCACACGGCCATGCGAGCCGAGGGAATCTGCTCGCTTGCTGGTGCATCGCCGCAGCACAGGAACAAACGAGCACCTGCATGTTCGGGATCTGCCGGATGTCCTTGAGCAGGGCGACCTGCTTGTTCGCAACGACACCCAGGTTGTGCAAGCTCGCCTTGTTGGCACACGAGCCTGCACGTCCGATGGCCGGGGCGGCGGCAAGGTGGAGGGGCTGTGGGTGGGGCAAGATGACGACGGTGCCTGGCGGTTGATGCTCAAGGCAGGCGGCCAACTTCAGCCTGGCGAGCGCCTCAGCTTTGATGGCGGGCTGCAGGTGGATCTTGTCGAGCCGGACGATCGGTACTGGCGTGCACGGCCCGTGATCGCCCGCGACAGCGCCTCGCAACTTTCGGAGGGCGGGCGGACACCGTTGCCGCCATACATCCTCAAGGCACGACAGCGGCGGGGCGAAGTGGTGGATGATCCCCGCGACGTGCAGTGGTATCGCACACGGTTCGCTAGTGACGCACGGGCCGGCTCGGTGGCAGCGCCCACGGCCGGTCTGCACCTGACCGATGCGCTGGACGCGTCCATGCGAGATCGCGGTGTGGATATCGCCTGCGTCACGCTGCATGTCGGCGAAGGCACATTTCGACCGGTCAAGGCTGATCGGCTTGCAGATCACGACATGCATGCCGAGCAATGGTCGGTGGACGACCACACGATGGCTCGATTGCGTCAAGGGCCTGATGGCGGACGCCTGATCGCGGTGGGTACGACCACCACACGATTGCTGGAGTCACTGCCCGAGACGCTGCCCGAAGGCGGCTGCGCTGGAAGCACCGATTTGTGCATCGCGCCAGGGCATCAATGGCGTCGAGTTCAAGGCCTACTGACCAACTTCCACCTGCCGCGGTCCACACTGCTCGCCCTCGTCGCTGCCCTCACCGGGCTTGAAGCTTTGCATGCGATCTACGCCGAGGCGATCGAACGTGAGTACCGCTTCTATTCCTATGGTGATGCCATGGTGGTACTGCCATGACCATGTGTGTGCTGCAGGATGTCGCTCAAGCGGTGGGGCTGTCGGTGCAGGGCGGGGCCGACCCCATTGCAGTGTGTGACGTGACCGACGACAACCGGCAGGTGCAGGCCGGATGGGTGTTCATCGCCAGGCAAGGCGAGCGGCATGACGGTCGAGCACACATTGGCGACGCACTCCGCAATGGAGCCGCGGCGATTCTGACCGATGCCGACACGGCACGATCAGTCCAGGCGCCGACACTCTCCAGTGACGACCCGGTGCGTGACGGGGCGCTGCTGGCCCACCGCATTCAAGGCGACCCCTCCGGTGAGCTGCAGGTGGTGGGCATCACCGGCACCAACGGCAAATCGACCTGTGCCATGTTGGTGCAGCATCTGATGACGACGTGCGGACATCCCTGCGGGCTCATCGGCGGGATCGAGATCGACGATGGTGCGTCACGGTTCGCCGCGTCACTCACCACCCCGCCGGCCTGGGACATCGCTCGCCTGATGCGGCGCATGGTTGATCACGGGAGCACTGCTGTCGCGATGGAAGCCAGTTCGCAGGGGATCGCCACTGGACGGTTGCATGGGGTGCAGTTCACCGCCGGTGTGTTCACCAATTTCAGCGGCGATCACCTCGATCTCCACGGTGATCTCGACACCTACCGGGCCTGCAAGACGGATTGGATGGCGTCCTTAGATGGCGCCGTGCGTGTGGTGAACATCGATGACGAAACCGGCGGCACCCTTGCCGGAGATGTGATCACCGTGGGCGGCGGCGGTGCGGTGCGGTGGCGCATCATCGAATCCACGCTCGCCGGGCAGCGGTTCGAGCTGCACACCCCATGGGGCGATGGTGCGGCCCAGCTGCCACTGTTGGGTCGGCACAATGTCGTCAATGCGGCGCAGTCGGTGGCCACTGTATGTGCGCTCGGGACCGACTTGACCGATGCGTGTACAGCCCTGGCCACGGCGCCGGTGCCAGCCGGACGGCTCCACCGTGTGCCCCACGCGCAAGGCCCGGCTGTGTTTGTCGACTTTGCCCATACCGATGGTGCACTGCACGCGGTATTGAGCAGTGTTCGTTCGTTGGTTCCCACCGGCGGCAGACTGATCGTGGTCTTCGGGTGCGGCGGCGATCGCGACGTCACCAAGCGCCCTCGCATGGCATCGGTGGCGTCCACGCTGGCGGACATCGTCTGGGTGACGTCTGACAATCCCCGCACCGAGAACCCCGATGCGATCATCGATGCGATTCTGGAAGGGGCGACTGGCCAGGCCACGGTGCATCGATGTACCGACCGGCGGGTCGCCATCGAATCTGCCGTCGCCGACGCCCACGACCTTGATGTGATCGTGATCGCGGGCAAGGGACACGAACAGGTACAGCTGGTCGATGGGCGAGCCGAACCCTTTGACGATTGCGCCGTGGCGCTCGGGGCATTGAGCGGGGTGCAGACATGACCGGGTTTACGACCGCTGAGCAGATTGCCGCCGCCGTCGGCGGTGCGCTTCGCGGGCCAGATGTCGAGTTGGCCGGTGTGTTCCATGACACGAGAGCCGCCATCGATGGTGGGTTGTACGTGGCGCTGCGTGGTGCGTCCGCCAATGGGCACGACTACTGCTCAGCCGCCATGGCGTCGGGGGCTGCAGCAGTACTGGTCGAGGATCCCGCTGGCGTGCCTGATGGCCTGACGGTGATCACAGTGCCGTGCACACGCACCGCCTTGATGGATCTGGCACGCTGGTGGCGACGCACCGCCCTCGCTGACGTGGCCTGCGTGGCGATTACAGGCACCGCCGGGAAGACCACCACCAAGGATCTGCTGCTGTCCATCGCCAGGGCGGCCGGCCCGGCGTGGGGCGCACCGCGCTCGTTCAACAATGATGTCGGTGTGCCGATGACCGTGTTGGGCTGCAGGCCCACGCACCGATACCTGATCGCTGAGATCGGCACGAATGCCCCCGGTGAGATCGCGCCGCTGGCAAACCTGGTGCAGCCGCAGATCTCGATCATCACGCGCATTGGTCAGGGGCATCTGGAAGGGTTGGGCACGGTGGAGGCCGTTCGAGCCGAGAAGTACGAGTTGGCCCGGGCCACCACCGATCTTGTGCTGCTGGGCGACAACTGCGCACCGCTGCCGGACACTGCTGCCCACTGCCAAACCTACGGTACGGACGAGGGGTGTGATCACCACATCGACTCCATCACGCCCCTGCGGATCGATGGAACACAGTGGCCCGCCGTGCTTGACGGCCGCCATGGGGCGATGAACATCACCGCCGCTGTTGTGGCGGCGAGCGCTTTGGGGATCGGTCAGAAGCACATCACGCTTGGATTGCAGCAGGCCGAGGTCTCCGCTGGGCGCTTTGATGTGCAGTGTCTCGGCGCGTTGACCGTGATCGACGACTCCTGGAACAGCAATCCCGATTCCCTCGCTGCATCGCTGGAGACAGCCGCTGCTCGGGCCGGTGATCAGGCCTTGCACCTGATACTTGGCAGCATGAAGGAACTCGGCGACGACGAGGTCGCTGCCCACGAGGCGATGGGGGCCTGGGCAAAGGCGCATGGCCCTGCATCTGTGGTGCTGATTGGCGCTGAGACCCGTGCAGCGCTCGCGCATCTTCCCGATGCACTTCACGTGGATGCCTTCGATGACACGACCATGGCGTCGATCATCACCCAGGGGCGACCATGGCGAGGCGTGGTGCTGGTGAAGGGCTCACGGAGTTTGCGGCTCGAACGATTTGTCGCGTGCTTGCGAGGAGAATCAGAAGATGCGGAGCATGTCCGGACGATGACATCTCAACGGGGACACTGATCACACCGTGCTGTACCACCTGCTCCAATCCGGCGACGCATGGCTTGAGCAATTGGGCGTGTACTCCCTGATGCAAGTGCTGTATCAGATCGAGTTCCGCGCCTTTGCAGCGGCAATCATCGCGTGGCTCTTCGTGCTCCTGCTCGGGCGGCCAGTCATCAATTGGTTGCGGGCACGGAAGATCGGTGACGTCCCTGAGTTCAACCGGGAAGCGCTCAACGCCTTGATGGCGTCCAAGGCGGCAACGCCCACCATGGGCGGCGTGCTGATCGCTGGGGGCATCGCCTGCAGTGTGCTGCTGCTTGGCGATCTCACGAATCGGTACATCCACATGGCGCTGCTCGTGCTGCTGTGGTTGTCGATCGTGGGCGGCGTGGATGACTGGCTCAAACTCACAACCGCACAGCGTGCCCCGGGCTCGAGAGATGGCTTCAAGCCCTGGGAGAAACTGCTCTTCCAACTTGGCATCGGCTTCATCGCCGCCTTGTTCATGTGGCGTCTGTCCGGAGACAACGAGGCGGCACGATCCCTCGTGCTTCCGCTCCAACGCACCTACATGCCACACCAGGAAGGCTTGGTGCTGGAACCGGGCGTCATTGTGTTGAACTTCTGGGTATTCATCGGCCTGATCATGTTGCTCGTTGCCGGCACGAGCAACGCGGTGAACATCACCGACGGACTCGATGGCCTGGCACCGGGCACGATGCTCATCGCCTCGCTGGCCGTGATGTTGTTGTGCTACATCGCCGGGTCACCCGAACGTGCGCAGTACATGCTCTTTCCATACGTGCCAGGCACCTCAGAATTGATGGTGGTGGCCGGCGCGATGGCGGGGGCGTGCCTTGGCTTCTTGTGGTTCAACTGCCAGCCAGCGTCGGTGTACATGGGCGACACCGGTTCGCTGTCGCTGGGCGGGTTGCTGGCCGTAATCGCCTGTGCCGTGCGACAGGAGATTCTGCTGCTCATCATCGGCGGCGTCTTCTTCTTCGAGTTGGGCAGTGTTGTATTGCAGGTGGGGTACTTCAAGCTCACCGGGGGCAAGCGAATCTTCCGATGCGCTCCGATCCACCATCACTTCCACCTTGCCGGGTGGCAGGAGAACAAGGTGGTGGTGCGCTTCTGGATCCTCGGCGTGATGTTGGCCGTGGGGGCGTTGGTCCTGCTCAAGCTTCGCTAGGCGGCGTCTGCTCAGGAATCACCACATCAAGATCGAGTTCCGTACCAGGCACCTTGGGGCGGTGTACGTCACCTCGGGCACGCAGCGCATGCACGATGGCCGCCAGATCACCGCGGAGTGGTGCAATGAAGGTGACCTCTTCCTCGCTGACAGGATGGGTGAATCCGAGCATCGTGGCGTGCAGCGCCTGTCGGTCCAGCAGCAGTTGCATGCGGTCCATGCCTGAGCCGGCCGGCATCACGTCTCGCACTTCAAGGGCCCGCCCGCCATACATGTCGTCCCCTGCGATGGGCCAGCCGCGATGGGACAGATGCACACGGATCTGGTGCGTTCGCCCTGTACGGATTTCCAACTCGACCAGTGTGAAGTCGCCGTAGCGTTCACGCACGCGATAGATGGTGATCGCATCCTTGCCAGTGTCGTCCCAACGCACCGCGTACTTCTCGCGCACAGTGGGGTGCTTTCCGAGTGGCATGTCGAGCACGTCGGTCAGCGGGTCCATGTCACCGTGCACGAGCGCGAGGTAGCGTTTGCGGGTGCGACGTTGTTCGAACTGACGGCCGAGTTTCCAATGGGCGGTGTCGTTCTTGGCCACGACCATCACGCCCGACGTGAATCGATCGAGCCGGTGCACGACACCGGGCCGCGCATGGTCGGCGCCGACATCACTCAAGGCTCCCTCGCCCCGGTGTTGGAAGTACCACGCGAGGCCGTTGATGAGCGTGCCGGACTGATGACTGCGAGCCGGATGCACGATCAAATCGGGCTGCTTGTTGAGCACGATGAGGGCATCGTCCTCGTGGATGATGTCCAGCGGCAACTCTTGGGCCGGAAGTTCCTTGGTGGGCGGCGGAGGCATCACCACGTCCACCACATCACCCGGATGCAGCTTGGATGACGCCTTGCCGATCCGACCATTAATCTTCACACCCTCGTGCTGCACGAGTTTCTGAATCGCCGTGCGACTCATCCACGGAATGCGTGATCCCAACCACTTGTCCAGACGGATCGCCTTGGCGCGGCCCACTGTCCATGTGGCATGCTGAGGCCCGTCGGCCTCTGGGACGAGTCCGTCGTCACCCGTGGTGGTCAAGGTGTCTGATCGGCGTCGCCGCTGGCACCATCACCCGAGACCGGCAGGCCCAGTGGGTTGGTGTCGGCGGGATCGACGATCGTGGGCGGCGCGGGCAGGGCGCCGCTGTCGGGCAGCGTGATTGGAGCCGTGGTCGGACGCTCGGTAGGAGCCGAGGCCACATCGGCGGAGGCTGCGCGTGCCCGAGCCTGCGCGGCGAGCGGCTCAAGCCACCCTGTCGCGCGAGCTTCACTCTTGCCATACCACTCGCGGGCGCCATCGGCATCGCCCTGTGCCTCAGCGATCGCCGCCATGCCGTTCATCGCACTGACAGCGACCACGGTGTTCGCACGGGTGCCGTCATCGGCGGCAAGCACCTGGCTGAACGCAGCGTTCGCTTGGTTGATTGCTTCCGTGCGCTCCACCTCGATCATGTCTGTCGCTGACAGCGATTGCAGTAGCAGCTCGCCTGCACGCAGTCGAGCGAGATTGGAGACACCATCGACGTCCGGCCAGGCGATGGCCACGTCTTCCAGCGAAGCGGGTTCTGTCGTGGTGAGCAGTTCCACCCATGCAGTGTCACGCTTGACGAGGGCATCTTGATCCTGACGCACCATCCACAATCGAACGGCGACCACGCCGAGCACTGCGACGAGCACCCAAGGGCCGTACTGCTTGAGACTGTCGATGAAGTCCTCATTCAGTTGGCTCTCCTTGAGATCCGTCTGATGAACTTCTGCCTCGAGTCGTTTGCGATCACTCTGGTCGGTCATGGGTCGATCTGGCCCCGGGGGCCCTCCAATGATGAGCCACGCATCGTATCGGCATGTCGGTGCCTCAATCCAGTCCCAACCGCTTCAGGGCGGCCTGTGCCTGTTCCAGGCAGGCTGCCAGGTGCCGAGGATGGCCCTCCGTGCGAAGGAATGCCGTGGCCGTGGAGGCCATGAGCAGCCGACGGACATCTGCGAGCCGGTGGTCGTCCTGATCCACAGGTAGGCCATGCGTCTTTCGAGCCGACCACATCGTCTTCACCGGAGCCATCGCCAATCGGGCCGAGCGGGTCCACAGTTGTCGCTCCAGATACACGGCATCCTCAACCCAATGCCCCGGCCGCACCTCGGCCAGATCGATGAGGATGACAGGGGCCGCGGGGTCGTCCGTACGACACAGGGCGTTGGCAAGGTGCAGATCGCCGTGGACCCAGTGCTGCAGCGGTCGGTTGCGCCAGGCCGCGACGAGATCATCCAAGGCCCGACCGACGCGCTTGTGCATTTGCTGCCAGTGTTGGCCATCGGCGATGTCATTGTCGCGCAGAGTCTGGCGGGCACGGTCAAGCGTGTCGTGCCAGTCTTCTCGGGCCACCAGTGTCGGGTCCACCTCGAACTGTGCGGTCTCAGTATGAAACCTGGTCGCCGCATCAGCGACACGAGCGACGTGAGTGTCTTCCCAATGCAGGCCCAATGGCCCCACAGGCAAGGCTTCAATGACCATCCAGCCAAGGTCGTACGGGCCAAGTGCGCGTCCAGACGCCAGAAGCTGCGCCACCGTCGGGGGCAGCGTCCGCGCATCGCGCTGCAGGCGGCGTGTCCAGTACAGCTCACGAGGACCGACCGGGAGTTTGACGATCACATCGCGCTCGTCGCCACAGTCCAGCCGCCAGCGGCCACGGCCAGTGGCGGCACCACTGCGTTGCCAGTCGGCCCGGAACCACTGGAGATCGGTCAATCGTCCGCCGCAGGCATCGACCAGTGGGCCTCGAAGTGTCTCAGCGAGCATTCGAGCGGGCGGATCAGAAGGAGCCATTGATTCCGAAGGTAGCGATTTGCCGGGCAGTCCGCCAGAACAGCCCTTGCCGGGCCCTGAGCAGCCCTCATACAGTCCCTGCATGGCAATGGCCGAGGTCATGGTGATTGATCTGGACGGCACACTCGTGCGAAGCGACGGATCGATCGCACACGCGAGTCGGGCCGCATTGCGACGCGCTGAGGCGGCCGGATTGCGAATCCTGGTGGCCACGGGCCGCTCCTGGAGTGAATGCAACTCCCTGCTCGATGCTGCACAGCTGCACGGTCCAGCCGTCACCGCCGGTGGCGCACTGCTCGTCGCCCATCCGACGGCGGAGACGCTCGACCGAATCACGCTGCCCGGGCCCGTCGCCGCGGCGGCCGCCCGAAGTCTGGTGGCCGCAGACCTTGGCGTGCTGGTGTTGCTCGACCCAGCCGGCACGGGTCAGGAGTATCTCCACATCGGTCCCACACCGCTGCACGACGTGTCGCGGTGGTGGCATGCGATGCATGGGCACACGGTGCATGCGTGCGCCGACCCCGAGGCACTGATTGACCGAACCGACGTGCTTCGCGTGGCGGCCGTCGCCGGTGCCGATGCGTTCGCTGGCCCGATGGATGCCTTGCACACTGTGCTGGGCGATTCCGGTCGAGTGTGGCATTGGGAAGCGGTCACAGATGCCGCCAAGGGCCATGAGCCTGTCCATCTACTGGAAGTCTTCCATCCAGATGCGACGAAGTGGTCGATGGTGCGGCGCTGGTGTGCGGCCAATGACGTGAATCCTGCGGCCGTGGTCGCCATCGGCGACGGGCTCAACGATGTCGATCTCATCAGGCAGGCGCCGCTGGGCGTGGCCATGGGCAATGCAGATCCTCGTGTCCTGGCCGTGGCGGATCATGTGGCGCCGAGCAACGATGACAACGGTGTGGCCGCCATTGTCGATGCCCTGCTCGAGGGCGGCTTGTGTGTACCGACATGAGTGGGCTCGCGCCTGGAACCGTGTTCGCTCGTCATGACGGCGAAGTCGTGCTGCACACGGCCGAAGCCATCGTCAAGGGCACACTGGAGTGTGGCTGGCAAGTGAGCACGCTCACGATCGCGTCGTCCGAAGCGACCACGGGTGTGTCGCAGCGGCTCGACACGGAACCAGTCCGTGCAGTCTTCGACGCGCACCGATTGGAGCTGCATCAAGCGGACGATGCCGCTCGTGCAGTGCGACTTGGACGATGGGCTGCCGGACAAGGTGGATTGCACGTAGTTGTTGCCGCAGGTGCTGGGCATGTGCATGCCTGGTTGGGCACGCTCGAGGCAACGTTGCCTCAAGGGGCTGGCCTGGCCATCATTGCCGAGGTTGATGCGAATGACCGGCCATTGGTCCTTGATTCGTCCTTCGCGACCTTGGAGCCAGGAAGCCCGGAGGCAGTCCGTGACGCTGTGGAAGCAGCGATGCGCATGAGCCGCGCTGCGGCGCAGCCGGTGGTCGTCGCATTGAGCAGACAGATCATGCACTCAGGTGCGAGCGTGCAACTGCGCCCCAATCATGGTGACGAGCGACCTCGCACCGAGCAGAGCAAGGGCCGGTTGATTCGATGGGACCGGCAGGAGCCGCCACTTCGCATGGCGCGTCGGCTTGAGTGCAATGCATTTCGTGAACTGCCCAGCCCTGGAGAGACAGCGGCCGTGGGCGTGATCACTATGGGGCAGGCCGATGATGTGCTGCACCAGTTGGTGCGCAGTTGTTCGCCGCCGCCTCGGTTGCCAGTGCTTCGACTGGGCGTGAGCACGCCGCTTGATGAAGCAGCGGTAATCCGATTGCTGGAACGATGCCGCGATGTCGTGGTGATCGAGCCGTTGGGGATGAGCGTGGTGCACGACATTCGTGCCATCGCCGATGCCCGCCGCCAGGATGAGATCGGCGTGGCGTCCGTCAGCGCCTTGATCCTGCCGGATTCCGCAGCAGCCCTGGGTGCAGCCCTTGTGGATCTGGTGGACCTGCACAGTGATGATGGCCTCGTCCGTGTGGATCTTCCTGAGCCGCCCGATGTGCCGGCGCCTTCAACAGGGGCCGCTGCGATGCAGATCGCCGTGCGATCGCGGGTTCATCGTCTGCTTGTCGAGCACAGCGAGGCCAATGAATCGGTCCGACTGGAATTGGATGGCCAGGTGGTCGGCGAGCCACACGGTTCACGCACATGCGTCGAGACGTGGACCGCCGGCGCCTTTCGTCGAGACGGTGCCGCCGCCGTGCGGCAATCGATCGATGCACGCCAGCCATGGCTGCATCTCATTGCGGCGGGTGCACCGCCAAGTGGCGCCGCGGTGGAGCGGCTTGCGGCAGCCTTCGTGCCGCCGGATCTCGATACTCCGCCGATCGTGCAGCGAGTGCCGTTCGACGACAGCCCCAACTTCGCGCGGGCCGTGCACGAGGCGTTGCAGCGCGGTGGCGTCACCGTGTTGATCTGTGGTGATGTGGGTGTGCAGTGGGACGCCGAATCGCGAGCACGACGTGCCATGGATGCGGATCGCATCGGCTTCCGACCACTGCAACGTGTGGTGCAGAGTGTCGATAGATTCTGCAATCCCTACCACCTGCAAACGGCCGGCTGGGACGCCGCCACGATTGATCCACCGGTGCACGGTGCCTTCACTGTGGACACGATCGACGGCACGTGGAAGCCACGCTTGGCGTTCAGGATTCGGCCCCAGGCAGAGATGATCGAGGTGACGCGAACACGTCCGCCGCGGGTGGCCATTGATGGACCGCTTCCCGCGCCCGTGCCGGCCCACGCGCAGTCACCTGTGTGGCGGGCGCACATCGCCGGGCTTCGTGGCCGGCTACCGGGGGTGGCAGGACGCGTGCTGGCCGCCGCCGGCAGCGCCATGGGGGTGCATGTGGACTGGCGGTGCGATCCGTCCGTCGCCACGGCTGGACGTCGAGGCTGGGTGCAGATCCGCTTTGAACATCGACCGGCGCAAGGGACCGCAGCAATCGCAGAGGGCCAAGCCGATCTGCTCCTAGCTGTGGACGGTGCTGGTGCAGCGCACGCTGCATCACAGCGACGGTTGTGCGACCCGGCGTCCACCCATGCCGTCCTGGCCATGCAGGAAGACGATCCTGTTGCCCAGTGGTTCAGCCACGTGCTCCCCGGTGATCGATGCGTGCTGGCCGATGTTGAAGAAACGTGCCGCCGCCGATTCCACTCCGACCGGCTGGCGGACATGGTCCTGTTGGGCGTGGCATTTCAGTTCGGCTGGATTCCGCTCACTGTCGATGCCATGCATGCGGCGATGGGGCGGTTGGAAGAACGTGGTATCGCCCGAATCCAGGAGGCCTTTGACTACGGTCGACATGCGGCCTTGCAGCCAAGCCTGCTGTCGCCCGAGCGTACGGCCAGCCCCATCGACACCCCAGTGCGCCGCGCCCGTCGCTGGGGGCTGTTGTCGCTCCGCACACCGCGAGGGGCTGGTGATCGACTTGGTGCGCTGCTTGACCGCACATTGCGGGCGCTGCCGGGGCTGGCACACACCGACGACGGTCGCGCCATGCGTGGCCTGCTGGTGGACGGACTTGCGGCGGCCAGCATCTGGGGTGGCATTGCCACGGCCGACAGCATGGCCAACGACGTGCTTGCCTTGTACACGTCCGATCGTGAGGACACGGGGCACGCGCTCACCCGCGCCGCGATCGGCCCGCTGGTCAGCACGCTCCTCATGCAGGATCCGATCTACGTGGCGCGAATGGCCGTGTCGCCCGGGCATCGGGCGGCGCTTCGTCGCGTGCTCGACGTGCGACCTGCCCGTGGCGACGTGATGGACATGCGGTATGTCACTCGATTCGAGTGCGTGATTGGTGACCGCAACATGAAGCTGGACGTGCGAACGAGCGAGTGGTTGGCTTGGATTGGTGTCGGGCTGGGTCGATTGGTGCCCCTGGCGTGGCGTGGGTCACCTCGACAGCGGGCCATTCGGACGGCTGTGCGGGGAATGGTGCAGCAGGCTACGACCGAAGCTGCCGATCGATATGACCATTGGCGTCATGTGCTGGAGGCCCTGCGTGAGGCGCAGCACAGTGGTGCACTGACAGCAATGTCTGGCGATGATCTGCGGGCGCTGGCGCAGGTCAGCGACCCATCACCTCACGCTTGAGTTGGCCGCACGCTGCGGCGATGTCACGGCCGCGACTGGCCCGGATGTGGGTGTTCACGCCCGCATCACGCAATGTCTGCTGAAAAGCCCGCACGACACCATCCTGTGGCCGGGTGTAGGGCAACCCCGGAACTTCGTTGTACCGAATGAGATTCACATTGGCTCGCATGCGGCGGCAGAGCGTCGCCAGGGTGCGGGCGTGATGCACACGATCGTTCACCTCGTGCAACAGGAGATACTCGATGGTGATCTCTCGGCCGGTACTGCGAAAGTAGCCCTCGCAGGCCCCGAGCAGATCATCGACAGTCGAGTACTCCGCCCACGGGATCAACTCCCGCCGCAGATCATCTGTCGGGGCGTGCAGGCTGAGGGCCAGCGTCACCGGGATGTCGAAGGTGCTGAACTTTTCGATGGCCGCAGGCAGACCGACCGTGGACACGGTGATTCGCCTCGCGCCGATGCCCATGCCCCAGGCCGCATTGAGCGTGCGAATCGCCCGCATCACCTGATCGGCGTTGGCCAACGGCTCTCCCATGCCCATGAACACGATGTTCGTGATGCGGTCGCCGCCGGACATCCATGACAAGCGATGCGCCTGTTCCACGATCTGCCCGGCGTCAAGATTGCCTTCCACGCCATCAAGCCCCGAAGCACAGAACCGACACCCCACCGGGCATCCCACCTGTGACGACACACAGGCGGTGCGTCGTGCCTGCGTTGGGATCATCACGGTTTCAGTGCTGCGGTCGCCGTCTCGAGGCTGCAGCACTGGGAGCCCTTCGGCGTCATCGCGACGACGTGCGGCGTCCCAGCCGATGAGCAGTTTCACCGTGCCGTCCGTCGCGTCGGCTCGGCCCAACTCACCGCCGCGGTAGAACACCATCTCTTCCGCAAGCAACGTGCGGGTGTTCTTGGCGAGGTTGGTCATGGCCGCCGGGTCGACCACCCCGTTGGCATAGACCCAGTTGAACACCTGGTCGCCCACGTGCCGTGGTAGCCCATAATCTGCACAGAACTGCGACATGGACTCTGGCGTCATGTCAAAGAAACTCAGCACGAGTCGTCGCCAGCGCTGATCGTGAGATCGACGACCGAATGTCGGATGCCATGGTCCGAGAGAAAAGTGTTCGTCGCGGCGATGTCATCCATCGTGATGCGGCGGCCGGCAGGGTCGACACCGCGACTTCGCATGAACTTCTTCAAGCTGCCGGGAAGACCGAACTCCACGCTTTCGTGGAACACGTCATGTTGCTCCACTTCGCCACCGTGCTCCTCCACGAGCGAGAGGATGAGTTGTTGCACCAGATCTTCGGGCGCACTGGCGCCCGCTGTCACGAGCACACGGTGAACACCGTCGAGATCGGACGCATGCAATCCGCTCACATCATCGATAAGCATCGCGCGTGTGCCGGCCGTCTCAGCGATTTCGGTCAACCGCACCGAATTGGAGCTGTTCTGTGATCCGATCACGATCACGAGATCCGCCTTGGGCGCCAGCATGCGAACAGCCCGTTGTCGATTGGTAGTGGCGTAACAGATGTCCTCGCTGGGGGGCGCGTGCAGCGTGGGGAACTCCGCCTTGAGGGCTGAGATGATGCGATCAGCGTCATCGGTGCTGAGCGTCGTCTGCGTGAGGTAGATGAGCTTGTCCGGGTCGTCGATCTGCAGATGGGGAATGTCTTCCGGACGTTCCACGATCTGAATGGCATCAGGCGCCTCGCCCTGGGTGCCGATCACCTCTTGATGGTCACGATGGCCCACGAGCAGAATCTGCCACCCGCGGGCGGCGTATCGAACGGCTTCGGCATGCACCTTGGTCACCAGCGGACACGTGGCGTCGATGTCGATAAGCTCACGAGCGGTCGATCGGGCCCGGACTTGGGGTGACACACCGTGGGCGGAATACACCACGATGGCGCCCTCAGGCGCGTCTTCAATACGCTCGATGAAGGTGACACCCTGATCCTTGAATCGCTGCACGACGTGACGGTTGTGCACGATCTCGTGATACACGTAGATCGGTTCATCGGTGACGTCGAGCAGCTGATCGACCACGTCGATCGCCATGTAGACGCCTGCGCAGAACCCGCGTGGATTGGCCAGCAGCACCTTCACGATGGAGAGTCTAGCCCACCAAGTCGGTGGCTCAGTTCTTCCATCCCGCCGGGATGATGGGGGCCATCTCAACCGCTTGCTCCACTGGCGTGGCGCCGAGATGTTCCGCAAGGAAGGCCCACATGTCTGCCGTTTCGTCCAGCCGCATCGATGTGGGTTTGCCTGCACCGTGGCCAGCCTTTCGGGCGACTCGAATCAGGACCGGGGCGTCACCATCATGGGCCTGCTGAATTGCCGCTGCAAACTTGAACGAGTGGCCAGGGACCACACGGTCATCCGTGTCACCGGTGGTGATCAGCGTGGGGGGGTACGCAGTGCCGTGTTCGCAATTGTGATACGGCGAGTAGGCGTAGAGCGCCCTGAATTCCTCTTCCACGGCCGGATCACCGTAATCGGGTACCCATGCACGGCCGATGGTGAACTCGGGGTAGCGGAGCATGTCCATCACGCCCACAGCTGGGAGGGCGGCGCCGAAGAGGTCAGGGTGCTGTGTCATGCAGGCGCCCACGAGCAGGCCGCCATTGGAGCCGCCTTGAATACCCAGATGTTGAGGGCTGGTGTAACCGTTGTTCACCAGCCACTGCGCGGAGGCGATGAAGTCGTCGAATACGTTCTGCTTCTGCAGCTTGGTGCCCGCTTCGTGCCACGCTTTGCCGTACTCACCACCGCCGCGCAGGTTGGGCATCGCGAAGATGCCGCCCATCTCCATCCAGGCTAGGCGTGACGAGGAGAAGTAGGGCGTCAATGCGACGTTGAAGCCGCCATAGCCGTAGAGCAACGTGGGATTGGTGCCGTCGCGTTCCAGGCCTCGGCGATGTGCGATGAACATCGGCAGCACCGTGCCGTCCTTGCTCTCCACGAACACCTGGCGAACTTCGTACTCGGCGGGATCAAAGTCCGCCGCAGGCGACCACCACTTGGTGGCTTCGCCCGTGTACACGTCGTACCGGAAGATCGAAGGGGGTGTGGTGAAGCTTGAGAAGCTGAAGAACGTCTCCGAGTCGTCCACGCTGCCGCCAAATCCACCGGCTGACCCAATGCCTGGCAGCTCGACGTCACGCACGGTGGTGCCATCCATCGCGTGCACGCTCACTCGGCTGGTGGCATGTTCGAGCCAGTTGGCCACCAGATGGCCGCCCACGTGTGAGACGCCTTGCAACAGTGCATCGCTGGCGGGGATCACGGTGGCCCAGCCCGCGTTGGGGTTGCTCATGTCGATGGCCACCAGTTGGTACGTGGGGGCATCCTTGTCCGTGCGGAAGAACAGCGTGTCGCCGTCATTGCCCACGAGCGACCATGCGTCGTCCCAATTGTCCACCAATGGTGAGAGGGGGCCGATGCCATTGCGAAGATCGCGGACATATACGCGGTCTTTGGAGCCACCTTTCCATGCCGCGACCACGAGCCAACGGCCGTCTTCCGTCACGCGTGCATCCCAGCCCCAATCGGGATTGTCGTCATCCTTATGCACGAGCACGTCCTCAGATTGATCGGTGCCGGTGCGGTGGAACCAGAGCGACTGATTGAGGTTGCGACCGACCATGGCTTCGCCGGCGTCCGGCTCGGGAAAGCGTGCGTAGAAGAACCCGCTGCCATCGGGCAGCCATGCCGCGCCGGAGAACTTGCTCCAGCGGATGGTGTCTGGCAGCGTTTCGCCTGTTGCAAGATCGAGCACGTGCCAGGTCTTCCAGTCACTGCCGCCGGCAGACAGGGCATAGGCCATGTATCGACCGTCCTCACTAAAGGACGTGCCTGACAAGGCCACCGTGCCGTCTTCGGAAAAGGTGTTCGGATCCAGCAGCACGCGGGGTTCGGCGTCGAGGCTGTCGAGCACGTACCACACGCTCTGATTCTGCAGGCCATCGTTGCGGGTGAGGTAGTACTTGTCGCCCGACTTGTACGGCGCACTCGACTTCTCGTAGTCCCACAGTTGTTCCAATCGGGCCCGGATCGGTGCGCGTTGTTCGAGACCGTGGAGATACCCGAAGGTGACTTCGTTCTGGGCATCTACCCAGTCGGACACTTCCTGGTCTTCCCGCACGTCGTTCTCGAGCCAGCGCCAAGGGTCGGCGACTTCAGTGCCGTGATAGACATCGACGACATCAACGGTGCGAGACGGCGGCACATCGGGGCCGGCGGTCGCCGAACCGATGAGAAGGCCGAGGGCAGGGAGAACAAGCGCGAACGGAATGGACATGCGATTCACCTGTGGGTCAAGGGGGAATTCGACAGCCTACCGTGTGCAGAGCGCGGTGGTGTTCAGGCCCCCACGACGTCGGGCAATTCGAGCATCGGTGCGGTGAGTACGTCCACACCGTCTTCGGTGATGAGGACATCGGCTTCGTAGTGTGCACTGCGGCGGCCGTCACTGGTGCGGATGGGCCACCCGCCGGCTTCGCCTTCGACATCGGCGGAACCGAGATTCAACATTGGCTCGACCGCCACGAGCATGCCAGGCGTCCAGGTGCGGAACGCGTCAGGCCATTCGCCGGGCATGGTGGGCACCACGTTGCTCACGAAGGGCGGGCCATGCAATTGTCGTCCATAGCCGTGGCCACCGAGGCCGCGTACGAGGCTCATGCCCTCGTCGCGTTCCACGCAGTTCTGCACGGCGCGTGCCCAATCGATCAGCGGCTTGCCAGGCGCGATGGCGGCCAGGCCATCGATGAGCGATTGGCGCCCCACGTGCAGCAGTCGTTGATCCTCATCACTGATGCCACCAAGGGCATAGGTCCATGCGGCGTCGCCGATCCAGCCCTTGTGCAACACGCCGATGTCCACGCTGAGAATGTCGCCTTCCACCAGCGGGTCGTCACTGATCAGATGCGTGCCATGGACCACAACGTCATTGGGGGACAGGCACGAATGGCTCGGGAACGGGGGATAGCCCGAGGCGCGATAGCGAAGAAAGGCGCTGCGGCTGTCGAGCTGATGCAGTGTGGTGGCGACGAAGTTGTCGACTTCGGCGAGCGTCACGCCCGGCCGCAGGAATCCCACGAGGGCATCGTGTACGGCGCAGACGCGAGATGCCGCATCGCGAGCGCCCTGAACATCAGCCGGCTTCTTGACGAGGCTCTTCATTCCGGCCCTCCGACTTCGAATCGAGCTGGAGCGCCGTTCATGAGGAGCACCGGCGGCGGAGGCGGGGCGACTTCCCAACACACGACGCGCTCGTCATTGGTGTCGAGGATTTGCAGATTGGCCCGCATGCCAGGCGCGATCGCGCCGACTTCGTCTTCCAATCCAAGTACGCAGGCCGCGTTCCAGGTGGCGGCGCAGATCGCCTCGGCGGGCGAGAGGCCATTGCGCCGGCACGACAGTCCCAACGCCATGCCCATGGATGGGCTGGGCGCCGAACCAGGATTGTCATTGGTGGCAACAGCGACCGCAGCGCCGGCATCGATCAATTGACGGCCGTCGGCCCAACGTTGATCGACATGGAAGCCGCTTACGGGCAGCAACACACCGATCGTGCTTGACGCACCGAGTCGTTGGGCATCTTCGGGCGTGGTCGCTTCGAGGTGGTCCACACTCCGAGCGCCCAACTCCACAGCCAAGGGCACGCCACCGAGACTGTTGAACTGATCCGCATGCAGTCGTACAGGGCAGCTGAGGTCCACGGCCGCTTCGAGATAGCGCCGCGTGTCAGCCAACGACCAGGCGCCCGTCTCCAGGTAGACATCACACGGAATGCCGGGGAACTCGCTGGCCACTGCGGGCAGGGTTTCGGTGATCACTCGATCCACGAAGTTGTCGTCGTCAGGATCGATGGCGTGGGCGCCCAGGAACGTGCCGGTGATGAGGAGATCCGTCATCAACGAGGTATCGTGGATGGCCCGAAGCATCTTCAGTTCCGATTCGGTCGTGAGCCCGTAGCCGGACTTCACCTCAAGCGTGCCGGTCGCCATGAGTCGATGGCGGCCGATGCGCTCAAGCAGGTTTCGACTGAGCACCTCGACGGGCGCCTTTCGAACCGCACGCACCGTGGCCATGATGCCCCCGCCCGCGGCGAGGATGTCCAGGTACGCGGTTCCTGCGAGCATGTGGGCCCACTCGTCGATACGGCTGCCGGCCCAACAGGCATGGGAGTGGCAATCCACCCACGCGGGCAATACTGCGCGACCCTCGCAATCGAGTGTGGCATCGGCCTGCGCGTCTTCAGGCGGGTCGCCTTCGCCCACTGCAGAGATGCGGGTGCCATCGATCGTGGCCCAGCCACGTTCGATTACGCCCAGTGCGGACATGTCTGTCCCGTGGCGTGGCCCTTCGTGACCACCCAGCGTGACCAGGCGTGCATTGACCAGCAGAAGATCCGACATGCTTGAAGTGTAGCCCTCAGCCCCGCATGGGAATGGGAACGTTCAAACGGTCCGCACACGCATTGGCGATGTCATAGCCAGCATCGGCGTGACGCAGGATACCCATCATGGGATCGTTGGTGAGCACTCGACGCAATCGTTCTTCCGCCGCCTGCGTGCCGTCTGCGACCACCACTTGACCGGCGTGCTGACTGAAGCCGATGCCCACGCCACCACCGTGATGGAATGACACCCAGCTGGCGCCACTGGCGATATTCACGCCGAAGTTCAGCAAGGGCCAGTCGCTCACGGCATCGGTGCCGTCCTTCATGGCCTCGGTTTCGCGATTGGGCGACGCCACCGAGCCGCAATCGAGATGATCGCGACCGATCACGATGGGGGCCTTCACCTTGCCGGTGCGAACAAGCTCGTTGAACAGCAAGCCCGCCTTGTCTCGTTCGCCAAGGCCGAACCAACAGATGCGACAGGGCAGGCCCTGGAAGGCCACTCGCTCGCCGGCCATCGTCAGCCAGCGGTGGAGGCCTTCATCATCCGGGAAGAGCTCCATGAGCGCTTCATCTGTGACGCGGATGTCTTCAGGATCACCCGACAAGGCGCACCATCGGAATGGGCCGCGGCCGAGGCAGAACTGTGGCCGAATGTAGGCCGGTACGAATCCGGGGAAATCGAAGGCGCGTTCGAAGCCTTCGTCCTTAGCACGCTGACGAATGTTGTTGCCGTAATCGAAGGTCTTGGCACCGCGGTCCATCAATTCAACCATGCACTCCACATGGCGTCGCATCGATGCCAAGCTGCGGGCCTGGTAGCCGTCTGGATCGGACACGCGCATCGCGGCGCCCTCGTCCATGCTCATGCCTTGTGGCAGATAGCCTTCCAGTGGATCGTGCGCGGACGTCTGATCGGTCAAGGCATCAGGTGTGATGTCGCGTTCCAGCAGGCGCTCGAGCAGATCGACGGCGTTTCCGGTCCAGCCGATCGACACCGCTTCGCCCGCGTCGCGGGCCGAACAGGCACGGTCGATGGCCGCATCAAGATCATCAATGATCTCATCGAGATACCGATCGGTCACGCGCTTCTCTAGCCGACTGCGATCGACATCGGCGATGAGGCAAGTGCCCTCGCACATCGTCACGCTCAAGGGCTGTGCGCCGCCCATGCCCCCGCAGCCGCCCGTGACCGCGAGACGGCCCTTGAGCGAACCGCCGAAGTGGTCACGGCCGCACTGGGCGAACGTCTCGTAGGTGCCCTGCAGAATGCCCTGCGTGCCGATGTAGATCCACGAGCCGGCGGTCATCTGGCCGTACATCATGAGCCCCTTGGCCGCGAGGTCATCGAAGTGCGCCTGTGAGGCCCAGGCCGGAACCAGATTGCTGTTCGCGATCAGCACACGGGGTGCGTCTTCGAAGGTCCGAACGATCCCCACAGGCTTGCCAGATTGCACGAGCAGTGTCTGGTCGGGCTCCAGGGCCTTGAGGCCTTCGATGATGGCATCGAAGGCCTCCCACGATCGTGCGGCCTGGCCGCGGCCGCCGTAGACGACCAGCTTCTCAGGTGCCTCCGCTACTTCTGGATCGAGGTTGTTCATCAACATGCGCATGGCGGCTTCGGCCTGCCATGTCTTGCACTGCATGTCGGTGCCACGAGGCGCGGTGATGGTGCGAGATGGGTCGAGCGTCGTATGCGTCATCAGTTGGAGGCGTCCATCAAGGGCGCGTCACCGCGCTGTTGCATCGCACTGGTCAATGCAGCGATATCAGGGGCAGGGGAGCGATCGGCAGCCAAGGGCTCGACAAGTGTTCGAACCCAGGCGTGTTGTGCCTCAACGCCATCGCCACTTCGCAATGGACGTTGGTGATCGATGGCTTCGGCCATCACCAGCAGTTCCATGGCCACAACGTCGCGGGCCCGGGTGACGGCCTGCCGCAACCGACGAGCGCTCGTGGCGCCCATGGAGTTGTAGTCTTCGATGCCTGCCGATGTGGAGATGTTGCCTACGCTGGCGGGATAGGCCAGTGCCCGCAATTCGTTGCACACCGCAGCCGCCGTGTACTGCACGATCATCAATCCACTGTGCAGGCCAGGCTGCGGGCTGAGGTAATCAGGGATCTGGTTGTGCGGGTCGTGGCCACTGAGCGCCCAGAAGATGCGTCGTTCTGCGATGCCAGCAAGGTGACACAGCGCGGTGATCGCGGCGTCTGCGGCCAATGCCAGCGGCATGCCGTGGAAGTTGGCGCCTGAAACCAGTTCGCCTTCGTCCACAACCAATGGGTTGTCGGTCACGGCACCCAGTTCGGCATTGACGATGGTGCACACGTGGTCGAGTTGATCGGACACGGCGCCGAGCACCTGTGGGGCAGCCCGCAGGCTGTAGGGGTCCTGAACCCGAGGGTCATCATGGGCATGGGCCGGACCGATGCTCGAGCCATCGAGGAGTTCGCGCATGGTCGCAGCAACCTGCATCTGACCACGCTGGCACCGCAGCGTGTGAATGCGAGCATCAAGCGGGCCGGCGCTGCCACGGCATCCATCAATCGCCATGGCGGCGGCCCGCACGGCGTCTTGGAACAGGACCATCGCATCGTGTATCGCAAGCGCGCAGGTGCCGGCCATGAGGTGCGTGCCGTTGAGCAGCGCGAGGCCTTCTTTGGCACCGAGCTCGATTGGCGACAGACCTGCAGCGGACAACGCTGCCTTTGACGACATCCGTTGCCCTTGATGCAGCGCATGGCCTTCACCGAGCAAGGTCTGCGCGGCATGCGCGAGCGGGGCCAGGTCACCTGAGGCGCCCACGGAGCCCACTTCGGGAACACATGGCGTGACTCCGGCGTTGAGCAGATCGACGATGGCCTGCACGGTAACGAGCTGCACGCCACTGGCGCCCCGCGACAGTGATGCGGCCAATACCACGAGCATTGCACGTACGACTTCCTCGGGAAGATCGTCGCCCACGCCTGCGGCATGCGATCGAACGATGTTGCGTTGAATGGCCTCGACGTCAGCTGGATCGATGCAGTGCTGCGACAGCGAGCCGAAGCCGGTGTTCACCCCGTAGACGGGATCAGTGCCTTCCGCCACGGTGCGGACGCTCTGACGCGCCGCCGTGATAGCGGCGGCCGCCGTTGAGTCGATGCACACGGATCGGCCATGGCGAGCCACCTGCACGACCTCTTCGATGGTCAGTGGGTCGCCGGTCAAGCGCAGTGTGTTGTGGTCTGATGAGGACAAGATGCAGATTCTATCGCGTCCGTGCGATCAGCGGCTTGACCAGCCCTAGGGGCTGATGCTCCCATGTGCCACATGCGTGCAGCAACCGATTGGCTGGTGATGTGTCTCGCGTTCGTGTGCGTGGCTGTCTCCGTACATCTGAGCCGTCCCCTCTGGATCAATGCCGACGGGGGATTTGGTCCCACCGTGCTCGGTGCCCAGGTCCCCGGTGCGGCACTGGCGGCCGTCGCCATCGTGGTGGTGGTGTTGGTCGTGTGCGTCGTGGCTGGCTCCACACTCGTGGGGCCACTGCGTGCCATGGGTGCTGCCGGGGCCGGGTTGGGCTGGGGCGCACTGGGGCTCGACTCCATGCGTTCGACCCTGCTTGCTGGCGCACCAGGGCCCGCCGCCGTGGATGGCATCGTGTGGACGCTGATCGTGCTGGGGTTGTCGTGGGCCATCTTTGGCCGCGGTGAAGGCGAACCCACAGTACGGGCCGACGAACATGACGAGCGACCTGACCCGCTCTCCAGCACCGAAGCCGTTCGCGCCGCTGCGATCGGCGCGATCGCGGCCATGTTGGCGGCGTGGCTGATCACACAGAGTGATCTCCGACAGCAGACGGTCATGGCGGCGGTGCTCGGTGGCTTCGCCTGCGGCATGGCTGGACGGCTGGCCGCACCGCATGTGCAGCCGGTGCTCCTGCCTCCGGCCGTGATCCTTGCCGGCACATTGTCCGGATGGCTTGCATGGTTCGTGATCCCGGCAGACCTCACGGTGGCCGTGGCGGAAGACGGCATTCCGGCGCTCCTGTTGCCGGCGCCCATCGACTGGGCGGCGGGTGCGATCTTCGGCGTGCCGATGGGATTCGCAGCGGCGCATGGCTTTCTTCATCATGAGGATGGCGCTGCGTCGGCGGCCTCCTGAAGACGGTCTATACTTCGGCCCTTCGCCCACGCCGGCCCAGTCAGGAACCACCAGTCATGTCGCTCATCGTCACCGGAACCATCGGTATCGACACCATTGAAACACCGGTCGACCGCGCCGAGCGCGTGCCCGGTGGGTCGTGTGCCTACTTCGCAGCGGCCGCCTCGCATTTTGCACCGACACGGCTGGTTGCCGCGGTGGGGGATGATTGGCCCGATGACCACCGAGCCGTGCTTGAGTCGTTTCCGGGGATCGACCTTCAAGGATTGGAGACACGAAGTGGGTCCAGCACCTTCGCCTGGGGCGGCCGGTATCTGGACGACATGAACCAGCGTGAAACGCTGTTCACCGAGTTGGGCGTGGTGGAAGAGGCCCCTCCGGCTGTTCCTGCAGCCTTCGCCGACAGCAAGTACGTGTTCCTGGCCAACACGCACCCTGCGGTGCAGGCGGGCTTGCTGGCGCAGTTCCCCGATCGAACGCTGGCCGTGGCCGACACGATGGACCTCTGGATCGATATCGCTCGCGACGATCTCGTCGCCCTGATCGAACACGTCGATGCCCTCGTCCTCAACGACGCTGAAGCCATGCAGTTCACCGGCACTCGAAATGCCATCTCGGCCGCACGAGCGATGCTCGACATGGGGCTGACATTCGTCGTGGTGAAGAAGGGCGAACACGGCTGCGTGCTGGTGCATCAAGATGGAGAAGGCGCCCTGCCGGCCTTCCCCATGCCCGCCGACGCGGTCATTGATCCCACCGGCGCCGGTGACACGTTTGCTGGCGGCATGATGGGATGGCTCGCTGCGCAGGATCGGACCGATCTCGAAGCGCTTCGCACCTCGTTGGCTTGGGGCACGGTCACGGCCTCGTTCACACTGGAGGCGTTCGGCCTCGAGGGACAGCGTGGCACGAACCACGATGCCATCGCCGAGCGGCTCGAGTCCTTCCGCAGCATCGTCGGCCTGAGCTGAACTACTCGGCGTCAAGAAGACGGCCAAGCTGTCCATCGTTGGCATCAATCAGGGCGCTGGCGTCTTGGGGCGACACGCTTTTGGTGGCGCACACGATCGCCGTCTTCAGCGCTCCGTCGGTGGCGTCGAGCAGCGCTGCGGCTGCCACTCGATCAAGCGCAGGGCACAGTTGCCGCAGCACTCTGATGGCGCGATCGCGGAGCTTGTCATTGGTCACTTTCAGATCGACCATGAGATCTCGCCAGACCGCGCCGCGTCGCACGAAGACACCAGTGGAGATGGCATTGAGCGCCGCCTTCGTGGCGGTTCCGGCAGCCAATCGTGTGGATCCGGCCACCACCTCGGCGCCGGTATCGAGCACGATGCAGTGATCACAGTGGGGCGGGGGCTCCCGCCGGGCACAGGTGAGAAGGCCAGTCGTGGCGCCACGTGCCTTGGCGTGTGCGATGCCGCCCAGCACCCATGGCGTTGTGCCACCGGCCGCAATGCCCAGCACGCAGTCTGTTTGACCCACCTGAAGCTCGTCGAGGCTGGCCCATGCGCCCTCGGGATCATCCTCAGCGCCTTCGGACGACACACGAAGCGCACCGTCACCACCAGCAATGAGGCCGAGCACCTGATTGGGGTCGCTCCCAAACGTTGGTGGACACTCCGAGGCATCAAGCACGCCAAGTCGTCCGCTGGTCCCAGCACCCAGATAGAGCAACCGACCACCGGCACGCATGGCGTCGAGGGTGGCGTCGATGAACCGACCGATGATCTCGTTCTTGTCTGCCACGACGGCGGCGGCTTTGGCCTGTGCAGTGGCCACGACATCCACCAACGCCGCTGAGGACAGCGTGTCGAGCGGCGCAGCGGACCGCGCTTCAGTCGTCACGTGCGATCTGTCAGGTGGCAGGGTCACATGGTTGTCATCGGTCCCGAGCTGCATTCAACATTGATGCAAAAGAACAGGAGGACCGGCGGGTGCCGGTCCTCCTGAGCAAACACTCACGTGAATGCGGAACCAATCAGATCGAGATGATCAGACCATTTCCTTGAGGTTCTTGAGCGCCGTGAACTTCACGACGGTCTTGGCCGGCTTGGCCTTGAACCACTGCATTTCGCCGGTGAAGGGGTTCTTGCCGTAGCGCTTCTTCACTGCGGGCTTCTTGTGCGTGCGGATCTTCATGAGACCAGGCACGGTGAAGGTGCCAGGGCCACGACGGCCGAGGTCCTTCTTGATCATGCCCTGCATCGTGTCGAACACGCCTGCGACTTCCTTGCGCGTCAGGCCGGTGGTGTCAGCAATGTCACCGTAGACCTGCGTCTTGGTGCGGGCCTTGGCGGGGGCGGCGGCCTTCTTGGTCGCCTTCTTCTTGGTGGTCTTCTTCTTCTTGGCCATATCTCGAATCCCTTCTACTGATGAACAAGTGTCTTGTTCGGCTCGGGCACGTGTGACCAGCAGAGGGGGGCGCTGATCGTGCCGTGATGAAGTCGGGCCACGTGCCCGTTGGCCATTACGGTATGCAGCATGCACCCATCCGGCAACACGTTCGGCCCTGTTTTTTAGGGGTTTTTTGGTGTGCCTGAGTTATCCACAATCGGAAGTTCAAGACGCTGCTGGTGCAACACCTCGCCTGCTGCATTCATGTGGCTCAGCCGAATCTCCTGCTCGTCGGCATCCAGAAGCAGAAACGAGTTGATCTCACCGCGACTCCAACGCAGCCATGGATGGGGCGGGTCGGCCGCCGGGATCAGATGCTCATGCACAGGACTGGTGACGAACTCCATGATGGGCCAGTCGCCAGTCTCATCATGGGAGAGCACACGCGACCAGTGCACGTCACCGGACACCAGCACCACACCCGGAATATCGTCGATCAAGGCCCGCAGCCGGTCATATTCCGAGGCGTAGGACCCCCAGGAATCGCTTTTGCCCGGCCGCACGGAGTTGTTGAACACCATGCCACAGGCGAGCACTTTGAACGGAGCGGTCGACTTGGGCAGCTCACGTTCGAGCCATTGCCACTGCAGTTTGCCCAACAACGACCAGTTTGGCGCTTCCCCCTCGGTGCGAGCGAACCATCGAGTGTCGAGCAGGAAGACCTCCACCGGGCCGGTGCGAAACGACGTGAAGATGCCCTGGTCCTGCTCGCCAAAGGTGGGATTCGGTCGGTACTCAGTGAAGGCTTGGCGGCTGTTTTCCTTGCCAGGCAGACGACCGTCGGTGTCATTGAGACCAAAGTCATGATCGTCCCATGTGGAGTACACCGGTGCATGGGCAGCCAGTGCCGCGAAGGGTGGGAACTGTGCGAACGCGCGATAGCGCTCACGCTGTCGAGTCAGATCAGTGGTGTCGATGTACGGCGTATCGCCCAGCAGCACGAGGCCATCCACGTTGAGATCGTCAATCCGTTGCCACACGCGCCCCGAGCCGGTGGCTTCCTTGGCACACGAACCAAATGCCAGCCGCGTGGTCGTGTCGTGCACAGGAGGCGTGCGAAAGCGCCTGTCTGGTGATGCGTCGTTGTTGATCGAGTAGTGATACAGGGTGTCGGGCTTGAGCCCGGTGACGTGCACCGTCACAGCAAGGTCCGCAGCTGCTTGGGCCTGCGCGTCCACAGTCACGGTGTCGCCGCCTTGCACCGGAATGAACCGCAAGAGGCTGGGGCCAGCCTCGGTGGGTCGAAACCAGACACGCACCGATGTGCTCGTGAGATCGCCCAGCACGGGCCCGGCCTGCTCCGATGCGGGGCCTGCCATCATGGATGCGCACAGCACGAGTGAGGTGATCAGCATCATCTGAGCCTACGGGTTCATTGGCCCCGGTGGCAACCTGTGTTAGACTTCCCGGCCTCGCCATTGGTGGCGGGCATCAGGACAGGTGACCGAGCGGCTGAAGGTACCGGTTTGCTAAACCGGCGTAGGGCGCAAGCTCTACCGCGGGTTCGAATCCCGCCCTGTCCGTTCCTGACCAGACGACGGCCGGCCTCCTCCAACGGGGGCCGGTCGCGTCGTTTTGCACTCCCCATCTACACTGCCCACATGCCGCTGACTGTCGATCTCCACACGCACATTCTTCCCGAGCGATGGCCTGATCTGGCCGAGCGCTACGGGTGTGGGGGCTGGCTGCGTATGGAGCATCCCGCAGGGTGCGCCTGCGGCCGCCTCATGCTCGACGACGCCTTCTTCCGCGAGGTCGCTCCCAATTGCTGGGATCCAGGCCATCGTGTGGCGGACTGTGACGCAGCGGGCGTGGATGTGCAGGTGCTCAGCACCGTGCCGGTGATGTTCAGTTACCACCAGGCTGCTGACCACGCCGCTGATCTGAGCCGCTTCCTCAACGACCACATGGCTGACGTGGTGCACACGGCGCCCAATCGGTTCGTCGGCCTTGGTACCTTGCCCATGCAGGATTCGGCGCTGGCCATCGCTGAGTTGGAGCGATGCATACAACTGGGGCTGGCCGGTGTGCAGATCGGCACCACCGTCAATGGCGAGCAGCTTGATCATCCCCAGCATGTCGACGTGCTCGAGGCGGCTGCCGAACTGGGCGCTTGTGTGTTCGTCCATCCATGGGACATGGACCCCGCCAATCGCATGCCACGGCACTGGCTTAAGTGGCTCGTGGGCATGCCGGCCGAGACCGCCGCGGCGATTGCCAGCGTGTTGATGGGTGGCGTGATTGAACGCTGCCCGTCGCTGCGTATCGGCTTTGCGCATGGTGGTGGGGCGGCGCCGCTCATCATTGATCGGTGGGACCATGGGCACGCCGTTCGACCGGATCTCTGCCAAACGGCCACGAGCACACTACCTGGCGATCTGCTGCGATCGATCTACGTGGACTCGCTCGTGCATTCAGAGACAGCCTTGCGCCTGTTACTCGATCGCCTCGGCCCTGATCGCATTGCACTTGGCACCGACTACCCCTTCCCACTGGGAGAGTTGGAGCCAGGCACACTCATCAATGGCATGGATCTGGATGCGGCGACAACGGCCCGGCTTCTCGGCGGCACGGCGTTGGAGTTTCTCGGTGACGGTCCCGCAGCGCGGCTGCTCGAGGCTCGAGCATGACCACGCTGGACACGGCACGATCACTTGATGGCGTTGCTGATCCAGCGTGCCGCCGCGATGCGTTTCATCTGCCTGTTGGTGAAGATGGACGTGCGATCGCCTACATGTGTGGCAACTCGCTGGGACTGTGTCCAAGGGCAACACCCCGCGCCCTGCAGCATGAACTGGACTGCTGGCAGCAGCAGGCTGTGGACGGTCACTTCAAGCCCTGGCGTGGGTGGTATCGGGTGCACGAGCATGCTCGTGACCCGCTGAGCCGGCTTGTTGGCGCGGTGCCGGAAGAAGTTGTCGCCATGAACAGCCTCACGGTGAATCTCCACTTGTTGCTGACGAGCTTCTACCGACCTGAGGGCACACGCACCAAGATTCTCATGGAAGCACCGGCCTTTCCCAGCGACACGTTCGCGGTGGAAACGCATGTTCGCAGTCGTGGATTGGATCCCAGCGAGCATGTCATCGTGGTGCAGGGCGATGACGACGGCCTGTTTGCTCAAGGCCATTTTGAAGCGGCCATCGAAGCCGCTGGCGATACGTTGGCCTGTGTGCTCCTGCCGGGTGTGAGTTTCCTCACCGGGCAGGTGCTGCCCATGGCGAGCATTGTCGAAGCCGCACATGGGGTGGGTGCCACTGCGGGGTTTGATCTGGCCCATGCGGCGGGCAACATCCCGTTGCAGCTGCACGAGTGGGATGTCGACTTCGCTGCGTGGTGCTCGTACAAGTACCTCAACAGCGGCCCCGGCGCGATTGCCGGGGCATTCGTGCACCAGCGACACCATGCCCGACCCTGCGATGACTTGCCGCGGCTCTCGGGCTGGTGGGGGAATGATCCTGACACTCGGTTTGGCATGCATCTGAACGCAGGGTTCATCCCAGTGCAATCGGCCGATTCGTGGCAATGCTCGAATCCACCGGTCATGGCGATGACTCCAGTGCTTGCGTCGCTTGATCTATTCGATCAGGTGGGCATGTCCGCGCTTCGCGATCGGTCTCTCCGGCTGACAGCCTTTCTGCGTGGACTCATCAACCGTCCGGATGCGCCTTGGCGGATCATCACACCGGCCGACGATGCATCACACGGGGCACAGTTGTCTGTCGAGTTACAGATGGATGCCAAAGCGGCCCAGTCGCAACTGCAGGCCCGTGGGGTGGTGTGCGATGTGCGACCTCCACGTGTGATTCGCATCGCACCGGCGCCGCTGTACTGCACCTTCGAAGACTGCTGGCGTGTCGCCGACGCGATGCAGGCGCTGACATGAGCACGACGGCCGTGATCGTGGGGGCCGGTCTGGTGGGCCCACTGGCCGCATGCATGCTGCGGCAGCGTGGGTGGACGGTGACACTGCTCGAGCGGCGCAGTGATCCTCGTGCCGAGGGCTATGCCGGCGGCCGTTCCATCAACCTGGCCTTGTCGCACCGCGGCCTGCGTGCACTGGCCGATGTAGGCCTCGACGCTCGTGTGCTGCCCGATGCGATTCCCATGCGGGGCCGGTGCATTCACGACACCTCTGGGCAGACCTCCATGCAGCCGTATAGCGCCCGCCCCAATCGTTTCATCCGAAGCGTGTCACGGGGCGGCCTCAATTGCACGCTGCTTGATGGCGCACAAGCCGCCGGGGCGTCGGTGCGATTTGAAGCTGACATCAGCACGGTGGATTGCACTGCTGGGTGTGTCACGTTGACCGACGGCACCACATTCGACGGCGATCTGATCCTTGGCGCGGACGGCGCCGGGTCACACGTTCGGCGTGCCATGCTTGATGCCGGCACCACCCGCATCCGGCATGAGATGCTGGATCATGGCTACAAGGAACTGACCATTCCGCCATCGGCCGATGGCACATGGCAGTTGCACAAGGAGTCCCTGCACATCTGGCCACGCGGTGGGTCGATGATGATTGCGCTGCCCAATCCCGATGGCTCGTTCACGTGCACGGTGTTCTGGCCTCTGGAAGGTGCACCGGCCTCGTTCGCCAGCGGAGATGCCAGCACTGTTGCAGCGGCCTATCCCGATGCCGCAGCGCTGATGCCAACATTGCAGGAAGACTGGGACGCCAATCCAGTAGGTTCACTTGGCACGGTCTGGTGCGACACGTGGCACAGCGGCCGGGCGCTTCTGATTGGCGATGCGGCCCACGCCATCGTTCCGTTCTATGGTCAGGGGATGAACGCAGGCTTCGAAGATATACGCCTCCTCGGTGAAGCCCTTGATCGTGGCGAGGATCTCGCCTCCTTTGCCCGATCGCGCAAGGTCGACGCGGATGCCATCGCGCATCTGGCGCTCCACAACTTCGTGGAGATGCGTGACCACACGGGCTCGCCATCCTTTGCCCGCCGTCAGCGACGTCGCCAACGGCTCAGCAGGATCTTTCCCTGGATGACCACGGTGTATGAACGGGTCACCTTCACGGATACGCCCTATGCTCAGGCCCTGCGCACGTTGCGCAACGAAAGCTCCTCAACATGACCTTGCCTACCAGTGAGCCGAATCTTACCTACGCCGAGTACCTGCACATCGAGGGGTTGCTCGATCTGCAGCAGCCTCGCAGTACGCCCCCTGAACATGATGAGACGCTGTTCATCATCATCCATCAGACGTACGAGTTGTGGTTCAAGCAGATCCTGCACGAACTCGATCGCGCCTCCGCGCTGCTGCGCAGCGACAACCTCTGGACGGCACTGCACACGCTCAGACGCGTGCGCACGATTCTCAAGACGCTCGTCGGGCAGGTGGACATCATCGAGACGATGACACCACAGTCATTCGAGTCATTCCGCACACGTCTTGATACGGCCAGCGGTTTCCAAAGCATGCAGTTCAGAGAACTCGAGTTCAAGCTCGGCATGAAGCGCAAGGCCGTGCTCGAGTACATGCCCGAAGGGATGGTGGGCCGACAGGCGGCGCTCGATCGATTCAATGCCCCTGCGCTGATCGATGATCTCCATGCATTCCTTGCAGCGGAAGGCTTCGCGGTTCCAAGCGATGTCCTTGAGCGAGACGTGACAGCATCCTGGGCCGGCGATGAACGCGTCGAAGATCTACTGGTCGAGGCCACGCGTTTCCGCAAGGACATCGAACAGCTGCTTGAGACACTGCTGGACATCGACGAGGGGCTGCAGGAGTGGCGATTCCGTCATGTACAGTTGGTCCGTCGCACCATCGGTGACAAACACGGCACCGGGGGATCCCCAGGCGTGGACTATCTCAAGAAGACCATCTTCATTCCCGCATTTGCGGATCTGTGGGCGGTACGCAGCCGATTCTGACTAGAGTGGATGTGGTGGGGCCAGTCGATGGAGCGTTGGCCATGATCTCTCGCGTCGTTCAAATCAGTGCCCTGAGTACGGCCATGTGCTCGGTGCTCGTGGGCTGTGCATCATCGTCGCCCTTGCAGCTGCCGCCGTCGGCTGGTCCGCAGTGGCCGGCAGATTGGTCGCCGACCACCGGCCACCCTCGTCCAGCAGATATCCCGCACATCGATGTCACCCAAGACAACGTGCCCGCCACCTGGAGCTGCGAACCCACCATCATCGACACGCGAACGTTCACCGATGCCAATCAGGTTCGCACGCGATGGGATGGCCCCACACAGCGACCGGGCAAGCTGCTCCCTCCTCACAAGCATCAGAAGCCGGTGACCGACTTTGACGGCCCGCCCAACGATCTTCGGGCTGGCGGCCTGACGCGGTCGAACACGACGGACAACCACTTCGGCTTCGACAGCATTGCCGCTACACCCTGGACGCCACCAGATCCGTCCATCGCCGTTGGCCCTGAGCACGTCCTCGTCACCGTGAACATGGCGATTGCCTGGTACGACCGTGAAGGTAACGAGCAATTCAGCGCGTATCTCGACAGCACCGGAAATCCCGGCTTCTTCGAAGAACTGGGGGCCGGCAACTTCACTTTCGATCCCAAGTGCTTCTACGACCCCATTGCGGAGCGATTCGTGGTCATGGCGTTGGAGTACTACGGCGACACGGAAGAGAGCTGGATCACCTTCGCCGTCAGCGACGACAGCGATCCCAACGGTGTGTGGTTCAAATACCGCACCTGGTCGGTGGTCGTGAACGGCAATGAAACACACTGGGTGGATTACCCTGGATTCGGCTTCGATGAGAACGCCTACTACGTGACCGGCAACCTGTTCGGACTGGGCAACAGCGGTTGGGGCGGCGTGCTCTACCGCGTCATCGAGAAGGACAGTCTGCTCAGCGGCGGCGCAGCCATCGTGCACGACGTGCGGAGAGGCCAGCATGCCTCAGTGCAGTGTGCACAGCACCATGGCGACGCCGATGCAGCGTTCTTCGTGAGCTTCCGTGACAGCAGTCGCATGCGCATCAGCCGCATCGAGGACTTTCAGAATCCCACGGTGAGCAGCGCCAATGTGAACATTCCATCGTTCAGTTCTCCCTCGTCTGGAGCACCAAACCCCGGCGGTGTCGTCAGCACACTGGATGGCCGGATTCTCAATGCGCATTGGCGCGATGATCGCCTCGTCACGTGTCACGCGATTGACGGCCCGTCAAACAACACCGTGTCACGGTGGTACGAGTTTAATGTGGCCAACCTGTCCAGCCCATCCCTCGTGCAGAGCGGCAACATCGACACGCCATCGGGCGTGCACAACTTCTTTCCCGCCATCGGCGTTAACGCGCCGGGGGACATCGCACTGGTCACGGCCATGGCCTCGGCAAGTGACGTGCCCTCGATTCAGGTCACCGGCCGATACGCCAATGACGCCTCGGGCACCATGGGTGCCCTCACGGAAACCGCCACCGGGACACACGGCGCCGACGGCCGGTACGGCGATTACTACGACATGACGGTGGATCCCCTCGACGACACGACGTTCTGGTACGTAGGCGAATTCAGCATGTCCTTCGGCTGGCAAACGCATGTGGGACGGTTCACCATCACCGAACCTGTGGCCTGCCCCGGCGACATCAACGGCGACGGCCTAGTGGGTGTAACCGACATTCTTGCGTTGCTTGCTGGCTGGGGCACTAATGGACCGGGCGCCGACATCGCTGAGCCACACGATGTGATCGATGTGTCGGACATTCTCGGCATCATCGGTGTGTACGGACCTTGCCCCTGAGCGGACGATCCTGATAGAACCACGGGCGTGCTGTATGACATCTCACCACCACTGACCGAGCGTACGGCTGTCTTCCCTGGAGACACGCCCCTGACGAGGTCGGTGCAGTTGCAGGTCGAACGGGGCGATCCGGTCACGTTGTCGAGCCTGCACTCCACCGTGCATGTTGGTGCGCACATCGATGGGCCCAATCACTATGCCCCAGGCGCGCCAGGTGTGGAGAGTTGGCTGCTCGAGCGATGCATCGGTCTCTGCCGTGTGGTGCATGTCGAGATCGAACGAGGGGAGCGCATCACTGCCGACCATCTGAGTGGTGCGTTGATCGATCATTCCCGTGTGCTGCTTCGCACCGATACCCAACCCGACTGGTGTGTCTTCAACTCCGATTTTGCGTCACTCACGCCCGGGGCGGTTGACCACCTGCACGCTGCTGGCGTGGAACTGGTCGGCATCGACACTCCCTCGGTCGATGCGGCCGACAGCACCGATCTACCCAGCCACGCTCGGTTTCGTGCCCATGGGATGACTATTCTCGAAGGCATTCGGCTCGAGGACGTACCCGAGGGCACGTACGAACTCATCGCGGCGCCGCTCAAACTGGTTGGCTTTGATGCATCACCGGTTCGGGCCGTGTTGCGATCGCTTCACGACGCCGATTGACGGACTGCGACGATCTTGATCTCCACGGCGATCGGTGTCGGCAACGCACTGATCTCGATCGTGGTGCGGGCGGGGTTGGGATTGCCCTCGCCGGCAAACCAACGGGCGTAGACCTCGTTGTAGGTAGCAAAGTCGCCTTCCATGTCGGTGAGGAACGCCAACACATCGACCACGTCGGTCCAGGCGAAGCCTGCGGCTTCCACCACGGCTCTGGCATTGCCAAAGCACGACTCACACTGTGCGGCGATGTCCTTGGCTTCCACTTTTCCCTGCGCATTCAGTGTGACGCCGGGGATGTCATCCTGGCCAGCTTTGCGAGGTCCCACTCCGCTGCAATACAGCGTGTCGCCCACGACTCTTGCATGCGGGTAGGCGCCAACCGGCGGGGGTGCGGCATCCGTTCGAACAGTGGAGGGGTCACTCATGTTGATTCCGATGGTACGGCCCCGGCGGCGCCCTGTTGCGATCCGGTGGTTGCGCACACCGTCACGGGCTCGGTGAAGAAGCGCAGTGCGGTCTCACCACCTTCGCGGCCCAGCCCGCTGTCCTTCATGCCACCGAAGGGCACGCGAAAATCACGCACCAACCAGCAGTTGATCCAGACGGTGCCCGCATCGATGCCCTTGGCCACACGTTGAGCGCGTGCGCGATCGCCACTGCACACCGTGGCACACAGTCCGTAGTCGGTGTCATTGGCCAGATGGATGGCCTGGGCCTCCGTCTCAAAGGGAATGATGCTCGTGACAGGCCCGAAGATCTCGGTTTGATTGCACACACTGCCCGATCCAAGACCACTGAGCACGGTGGGGGCGTAGAACGCGCCCCCTGGAGCCGTGTTGGTGGGGACTTCGCCACCACAATGCACCGTGGCGCCATCGTTCCGCGCCTGGTCGACGGCAGCGGCGACCTTGTCCCGATGGGCATGGCTGGTCAGCGAACCGAACTGGGTGGTGGAGGCGGTTGGGTCACCAATGCGAAGCGCGTTGGCGCGGGCCACGAGGCCGGCGATCACGTCATCCTTGATCGATGTCTCCACGATCAACCGCTCGGTGCACAGGCAGATCTGCCCTTGATTGCTGAACGCCGCCGCCGCTGCTACATCGAGGGCTGCTTCCGGATCGGCGTCGGCAAAGATCACGCACGGGTTCTTGCCGCCCATCTCCAGGGCCACCTTCTTGAACGCACCGGCGCACGATTCAGCCACACGCCGACCGGTGGCGGTGCCGCCGGTGAACGTGACCGCCTTGATGTCTCGATGTGACACCAATGGAGCGCCACTTCTGTCGCCGAGGCCATGCAGGATGTTCAGCACACCAGGGGGCAGGCCGGCCGCAGCGGAACAGTGGGCAAGCATGCTTGCCGTGGTGGGCGTGATCTCGGACGGCTTGGCGACCACGGTGCATCCCATGGCCAGGGCCGGCGCGATCTTCCATGACAGCAGATACAGCGGCAGATTCCACGGGCTGATGGCCGCAACCGGCCCGGCAGGTCTGTAGTCCACGGTGCTGCGTGCTGCGGTGGTGTCCCACACCTCTTCGCGGGCGCAGAACTCGACGGCGGCATCGGCGAACCAACGGAGATTCGCCACCGCACGAGGAATGTCCACGCTGCTGGCCAGCGCGATGGGCTTGCCTGTATCGGCGCACTCCGCCGCTGCGAACGCTTCTGCATCGCGCTCGACGGCATCGGCCACCGCATGCAGGTGTGCGGCTCGCTCGGCGACCGGCACCAGACGCCATGATTCGAAGGCCGTCTGGGCGGCGGCCACAGCATGGCCGACCGCTTCGGTGTCACCGGCTGGAATGCGGTTGATGCACTCGCCTGTGGCGGGATTGATGTTCTTGAGCGTGTCGCCCTCGCCTGCGACCTCGGCGCCGTCGATCCAATGGCCGAGCGTCTGCATCACTGCGCTGCCAGGCGTCCGCCATCCACAGGGATGCTGGTACCGTTGATGCTGCCAGCGGCATCAGAACACAAGAAGGCCACTAGTGCGGCGGTCTCTTCCGGCTTGGCGAAACGGCGAACTGGAATGGTGCTGCAGATCTGCTCCGCTTCGTGGGCCACACTTGTTCCGTTGGCTGCGGCGCGACGCTCGAGGATGCTCGCCAACCGTGCAGTGTCGGTGAAGCCCGGCAGCACGTTGTTGACGGTGATGCCTTCGGGCCCAAGTTCTGCCGCCAGCGTGCGTGACCAGTTTCCGATCGCGCCGCGGACCGTGTTCGAGACGCCCAACCCCTTGATCGGCATCACGACCGATGTCGAAACGATGTTGACGATGCGGCCCCAGCCACGCGCCGCCATGCCGGGCCGCACCAGCTGCACGAGCGCCTGGCCCAGGAGGACGTGCGGTCCCATGCCGGCCAGAATGTCGTCTGGGTCCGCGTCCGCAAGTGGTCCCGGTGGCGGGCCACCTGCGTTGTGGACGAGGACATCCCAACCTCCATCGGGCATGTGTGAGGCCGCCGCTTGGGCGGTAGCTTGCCAATCGCTGAAGTCAGACACGATGCCTTCGTGGTGCACGCCTTCAGCAGGCGGGAGCTCGTCGACCACCCTCGCCACGGCGTCGTCACGTCGCGCCATCACCGTGACCCTGTATCCAGCCTGCGCCAGTGCCGTGGCACAGGCCAATCCGATCCCTTGTGTGGCGCCACCGACCATTGCCGTTCGAGGAGTGCTCATGGCCGGTACGGTATCTGACATGTCCGCTTCGCGCCCAGTCAGCCAGGTCTGTCACGCACTGTCGCCCTTTGGCACCACCATCTTCTCCGAGATGACAACGCTCGCCCGGGCACATGACGCGATCAACCTCGGTCAGGGCTTTCCTGACTTCGACGGGCCGGACATCCTGCACGAGGCGGTCACCACGGCCATACGCGATGGCCACAATCAGTATGCGCCGCTGGCCGGCCTGCCGGCGCTGCAGGAGGCCGCCGCTCGTGACGCGAGCGAGTACCTTGGCCGGACTGTCGATGGGGCTGCCGAGGTCACCGTGACCAGTGGGTGCACTGAAGCGATCGCCGCTGCGTTGCTCGGCCTGCTGAACCCCGGCGATGAAGTGCTCGCCTTCGAGCCGTTCTATGACAGCTATCCAGCATGTTGCGCGCTGGCCGGAGCGCGATTGAAGACCATCACCCTTCGGCCACCGGCGTTCGAGTTCGATGCCGCGGCGCTGGAAGCAGCTGTCACACCCGACACCCGGGTTGTGCTGCTCAACACGCCGCACAACCCCACAGGCCGTGTCGCCACCGCTGCCGAGTTGGACGCCATCGCACGGATCTGCATCGCCCACGATCTGATCGCCATTACGGACGAGGTCTACGACCGCATCGTGCTTGAGGGTGAGCATCTGTGTCTGGCAGCCCGCGAAGGCATGGCCGATCGGACCATCACCTTGCGGAGCTTGGGCAAGACCTTCAGCGTGACCGGGTGGAAGATCGGCTGGGCCATTGCACCACCACATCTGACTGCCGCCGTCCGAGCTGCCCATCAATTCCTGACCTATGCCGTGTCGACCCCGATGCAGCACGCTGCCGTTGCGGCGCTAGGGCTTGGCTCGGCCTTCTATGACGACCTGCAGGATGACTATCGCCGTCGTCGTGACTGTCTCTTGCCGGCCCTTGAGGCATCTGGACTGACGCCCCATCCCCCGCAGGGCACCTACTTCGTCATGTGTGACCATTCCGCGTTGGGACACGGCGACGCCGATGCCTACTGCCGCTGGCTCGTCAAGACCAGGGGCGTGGCCGCCATCCCCCCAGGATCCTTCTACGCCAACCCGCAGACCGGGGCGAGCCTGGTGCGGTTTGCCTTCTGCAAACGGCTGGAGACCCTCCAGGAGGCTGTCAGGCGGCTTTGAGGATGGACGCAGGCCTTGCAGAAGGGGCGGGGGGGGCCTACAATGCTCGATTCCTCGGCAGTGACGCCGAGTTTCGCCATCTGGCACGGAGTCGACAATGGGCTACGCAATCATCGAAGACAGCGGTACGCAGATCATGGTGCGCGAGGGCGATGTCCTCGACATCGATTTCCGGGCCGCCGAGCCTGGTGACACCATCACCTTCGACAAGGTGCTGGCCGTCCGCGGCGACAAGGATGCCAGCGCCACGCTGGGCACGCCCTACATCGACAAGGCCACCGTCACCGCCGAGGTGGTTGGTGATCGCCTCGGCGAGAAGATCGACGTCATCAAGTTCAAGCGTCGCAAGAACTACCGCCGCAAGCAGGGCCATCGTCAGCCCTACGTGCGTGTGAAGGTCACCAGCGTCAACTGAATTTGACCGCCCCGGTCAACCGCTCCAGTGCATCACAATCGAGCCATGCCCAAGGCATGCGTCGATGTGTCAGTGCGCCTGCACCCACATCTGCTCACCAAAGGCGGCGCCGAGCAGCGCATCAATGCCGTCGCGAATCGACACGGCAACGGTGTCGTGGCGTGCGCCATGAACACTGCCAGACAGATTGGCCGGGGTGAGCAGGTCCACAAAGCCTGCGGTGTGTGGGCCGAGTTTCAAACTGGCATCGTGAATGGCCAGGCTCATCGCCGGATCATCGAGTGATCCGACCGGATAGCCGAATCCACCGCCCTCGTAGATGCCGATCTCACCGCGTGAAATGACCACCCAACGAATGACGAGATTCGTGGCGGTGGGGTCCAGTGGTGTGTACCCCGGACGCGGATGGAAGAGCAGTTCCACATGCAGCACCTGGCCGTCAACCACGTCTCCACGCTCCAGTGCGTCGAGCGGAATGTCGGTCATCCAGAATGAGGCATCCACTTGCGGGTCTTCCGCGACAACCGATGCAGAGAACTGCAGCGGCATGCGAACCGGCGCAGCAGCCGCGCCCGTGACCGTCATGCTGGTGGTGGCACTACCGAGCCAGTGTTTGGCGTGCGTGGAGTACACGCAACCGGCAACACAGCACAGCAGCATGGCCAGCAGCATCAGAATGACGGAACGGCGAGCGAGCATCGCGGGCATGGTAGCCGCCAACTGAGGCAGGATCGATACCATGCACCGCCCATGGCCTGGACCCGCGCAGAACTCGATGACAATCCCCATGTCCGTGACGACAAACCCCAACGGGTTCGTCGCATGTTCAGTGCGATCGCTGGGGCCTACGACCTCAACAACCGCCTGCATGCGTTGTGGCTCGACCAGTCGTGGCGACGCCGACTGGTGGAACTGCTGG
>JAKVBV010000010.1 GCA_022446965.1 Phycisphaerales bacterium
GCAACCAGTTCTTTGCTGTAGGCATCGACGCTGACCCCTGCCCCAAAGTGGAACGGGGTGCATGTTGCTTCGCCAATGGTGAGTGTTGGGAGAATGTTGGACCGGTGCATTGCGATTCCAATCGTGGCCTCTGGATCGGAGATGGCACCGTCTGTGACGATTGCAACCTCGGCGGACCTGATGATTGTCCGACGGACACCAATGACGACGGCGTTGTCAATGTGGATGACCTGCTGCACGTGATCGCGACGTTCGGCAACGTGTGCCCGTGATCCGAATCACGTGACTGTTCGACCACGCTGCTGCACTCGCGGATGCACTGTGCGCGGCCGTCAACGACCGTTTTCCGGACCTCAAATGGGCCGGGGATATACTGGAGTCCCATGATTCGCACGCCCGCCATGTTGCTGCTGAGCAGTGCCTCGCTGTGTCTTCCGTGGCCCGCATGCGCACACGGACAGTCCACCCATGAGGGCATGGGGGCCAATGTTTGGATTGATGACGGCGGCTGGGGCACCAGTTTCCGCACCTGGGCGCCCAATGCCGACGCCATGTATCTCTCCGGTTCGTTCAACAACTGGGCTACGAACACACATCCGATGGTGCACGAGGGCGACGGCATCTGGAGCATCGATGTGAACGGCGTGTGGGCGGGCACGCAGTACCGCTTCGTGATCCTCAATGATGGCGACACGCATTTCCGCGCCGACCCACGAGCGCGAGCCCTCACGAACAGTGTGGGCAACAGCATCGTGGTGAATCCGAATCAGTACGACTGGCAACACGACTTCGAGATGCCTGCGTGGAATGAGATGGTGATCTACGAACTGCATCCAGGCACGTTTGGCGTCATTGCCGATGGCCCCTTCCCGGGCAACTTCAACGGCGTGGAGGCACATCTCGACCATCTTGAATCCCTAGGTATCAACGCGATCGAGTTCATGCCGCTGAATGAGTTTCCCGGCGAGCAATCATGGGGCTACAACCCCGGACACATCTTCGCGATCGAGTCGCATTACGGCGGTGTCGAAGGCTTCAAACGACTGGTGGATGCATGCCACGAGCGTGGTATCGCGGTGCTCGTGGATCTCGTCTACAACCACCTGGGCCCGAACGACCTTGGTGCATGGCAGTTTGACGGTTGGTTCGAGAACGGCTTGGGCGGCATCTACTTCTACAACGACGACCGCGCCTTCACGCCATGGGGTGACACGCGACCTGACTTCGGGCGAGGTGAAGTGCGCATGTGGCTTCGCGATGCCGTGATGCAGTGGTTCGACGAGTATCGAGTGGACGGCCTGCGCATGGATGGTTGCCGATGGATCGAGTGGACCGACGCCGGCGTCAATCCCGATGGCTGGTCGTGGATGCAGTGGATCAATGACCAACTCGACGCGCAGTACCCCGGACGGTTCATCACCGCCGAGGACATGAGCGACAACCACTGGATCACCAAGTCCACCGGCGAAGGCGGCGCAGGATTCGACAGCCAGTGGGATCCGCACTTCGTCCATCCGGTGCGCGAAGTGGTGGAAAGCGGGGATGACGAGTGGCGTAGCATGTGGTCGATCCACGATGCGCTGACCTTCGCCTACAACGGCGACGCGATGCAGCGAATCATCTTCACCGAGTCACACGACGAAGTGGCTAACGGCCGTCAACGTGTGCCGGAGGCGATCTGGCCGGGCAATGCCGACTCCTACTACTCCAAGAAGCGATCCACACTCGCAGCGGCGGTGATCTTCACAAGCCCGGGCGTGCCGATGATGTTCCAAGGGCAGGAGTTTCTGGAGGATGGCTGGTTCAGGGACGATACGCCGCTGGATTGGGACCGTGCAGACACCTTTGCAGGCATCACCGACCTCTACCGCGATCTCATCACGCTTCGCCGTAATCTGAGCGGGAACACCCGCGGCCTCACGGGCGAACATGTCAACGTGTTCCATGTAAACGACTGGGACAAGGTCGTGGCATGGCATCGATGGTTGTACGGGGGGCTAGGTGACGATGTGATCGTGGCAGCGAACTTCCGCAATCAGAGTTGGGACAACTACCGCATCGGCCTGCCTGGTCCGGGTGTGTGGAACTGTCGATTCAACAGTGACTGGGTCGGCTACGACGACGACTTCACCGATGCCCCCTCGTGGGACGTGCACGCCGAAGCTTTGCCATGGGATGGCATGCCCTATAGCGGCGTGATCGGCATGGGGCCATACACGGCTGTGATATTCAGCCAATCACCCGCGTGCACTGCCGATCTGACCGGTGACGGTGGGGTTACTGTGGATGATCTCCTGATCGTAATCGCCACATTCGGCACAACTGACGGTGACGCCAATGGCGACGGCACGACCGATGTGAATGACATCCTCGAAGTAGTCCAGAATTGGGGGCCGTGTCAATGATCCGCCGAGCATTCAGCCTGGTGGAATTGATGGTGGTCGTGGCCATCATCGGCATCCTCGTGTCATTGGTCATGGTGGGCCTGAGCCAGATGGAGGCCAGCGCCTATCTGGCGCAGGATCTCTCCAACCACCGCATGATCACCAAGGCCAGTGCACTGCACGCCACCGACAACGAGAGCCGTCTGCTGCACCCTCGCACCGAACTCACCGACGCCGGGCAGATCAGCGGCATGATCAACAATCCTCACGTGCGGGAGATCATCGACGCACAGATGATCGAAGAGGCGGTGGAGAACTGCAACAAGCGGTTGTGGGTGCGTTCATATGACGAAGCGGGCATCACCCGACTAGCCGATCTTGACACCGGTCTTCCGGAAGTCAGTCGACAAGAACTGATGCGTGCGCTTTCAGATGGTGCCGCCTGGGCGTACATGGATGGTGACGAGTCGCACTATCGATCACCATTGGATCCAACAAACCTGCGCCGGTCGTACTCGATCAACGCATTCACAGGCACTGAGCTGTGCCCAGACGAGTGGTTCGGCACCGGATGGTCTGATCCCTTCTACGGACAGTTCGCGATGTACGCGGTGGGCACGCCAACACTGTCGGCGATTCCCCAGCCATCGAACACGTTCTTCTCGATCACCGAGTTCGACCCCGGACACAACTCATCGATCCCCCCAGGACGGAACTTCCTCGGTTTCATGCTGCACCCGAATCAGGCCACGGGGTACGCCAACTACCAGATATGGCATGACATTCCGGGCTTCTGGTACAACGGCAAATACACGATCTCCATGGTCGATGGCTCCACGAAAGCAGTGCCAATCACGGACCAGGAGTTGCCCGAAGCACTTGATCAACACCGCGTGGTGTACGACGGACCGGACCTGCGTCAGATCCAGGGCTGGATGCTGCCGGGCGTTCTCGAGTATCGATTCGACAACTGAATCAGACGGCGGCGGTGCCTACTGCTGCCTTGACCGACGCCTCGAAGCGGTTGAGCAGTTCATCCGCTTCATCGGTGGTCATGGTCAACGGCAGGCGGAAACGCACGGAGTCGTCGCCGCACGGCAACGCGATCACCTTGCGGTTGAAGAGCTCGCTGAGCACGGCACCACGTTGCTCGCCATCGGCGAACGAACACGCCAGCAATGAACCCATGCCACGCACGTTGGTGTAGCCATCTGTGTCGGCAGCGATGCGGCGCATGCCGGCCTTCACATGCTCGCCCAGTGCAGCGGTGGCCGCCATGAGGTTGTCTTCGATGATGATCTCGATGAAGCGACGACTGCGGACCATGTCCACCAGGTTGCCGCCCCATGTGGAGTTGATGCGACTTGACGTGCGAAACACGTTTGCCTCGATCTCGTTGACTCGGCTGCCGGCATACATGCCGCACACCTGCGACTTCTTTCCGAAGGCCACCACATCCGGGGCCACACCATGGTGCTGCCAGAGCCAGGGCTTGCCCGAGCCGAAGAAACCCGTCTGCACTTCGTCGAAGCACAGCAGGCATTCGTGGGTGTCGGCATAGTCACGCAGCTTCTGCATGAACTCAGGGCGGAAGTGGTTGTCGCCACCTTCGCCCTGCATGGGCTCGATCAGAATTGCGGCCACCTTGCTGTCACCGCTGGTCAATGCCTGCTCGATTTCAGCACAGGCCTTCGCCTCTTCGGCCTCGATGTCATTGCAGATGTTGCCCTCGTGATCGAACACGCAGTATGGGTTGTGCACGCGGGGCCAGGGGAACTTGGGGAACAGGCCCACTTTGTCTGGCAGCGTGTTGGTCACACTCATCGTGTAGCCACTGCGACCATGGAAGGCCTGCTTGAAGTGCAGAATGCTCAGGTCGGTGCAGTCGGCGAGGTAGTCGGTGCGACCCAACTTGCGGGCCTTCCAGTCGAAGGCCGCCTTCATGACGTTCTCAACCGCCAACGCGCCACCGGCCACCCAGAAGTGGTGATCAAAGCCAGCGGGTGATGCATGGGTGGCGAACGCCTCCACGAACTGCGCCATCTCGGCGGTGTAGACATCCGCGTTGGAGAGGTTGTGCTTGGCTGCCCGAGCCAGTGCTGCTTCAAACCCAGGCTCTTTGAAGCCAAGGTGGTTGTAGCCAAGGGGCCATGAGGCGAAGCAGGTGAAGGCGTCGAGGTACTGCTCGTTGGTCACGCCATCGTGAATCCAGCATCCCTGAGACTTCTCAAGATCGACGACGAGTGGGTACCCATCGACCAGTTGGTGGCGGGCAAGATTGGCAAGAACCTCTGATGGCTGCATGAAACTTCTCCGACCCCGAAAACGGGGTTCCTGACAGGCATTTGGAAGGCTGAATATCGTACCGCACAGGCTTCGGGGTTCGGGGATCACCCGGTAGGATTGATCCCATGGGAATGGACGCATTGCTGCTGGATTCAGGTGCTGTCACGGCTGATCAGGTCGAGCAGGCCCGAATCGAGAGCGACCGCACCGGCGAACGGCTTGATCAGGCCCTGATCCGGATGGGGCTGGTGTCCGCCCGAACCGTGCTCGAGGCCCTTGCAAGCCAATTGGCGATGGACATCGTCGATCTGGCGGACTACGAGCCCCCGCCAGAGGTCACGGCCATGATCCCCTCACGGCAGGTGTTTCGGCTGCAGTGCGTGCCCATCGCTGACGACGGCGTTCGCCTCCGGCTGGCCACCAGCGACCCCCTGCAACTGGCCGAACTCGACGAACTCCGCGTGCTCACCGGTCGAGAGATTGATCTGGTGCTTGCCGACGACGAAGACCTCCGTGGGCTGATCCGCCGCCACTACGGCGTGGCCGGCGACACGCTCGAGGCGCTCGGCGGTGATGACGATGACGTCCAGACCACTGTCGATCCAGCCGAAGATCAGGCCCAAGAAGCCAGCGTCATCAAGCTGGTGCGCGATCTGCTCATCGAAGCCATCCGTGAGCGGGCCACCGATGTGCACATCGAGCCCTACGAGCACAGCCTGGCGATTCGCTATCGCATCGACGGCGTGCTCTCCCCTGCTGGCGTACCGCCCACCGTGAATCGATTCCGCGACGCCATCGTGTCGCGACTCAAGATCATGGCTGGTCTCAACGTGGCCGAACATCGGCGGTCACAAGATGGTCGCATCGCCATGCGACACGACGGACGCATGTTCGACCTGCGTGTGTCCGTGATTCCCATGGTGCATGGCGAAGGCATCGTGCTTCGTCTGCTCGATGCCAGCGCCCCGTTGATCGGCCTTGAACAACTGGGCATGGAAGTTGACACGCTGCTGCGCTGGGACGATCTCATCACTCGTCCGCATGGCATCCTGCTCGTCACCGGCCCCACCGGCTCGGGTAAATCGACCACGCTGTATGCCTCACTGAACCGCATCGTCAGCGACTCGGTGAAGGCGATCACGATCGAGGACCCGGTGGAGTATCAGTTGCCGGGTGTGAACCAGATTCCTGTGGCGCACGGCACGCTCGATTTCGCCGACGGCCTGCGAGCCGTGCTCCGCCACGACCCCGACATCGTGATGGTGGGTGAAATCCGCGACCGCGAGACCGCCGAAGCAGCGGTGCAGGCCTCCCTCACGGGCCACCTGGTCTTCAGCACCCTGCACACCAACGACTCGGCCTCGGCCATGCCCCGTCTCATGGACATGGGCGTGGAACCCTTCCTTGTGGCTTCCAGTGTGGAGGGCATCCTGGCCCAGCGACTGGTTCGCCGCATCTGCACGTCGTGCCAGGCCCCAGGCACTGGCTGCCGGGAGTGCCGGCAGACCGGATTCCATGGACGTCTTGGCCTGTACGAGTTGCTGGGCATGAACGCCGACATCCGAGATCTGATCCTGGAACGGGCGGCGGCCCCGGTACTGGCCTCGGCCGCCTTGCAGGCTGGTCTGTTGAGCCCCCTGGAGACCTCTGGCAAGGCCAAAGTCGAGGCCGGGCTGACCACCGAGCAGGAAGTGGCCCGGGTCACCAAGTCGCATTGACCTGAAAGCGGCCATCGGCCCCCACGCCAACGCCCACCGGAAGGCCCAATGCCGGTATCTTGACGCAACCTGTACTGGTGGGGACACATGGATCACGTCGATCCGTCCCGGAGATTCTCAATGGCCATTCGTACTTCGGCTGGAACTGGCGTCGTCATTTCGCTGGTTGTGTTCATTCTTCTGACCGTCGCCCTCGCGGTGGTCTCGATCCTCATCTGGGGACAGCTGCGTGAAGCGCGGCAGTCGGTCAACAACGCCGACCGCACGTTGTCGGAGTACGCCACGTCGTCCGAGCGCACCAGCCCGTGGATGGATCAGCTGCAAAGCACACGCGGCCGCTCGTCGGTCACCGGCCTGCTGCATGGCGAGAACGGTGATCTGAAGCGCCTCGTCGGTGGCAACCCGGGCGAAACCATGGATTCACTCCAAGGCCGCCTCACCGAAGCAGGCCTGGCCGAAGACAACACGGCACTCGACCTGATCAACTCTCTCAACCGTGACCTTGATGAAGCACGCAACAACAACGCCAGCTTGAACCAGCGCGTCACCGGCGCCGAAGCCTCGGTCGACGATCTGAAGGATCGCCTCGCTGCTGTCGAAGCGCAGCAGGTAGCCGTGTCGCAGGCCGCTGCCGCTGAAGTTGAACCCTTCAGAGACGCAGACTCCCGCCACGAAGCTCGCATCAGTGACGCCATCGATCAGTTCCAACAAGCTGAAGCACGCACCGCCGATCGCTATGCCGACCAGATCGACGACCTCGAGAGCGAGAACGACGACCTGCGTCGCCGTAACACGATTCTCAGCAGCCGCGTGGCCGACCTCGAAGCCCTCTACGCCAAGGATCGCATCGAGCCCACCAACCCGAGCATGCTGGCCGACGCCCGCGTGATCGAAGTCGTCGGTACCGATCGGGTCTATCTCGATCGCGGTCGTCAAGATCACATCGTGCTGGGCATGACGTTTGAAGTGTTCGACGACCCTGCGCAGATTCGCCCCTCCGACGACGGCATCATGCCCCGTGGCAAGGCGAGCCTGCAGGTGCTCAAGGTCGGCGAGAACACCTCGACCGCCAAGATCACCCGATCCAATCTTCGTCGCCCCGTGCTGGTGGATGACGTTGTGGCCAACGCCGTATACGACCCTGCCTACACCTTCCGATTCATGGTGCACGGCAAGTTCGACCTGAACAACGATGGTGCATCCACCGAAGATGAAGCCCGGTACCTGCGTGAGCGCATCCGCCGTTGGGGTGGTGAAGTGCACGAAGGTGACACACTGCCCGGCGATCTAGACTTCCTCGTGCTCGGCGACCAGCCGATTCTCCCCGAGCGGCCACAAGGTGCCTCGCTGTCTCCGCAGGAGTGGCAGGACTACACCCGCAAGCGGCAGATCTTCGAGGACTATCAGACGCTCTTCGACGCCGCTCGTGAGGCTCGCATCCCGATCCTCAACCAGCGTCGTCTGGACATCCTGACGGGCCGAACCGACCACTGAGGTCGGCCCGACTCGCCACAGCCACGCACATGGGACGCTCCCGCACGCTCGCTCGGAATCTCGCCGAGTACGTGCCTGCACGCCTGATGGCCTCAGTCGCGAGGTGTTTTTCACCACAGCGCAATCAAGCCACTGCCGATGTCGCTGCCAAGGTGTACGCGGCGGCGTGTCCCACACGTACCGCCCGAGCAAAGCACAACATCATGCAGTCGTGGCCAGAGCTCACCGAGCAACAGGCCCATGCCAGAGCCGTGGCCTCCACGCAGTATCTTTTTCGCCTTGCACTCGTTGATGCGATCGCGATGGACAGGTTCATTCAACCCAACTGCTGGTGGAAGCACGTCGACATGTCCGATGTCGCGCCGGCGGTGGATGTACTGCACGGCGACAAGCCAACCATTCTGCTCACTGGCCACATGGGCAACTGGGAGCTGCTGGGCTACACGCTGTCGATGCTGGGCCTCAAGCTCAACGCCCTGGCGCGGCCACTGAACAACGAACTGATGAACCGCTGGCTGCTGGGCATTCGCCAGTCGTGGGGCATGCGCATCATCACCAAGTTCGGGGCCGCTCCTGAGATGCAGGCCATCCTTGAACGCGGTGAACATCTGGCATTCATCGCTGATCAGAATGCCGGCCCCCGCGGTGTCTTCGTGCCCTTCTTTGGCCGTCTCGCCTCCGCCTACAAGTCGATCGGGCTGCTGGCGATCACGCAGAACATACCCATCGTTGTGGCCGGTGCCTTTCGCACCGGGCCTGGCGTGCAGTACCACGCCCATGTTCAGGAGGTGATCACTCCCGACATGTGGGCCGACAAGGACAACCCGCTCTACTGGGTGACCGCCCGGTACACCTGGGCGCTCGAACAGCTCGTCCGCCGATATCCCGAGCAGTACCTGTGGATTCACCGCCGCTGGAAGAGCCGCCCGCCTCACGAAGACAAGGGCAAGTCCATGCCCGCCGGGCTGGAACGGCGCATTCGGTCACTCGACTGGCTCAGTGATGCAGACCACGATGCCATCATCAATCGCTCCTTGAGCGCTGCAGGCGTGCTGCGGCATGAGGCCGCCTGACATGGAACAGCGACTCACAGACCGCCACGTGCTTGTCGTAGATGATGACGACGACATTCGGGCGAGCATGGTGCTGGCACTGCAATCACAAGGGGCCCGTATCAGCGAAGCGGCTGACGGCAATGAAGCCGTGGCAGCGATGCACGCTGAAGTGCCCGACGCCATGGTGCTGGATCTCATGCTCCCCGGTCGCAGCGGATTCCTTGTGCTGGACGAAGCCCGTGCGCTCGCGGCGACTCCCGTTGTCGTGATGGTCACCGCCAATGAAGGTCGACGCCATGAGGCCTATGCCCATGCACACGGTGTGGACGCCTACTTCACCAAGCCAACGCCATTGGGCGCCCTTGTCGATCGCATCGCCGATCTCCTCGAGGCACGTCCCTGATAGCATTCGACCCACATGCCACAGCAGTTCGTCATCCTGGCACGCGACAACGACGGCCCCGACCTAGGCAGCCGCGCCGATGTCCTCGCCACGCTCGCGGGCATGAACACTCGCCCTGAGCGTGAGGGCGAGGATGTGCTCTGGGGCCCAGGCATCCGCATCGATCTCTCGCCAGGGCAAGACCCCGTCACGCAGATGCTGCTGTCATTGGTCGAAGAAGAGATCGCCTGGCTGGTGATCATGCGGCTCGCCCGCGAGTGCCAATGGAAACTGCTCGACATGGAAACCGGGCAAGAACTGCAACCGGGGTGACGAACTCAGGCAGCGAGGCGATCTCGCAGCGCCGTATCGATGCCCACCCACTGGCTTCCACCAGGACCATCAAGCACTATCGACTCCACGCCTTGCGCACGCAAGCGGCGCAACATTACCGTAAGGTCGTCGCGCTCCACCGGCACCACGGCACTAGCCGGTGACTCAATGAGCGCGCCCAGTGTCATCGCTCGAGCGACGGCACGGTCGTAGTCCATGAACAAACGCAAGCACGGCTGTTCATGCACGATTTCAACGAATGGCGATGCCGGGGTGATCGGGTCGCGCAGAATGAACAGATGCTGCGCCGGGGCGAGCGGCTGTCCCTGACTGACCACACGCATGGCGCCGGCGACCGATTCCAATGGCAGGCGAATGGTGCTCGGTCCGTGATTGATGCGTGCCCAACTGATGCCGCGGTCCAACAACTTGTTCAACAGCGTCGCCATCGCCGCGCGGTCGCACGTGGCCACACGGACATCGGTGTCGACCGCGGGTGCGATCCAACCGTCCACCACTTGTGACGCCTTGCGACGAGTGGTGAACAACAGCAACGTGGGGCTGTCATCTTCAAGCGACAGATAGGGCATGCACTCCGAATCGCGACCAAGCACAGGGATGTGCCATCGCTCGTGCAATGCGGCAAATGCCACCGCTTCGCGGGGGCCTCGGGCGTCTTCAATTCGGGGGATGCGCAGTGGTGCGGACATGTCGAGATCTCCAGTTGGGTCTCACACGCTCCGTCTCCTGTCTGACAATCACCAACGCACCGTGGCCATTCACGGTTCGCGTGAAACACCCACTTGGCGGTCATTTCCCACCTCGATGAGCTCGTATCCCCCCTTGTCAGGCCACCAGGGACACCCATGGCCATCCACAGGTCGGGCCAATGCGTCTGCATCCACCGTGGTTCGTAGATCGACAAGCCCGGTGCCAGCCAAGGTGGGCGTACAGGCCAGCAACCCTGCGGTGTACGGGTGCAGCGGATCGTTGAGCACGGCCGCAGCAGGCCCGCACTCGCACACGTGCCCCGCCCGCATCACGATCACCTGATCGGCCCAGGTCTCGATGGAGGCCAAGTCATGTGTGACCAGCAGCACCGACGCGCCACGCGAGGCCTCGGTAGTTAAGCGTTGCAACACCAGTGATCGAGTCAGTGCGTCGAGCGCCGTCGTGGGCTCGTCGGCGAGGATAACATCAGGATTGGCCGCCAATGCCATGGCCACCAACACGCGCTGGCGCATGCCGCCGCTGAGCAGATGCGGCCAGGCCTGTTGCACACGTCTTGGATCGTCGAAGCCCATGGCCCCGAGCGCATCACTCACCCATGCTGAGTCGGCTGCCCCACCGGTGAAACGGCGACGCGCTTCGAGCATCTGCGCTTCAATGGTCATCACAGGATTGAGTGCTGTCATGGGTTCTTGAAAGACCACGCCGATCGAGGTGCCGCACAGGCTGCGCCTGCGTGCGCTGCTCCATGACGCCAACGACGTCCCACGCAACCAGATGTCTCCGGACCGCTGTTCGATGGCCGAAGGGAGCAGGCCTGCAATCGACAGCACGGTGAGTGACTTTCCGCTGCCACTTTCGCCTACGAGCGCCGTGCGGGTTCCGCCGTGCAGTTCGAACGACACGTGCTGTACGAGTGTGTCGCCACCACGTACACCCAGCGCGAGATCGTCAACTCGTAGTTGCACGCTCATGCCGCGTCCGCCTGTCGTGGGTCGAGCCGTACCCGCAATGCCTCACCGAGCACGGTGAGCGACACCAATGTGCAGGCGATCAACACGCACGGTGGCACGAGCAGCCACCAACGAAAGCGAACTGGATTGAGTTCCGACAACCCGCTGGCCGCCAGTGATCCCCAGCTGGGCAGCGGCTCACGGACGCCGATACCCAAGAAGGACAGGAAGGCCTCAGCCAACATCGCCGTGGGAACGATGAGCGCGGTGTAGGCGAGCACCGGTCCGGCCAGATGCGGCAGGTAGTAGCGACGAATCATGCGCCACCGTCCTACGCCGGCCACGCGGGCCGCATCGATGAACGGTCGCGTCTTCAAACTGAGCATCTGTCCCCGCACCACGCGAGCAAGGGTGAGCCACCCCACCGCACCGATGGCGACGAACAAGGCGCCCAGATCCAGCATCATCCGGGCAGTGCCTGACTCAATGCTCAGTCGTTCACAAATGCCTTCCAACGCCACCGCCAACACGACCACCAGCAGCACGCTGGGCAGCCCGTAGAGCACGTCCACGATACGCATCGCCAGCGCATCAACCCGGCCGCCGGCCATCGCGGCCAGCATGCCCCACATGGTGCCCAGCACCAGGGCGGTGCCAGCGGCGCACACCCCCACCACCAGTGAGATGCCGCCCCCCAGCAACATGCGCGCGGCGAGACTGCGGCCCAGTCGATCGGTCCCCAATGGATCCACCCAAGACGGTGACTGCAGCGCCATCACGGGATGCGTGGCTTCGAATGTGCGTGGACCAGTGCCGTTTTCGCCGGTACGGGACAGCGTCCAGGGCAACGTGACGATGGTGGCAAGCACGACCAACGCCAGAAAGGCGGTGGCCAACATGCGACCTGTGCGGTGTCCACTGGACATGACTGCCAGAGGCTACCCACTGGCGAGCATGCCGTGTCAGGGGGCGAGAAGTTCGTCCACGCGACGGGTAACCGTGCCATCCACATTGGACGACTCTGCGGCGAGCCGGGCTTCCAGATCTGCCAGATGGTCGCGAAGTCGCTCGATGAACAGTGACTGGTTCTCAATGCTGGTGAGCACCTGCGCCCGCACCATGGCCGTGAGCTGCGCTCGCATGGCTTGTTGCTGGATCATGTCCCGCTCATCGCCGAACAACTCAGCTCGCCGTGCCTCGACGGCAAGTGCCGCCACGGTGGCTTCGAGATGCAGTTCCTCGATCTTGCGCTGGTACAGCACGGGATGTTCCCGCTGCAGATCGGCCAAGCCCGACAACATGGGACCAAGTCGACGCAACACGACCTCGAAGCCAGCGGGATCGATCTGGCACATGGATCGCAGCCGATTGGCCAGATCCGGATCGATCTGATCGGCGACGTCCATGTAGCGATCGATGAAGGCGTCGTGGTCTTCGACGGCGGCGACATGCTGTGTGCTTCGCACACCCAGCGCCAATGACACGGCCACGATCACGATGCCCAGTCCGGCCAGTTTGGAACGAGTCGTCGCCTTCATGATGCGCCTCCTGCCACCGAGGTGACCGTGAGCAGTTCAGCTTCCACACGGTCATGTGGTCCTTCATCGTCAACCAAACCGAGCATGTTCATGCGTCCGGTGCCGACCGTATGCACGACCGTCTCCAGATCACCCAGTGCTTGTTCGTAGCCCACATCCTTGACGGCCAAGAGCGTGAGCAGGGGGCCATCGCGCCACTCAAACGGGCCCGACGCGAGCATGGCCGTGGACGATTGGTCGCCAAGATCTGCAGTAAGTGGCAGTCCAAACGTGCCTGAAGTCGAGCCACTAGGCGTGGACCAGAAGCCGATGACCACGGCGACGCCGAGCATGGCCGCCACCGCGAGACGGCCCACGACCACCGGCCACCGCAGACGCGTGACGTCACGAGCACGACCGGCCATCAGTGCCGGCATGCTGGCCTGCAGGACGCGATCCACCAGGCCCGCCGGAATGGGACTAGGTGGCGTGGTGTCGAGCCGATCGATCAGCCGATGATCGGTGTCGTCCAATCGAGTGTCTTGGTAGTCCTGATCCATGTGCCTCTGTCCAACGCCCGTGGCACCGGGCTATTGCTGGTCCTCTTCAGAGAGTTCAAACTCGGGAAAAACAGGCCCCAACTGGGCCCGAAGCCGCTTGAGAGCCCGAAAATGGCGGGCCAGCAGGGTGCCCACCGGGGTGTCGAGCATCTCGGCGATCGTCTTGAAGCTGATGCCGGCCACATGCCGCAGATGCAAGATCTCCTGATCCTGCGGCGATAGATCTCGCACGGCATCCCACAGGGCCGAGGCGGTTTCGTCATCCGTCCGGACATAGGCAGGCCGATCCTCGCGGCCGGACTGCTGGGCCTCGGGGAAGCCCACATCACCCACCGGCTTGGCATGGCGGGTGCGGCGACGCATTTCGTCCCGCAGGCGGTTCATCGCGATGCGGAAGACCCACGCCTCCAACCTGCCCTGCTCGACGTAATCGTGCACCCGCTCGGCGACGGTGCAGAATACCGACTGCGTGATTTCCTCCGCCAAATCGGGATCACGAGTGTTGGCCACGATCAACCCGTGCACTCGAGGGGCGAGGGCCTTGACCAGTTCGCTCCAGGCCTGGTCGTCGCCGTGGGCGGCGGCCTTGAGGAGTTGTGCGTAGTCCATGCTCAGGGATCTGCCTCTGCCATTGGGGAAGACACGCGGTACGTCTATGTCGGCTTCTCTACACTGCCCACGCCATGCTCAGCCTTGTGCAGGATACGTTCGCGACGGCGCAGCCGATCAGCACCCCCAGTGCAGCCATGCTGCTGATTCTAGGGGTCGCCGCATTGATCGCCGGCGGACACCTGCTGGTGACCGGGGCCTCGAATCTGGCGCATCGGGCCGGCGTGTCGCCTCTGATGATCGGCCTGACCATCGTGGCCTTCGGCACAAGCGCACCAGAACTGGCCCTGAACGTGGTGGCCGTGTTGGAATCACCAGCGGGAGCGAAGTTGGCCTGGGGCAACATCGTCGGGTCGAACATGGCCAACATTGGCCTCGTGCTGGGGCTGGCCTGTCTGATCAGCCCGTTGACAATGTCCGGCACGGGGCTGCGTCGCAATCTGGGCATCTTGCTGGGTGTGACCGCAGGCTTCATCGCGTTGATGATGCTTCCACCGGGTCCGGACGCCGACGGCAGTGGACTGGCCTGTGCCGACGGCCTTCTGCTGCTTGGGGCCTTCATTCTGGTCTGCCTGTGGTGGTTTGCCGCGGCCTTGCGCGCCGACGACGCCCAACTCATGGAAGAAGCCAGTGCTGCGGTGGGCAAGATACCGATGCCGTGGTGGAGTGCGTTGGGCCTGGTCATTGCGGGCCTGGTGCTCCTGCTGGGCGGTGCTGGTGCAGCCGAAACCGGCGCCGTGGATCTGGCACGAAACTTCGGCGTCTCCGAAGCGGTGATTGGACTGACCATCGTGGCGGTGGCCACGAGCCTCCCGGAGGTGTCCACCGCTGTTGTTGCTTCGGTGCGTAATGAGAACGACATGGCCGTGGGCACGATCATTGGATCCAACCTGTTCAACATCGTGCTGGTAATGGGCGTGTCGTCTCTGATCGAACCCATCGGCCTGCCCACCGGGGGCACCACGGCATTGGTGTTGATGGCCGCGTTCACAGTGATGTTGGCGATGATCTATCTGCCCGGCCGCACACTGGGCCGTGCATGGGGCGGCATCGCCCTGGCAGGTTGGATCGCTGTGATGGTGTGGAGCCTGGTCGCGATGGACGCGTCCCCCGCCTGAATCGACACTCAGGCAGGCAGATCGTCATCCCAGCCGTCGCCAGCCGGTGGCGGCGCCCCGGGATCAACGGGTGCCGGTCCGGAATCACCCCACGGCGTGCCGCTGGATCCCGTCGACATGGGATCTGTGCGACCGGTGTAATCGTGGAAGCGTGTGGAACTGGATTCCCATGTGAGCTTCACACGTCCTGTCGGGCCATTGCGCTGTTTGGCAACGATCACTTCGGCGAGGTTCAACAGATCCGGATGTTCATCACGCCACTCATCGTCGGAGTGGTAGTACGCCTCGCGGTGCAACAGCAAGACGACGTCAGCATCTTGCTCGATCGCACCTGACTCACGCAGATCGCTCAAACGCGGCTCGTGGTTTTCACGTTGCGTCGCACCTCGGTTGAGCTGACTGAGGCAGACCACCGGCACGTGCAACTCGCGAGCGAGCGCCTTGATGCCGCGGCTGATCTCTGACACTTCCTGCTGACGCGATTCCACGCGGCCACCCATGGACATCAACTGCAGATAGTCGATCACGAGGGCCTTGATGCCGTGCTTCTGATGCATGCGTCGAGCCTTGGCTCGCAACTGCAGCAACGTGAGGCCGGGTGTGTCATCGATGTACAGCGGAGCGGCGTCGAGTTCGCCACAGGCGTTGAAGAGCGCGCGGTACTCATCTTTGCGGAGACTGTTGCTTCGCATGCGTTCACCGCTGATGCCCGCCCTCGAACACAGCAGTCGCTGCACGAGCTGCTCGGCACCCATCTCCAAGGAGAACACCCCGACGCCGTCGCCATGGACGGCGAGGTTCTCGGCGATGTTGAGCGCCAGCGCCGTCTTCCCCATCGACGGCCGCGCCGCGAGGATCAGCATTTCGCCCGGCTGCATGCCTTGCAGCATGCCGTCGAGATCGCCAAACCCACTGGACAGCCCCCGCATCCCCCCGTCGCCCTCTTCGAGACGTTCCACCGTCTGACGAATGAGCGTCTTGAGATCGGCCGTTCGCGATGTCTCGGCCTTCTGGGCAATCTCGAAGATCCGGCGTTCGGCTTCATCAAGCAGCGAACTGGCGTCTTCGGGTCGATCGTGAGCCTCTTGCAGAATGCCGCGGGTGGCATTGATGAGCTGCCGCAGCATCGACTTGTCACGCACGATCTTGGCGTAGTGCGAGGCGTGGGCCGCGGTGGGCACACCCTCGACAAGCTGGATCAGGTACTCCGAACCACCGACGGTCTCAAGCAGGCCCTTGTCCGCGAGTGCCTCCTGCAACTGCACGAGGTCCACACTCTGTCGCTGGTCGTACAGCGACACGATCGTCTCGTACAGATGACCGTGGCTGGGCCGCCAGAAGTCGTCCTTGCCTGCGAGCAACTGCACGACATCACCGCAGGCGTGCGGCTCAATGAGCAGCGAACCCAACACGCTCATTTCGGCAGTGATGGATGCAGGCGGAAGTGCTTCAGCCAAATCGGCATCGGCTCGGGCCGCATCGTGCCGCACCGAGGAGGAGCTGTGTCCTTGCGTTGCGCCGGACATGTGTGGATCCCAGGCCGGACACGGTGCCGACCTTCAATGGGCGATCAGTGTGCTGATAACTCGCCCGTACCTTCCGACACGACGGCATCCGCCGCGACCTCTTCATCAACGGCCCGCTTCATCAAGCGGCCCACTTTGAACTTCACTGTCTTGCGGGCAGGTACCGGCACACGCTCGAGCGTGCGGGGATTCTGCGCCATGCGGGCGGCACGTTCACGAATCTCGAAGACGCCAAAGTCACGAAATTCGAGACGGTTGCCGTCGCCAAGTTCATCGATCACGTTGTCGAGGAACGCCTGGATGACTTCACGAACATCGGATCGCTTCAGATCCGTCTGGCTCGCGATTCTGTCAACCAAGTCCTTCTTTGTGATGGTCCCCATCGCTACTCCAGATCTCGTATTGACTCACTGGAGCCCCTTGGATCGACACCGATCGCCCGAGTCTCCTGTTCTCCCAAGCCCAGTATGCAGGGTCTGCCATCCCCCCGTCAAGGATCACAGCAGCATTCCGGAGGCGATTCAAGGCGGTGAGGGCGGATTCACCCAGTTGAGGACTGGTAGACTGCCGCCGAGCTTGTGGTCGTGCCCAAGCTATCCACGAAGGATCCCCCATGGACGTCATCATCTGCGGCGGAGGTTCAATCGGCGGATCTGCAGCCCAAGTGCTTGCCAACGCCGGGGATGCGGTCACGGTCATCGAATCAGACGACCAGCAGGCCGATGATCTCGCCGAGCATCTCGATGTGGCCATCGTGCATGGCGTGGCCAGCGCCAGCCATGTGTTGCGGCAAGCGGGCGTCGCCACCGCCGATGCCGTGATTGCCACGACCGCCAGCGATGAAGTCAATCTGGTGTGTTGTGCACTCGCTCGCGCGTTGGGCGCCAGCCGCACCATGGCCCGCGTCGATCACAGCGGGCTGCTGCGTGATTCTGATCTCGACTACGCATCGCTCTTTGGTGTAAGTCGATTGTTTTCGCCCGATCGCGCCCTTGCCCGCACCATGGCGGCTCGATTGCGCAATCCCGAAGCCAGCGCCATCGAGCAATTCGGCGGCGGCATCGAGATGCAACAGTTCGCCGTTGACCCCGCATCCGATGCATGCGGCGAGCGCTTACGCGATGTGCAGATGCCTGCCGGCACCCGGCTCGCCGCGGTGTGCCGCGACGGCCACACGCAGCTGCCCACCGCCCAAACACGGCTGTGCGCCGGTGATGAGGTGCTGCTTGTCGCACAGCAAGATGCCATGGACGCCGCCCACGCACTGCTCGGCAGCCCATCACTGGGCCGCCGTCAGATCGCCATCTACGGCAGTGCACCATCGGCCATGTGGTTGTGCCGAGCGCTGGGGCCTGCCGCATTCGACATTCGTGTCTTTGAACCGGATCACGACCGAGCCACCTGGGTAAGTGAACAGCTGGACTTTGTCACCGTGCTCTGCGCCGACCCGGCGAAGCCTGAAGTCTTCGACGACGAGCACCTTGAACAGGTCGACGCATTCATCTCCACTTGTTCGGATGAACAGAATCTGCTGGCGTGCGGGCATGCAGCTCGCATGGGTGTGCATCACGTGCTGCCGGTGCTTCACCGCAACGAGTTCGCCCCGCTGCTTGAGAAGCTCGGCATCACCGAAACCTTCAATCCGCAAACAGCCGCCGTGCGTGAGATTCGCCGCTTCCTCCATGCCACCACGTTCGAGCCGTTGCAGTTCGGCGGCGACGGCCTCTTGTTGATGCGGGCGCCTCTGGGCGACAACGCAACCATGTGCGGCGTGCCGTTGCGTGATGTCCACATGCATCCGCCAGTGGTGATCGTTGCAGCTGAACGATCAGACGGCACCGCGTTCGTGCCCGGTCCGGACAGCGTGCTTGTCCCGGGCCGCCGTGTGCTGGCAATCTCGACGACCGACACGGAAGATCACCTGCGCCAGCTCTTCGACATTCGAGCGACGTCGTGAACACCACCTTCCTCGCTGCCCAGCTCGGTCGCGTGGTGCAGTTGCTCGGCTGTGTGCTGACCGCCGTGGCCGTGTTGTTCTTTGTACTGCCCGGTGGATCGAGCGGCAGCGCATTGGCCGCCGAGTTGAGCCTGCTGTACACCGGGCTGGCGGCTGTGGGGGTGGGCTCTGCCGCGTGGTTCCTGGGCCGCGGGGCATGCACCTTGCACACCACGGGCATTGATGGTGAGTCGATCACGCGTCCGTATCGCATGACCCGTCGCGAAGCGGCCCTGCTGACGACGCTGTCCTGGGCCATCGGTGGGTGCGTGGCGGCAACCCCATTCCTGGTGTGGGCACACACGGCGAGCGGCGTGGAGGCCGCCAATCCGTTCAGCAACGCGATCAACTGTCTGTTTGAAGCCACCAGCGGGCTCACCACAACTGGCGCGACGATTCTGCAGGACATCGAAGCGGTCCCCGACGCGCTGTTGTTCTGGCGCTCAATTCTGCAGTGGCTTGGCGGCCTGGGCATTCTGGTGCTGTTCGTGGCCGTATTGCCGGGGCTGGGCATTGGCGCCAAGCGGCTGTTTCAATTTGAAGCCCCAGGCCCTGACCCCGCCGGGCCACGTCCGAGCGTGCGAGATGCTGCCCGACGGTTGTGGCAGATCTATCTCGGCCTCACCGTGACGCTGTTCATGCTGCTGCTTGCTGGCGGCATGGGCTGGTTCGATGCCGCCAACCACACGTTCACCACCATGGCGACCGGGGGATTCAGCACGAAGAACGCGAGCATTGGCCGTCCCGACAGCCTGTACATCGACATCGTGTTGATCGTGTTCATGATCGTGGCTGCGTCGAACTTCGGGGTGCTGCATGCCCTGCTCAAAGGACGATGGCGTGCCGCACTGGCCGACACCGAATTCAAGGTGTTTCTGTCCCTGCTGGCAATTGGCAGCACCGTTGTGGCGATCGCCGTGGTCATGGGTGGCTCGATCGAGCTGACCGACGGCCAACACCTTGCTGCCACGCCAGGCGAAGCAATCCGGCAGGCCACGTTCACCGTGACGTCACAACAAACCAGCACTGGCTACGCGACATCAGATTGGGATCTCTGGCCCGTCGCCGCCAAGACGATGGTCCTGCTGCTGATGTTCGTGGGTGGCTCTGCAGGGTCCACGGCCGGCGGCGTGAAGGTCATCCGCATCTGGATCGCGGCGCGTGTGTTGCTGCGTGAACTGGAACGGTTCTTCCGGCCCGATGTTGTTCGGCCGTTGCGGGTTGGCTCACGAACCATCGATACGCAGCAACAAACCATGACACTCGTCTTTCTGCTGGGCATGATCACGATGATCGCCATCGGCACGATCGCCCTGCTAGCCATCGAGTCGAGCGCCAATGACATTTCGTTTGCGACTGCAGCGTCGGCGAGCCTGGCCACGACGTGCACGATCGGTCCGGGCATCGATGCCGTGGGTGCCACGTGTAACTACGGATGGCTCACCGATCCATCGAAGCTGCTGCTGTGCTTCTTGATGCTGGTGGGCCGGCTGGAATTCTTCGTCGTGCTGGTGCTGCTGCAACCGCGATTCTGGCGAAGCTCGTGAGCGATCACATGGGCTTGTCGTCGCAGGTCTGATCGTAGACCTCGAGCAACTTCGCCTTGTCGAACACCATCTCATTGCGCGTAAGACCGACAACTTCGTATCGGGGCGTCAGCTCGATGGCGTCCACAGGGCAGGCTTCTTCACACATGCCGCAGAAGATGCATCGCAGTTCATCAATGTCGAACTGCTTGGGGTACTTCTCGCGGTCTTCCCACGGCGACGCTTCCCCGACAATGTGAATGCAGTTGGCCGGGCAGGCCGTGGCACACATGAAACAGGCCACGCATCGCACACGGCCGTCTTCATCTCGGTTGAGACGATGCACGCCGCGGAAGGTTTGTCGGTATTGGCCGCCGTCGAGCACATCGCGATGGTCACGCTTCTGCTCGGGGTACTGCACCACATGGATGTTCTTGGTGTTGGAGCCATCACGGCCCACGTTGCCCAGCATGTGGCGGAACGTGGTGCCCAGCCCTTTGACAATGGCGGGGATGAACAGACGCTCAGCCGTGCCCAGTTCGGTGGGTGAGACGTCGATGATGTCCTTGGGATCGATGGCCATGGGGTATGGATGGTATCTCGCCGCAGATTGCGGGAAAAGGCCCCCCGCCCAAGTACCATCCCGCGATGCCATTGCCCACCGGCCAACCCAACAGTGATACCGCCGGGATTTGGCGGATGTTCGGCGTGGGCTGGACACTCGTGTGCGAGCTGATCGCAGGCCTGCTAATCGGCTGGGGCATCGACTGGCTGGCGGGGACGGAGAAAGTGTTCACCATCGTGGGGGCCGTCGCCGGACTCGTGGTGGGGATGACCGGGTTCATCCGATCGGCCTTGGCCGAGAACCGGCGGATGGAGCGTGGCCGCAAGAAGGAGCGTGCCGACGATGCCTGAATCGCCGATCCAGACCACCCTGCCCACGGGGCGCCTGATCGCGGCCAATGTAATCGCCGCACTGCTGGGTGCCGGGCTCGGCTGGGGTGGCGCGATGGCCCTAGCCGAGGCCCCGTCAGCAGGGCCGCAGACGGCCCTGGGCGCGGGCATTGCCGGGGTGATTTCAGTGGTTCTGACGGTGGTTATTCGACCTGGTCAGGAGCGGCCCATTTTCGCCGCCGCCATGACCCTGCTCGCTGCCGGAATGAGTCGACTTGTGGCTGCCATCGGGGGCTGCGTGTTGCTATACTTCGCGGCTCAAATTCCCGCGGCGCCGTTGCTTTCGGGAACACTGCTCACCCTGCTCTTCGTGCTGTTTTTTGAGGCCCGAATCGCAACGAGCATCTTCAGACGACTGACGCCGCCCGCCGGTGATTCACCCACTCCTTCCGACACCAATACCGATGAGCCTGATTGCTAACTTTCTCGCTGCTGGCAGCCCCATCGACCACGTGACGGACAAGACCGTCGCGAGCGAACTGCCGTTCATTGGTGAACTCTCCATGCACATGACGGGCCTTGGTCTGGCCTTCATCGTGGGCATGACCGTGCTGCTGATGTCGGCCAAGGCCATCAGCACTGGCAATGAGACGCTGGGCGCCCCCCGATACCTCACCAAGGGCCGTCTGGCGCAGTTGGTCGAGGTCATCACCCTCTATCTGCTGAACAACGTGATCCGGCCCGTGCTCAAAGAGTACGCCCCCGCCTTCACGCCCTTCCTGCTGTCGCTGTTCTTCTTCGTGCTCACCTGCAACCTGCTGGGCCTGATTCCGATCATGGACATGCAGCACCTCGGCGGACACTTCATCGAAGGCATGCCCGACCATTGGGCCGCTGTCGGTGGCACGGCAACCAGCAATCTCAGCGTGACGCTGGCCCTGGCGATGTTCGCCTTCGTGGCCATTCAGTTCCAAGGCTTCCGCTCCTTGGGCGTCAAGGGCTGGTGCGAGCACCTCACTGGTGGTGCCCCCCTCTACCTGCTGCCGATCATGCTGCCGGTGGAACTGCTGGGCATGATCATCAAGCCAGCCGCATTGGCCATTCGTTTGTTCGCCAACATGCTGGCCGGCCACACGCTGCTCGCGGTGGTCACCGGCTTTGGTCTGACCGCGTGGAACATGTCCACCGGTGACTGGTTCGTCACCGGCAGCATCGAGCTGGTGGCCGTGATCGCGGCCATCTTGATCTCGTTCCTCGAGCTCTTCGTCGCCTTCCTGCAATCGTTCATCTTCATGTTCCTCACCACGATCTTCATCGGGCAGATGACCCACTTCCACGATGACCATCACCACGAGGACCATGCGGAGCCTGCAGCGGCCTGACCGTATCGATCTACCTCGGCGTGCAACACGTGGGCTGCACGTCGCTTTCCCTCACTACAGGGGCATCCCCACAGTGCCCATCAGGCCCATCAGGGCCGACAGAGAATCGCGAAACACACAGCCATGAAGAACATCCTCACGACTGCTCTGGCACTTCTCGGTCTCGCGCTCGTCGCTGATGCAGCGATGGCACAAGAGACCGCGGACGCTGCTGCTGCCGCAACCGGCACTGGTACCGGCCTCAAGGCCATTGGTGGCGGCATCGCCGCTGCATTCGGCGCCGTTGGCGCCGGCATTGGTATCGGCCAGATTGGTGGCGGTGCCGTGCAGGCCATCGCCCGCCAGCCCGAAATGGCCGGCACGATCGGCACCAACATGATCATTACCGCGGCCCTGGTGGAAGGCGTTGCCCTCTTCGCCGTGGTCGTCGGTCTGTTGGCCATCCTCTGAGTTTGGATCACGCTCAATCTTCCCGGAGCCTCGCACGGCGGGGCTCCGGGGAGTGAGCCCCTCCCCGGAGTATTCCGATGCTGCATGAAGCATTGCAGATGATGCTGGCCGCCGAAGGTGGCTCATCCGGCCCCATGGACGTCAAGCTGATCCCCATGGTCACGACCATCGTCGTGTTCATGACGTTCTTCGGCATTGCCGCCAAGCTCGTCTGGCCCAAGATCCTCGCGGGTCTTGATGAACGAGAGAAGAAGATCCTGCAGGAGATCGAATCGGCTGAGGCTGCCCGTCGGGACGCCGCTGACTCGCTCGCCCGTCAGGAAACCGAATTGGCCGCGGCCCGCAAGGAAGCCAAAGCCACCCGTGACCGTGCTCGCGTCGACGCCGAAGCCCACGCCGCAGAACTGCGTGCCAAGGCTGAAGCTGAACTTGAGTCCATGCGATCGCAGGCGACCGCCGAAATCGAATCAGCCCGTCAGGCTGCGATCAAGGATCTGTCCGGACACGCAGCTGAACTGGCCACTGCGGTCGCCAGCAAGATCATCGAGCGTGAACTCAAGCCGGCTGATCAGCAGGACCTCGTCGAGGACGCCCTCAAGGAAATGCACTCGCTCAAGGAGACGGCCACAGCCCAGGCGGGCTGAGCCGCATGTCGATGGCAACTGCCGACACACTTGCACGGGTCTATGCCCAGAGCCTGTTCGAACTGGCCAAGGACGCCGGCGGCGACGAGACCATTCTCGAAGTCGCAGACGAACTTGAGCAGGTCGTCGAGTTGGCCCGCAGCAATGCCTCGTTCGCGAGCTTCCTCGACTCCCCTGTCGTGGATGCTCAGCGTCGAGCTGCTTCGCTGCGAGGCATCTTTGATGGTCGCATCACCGATCTGACGATGCGGTTCCTCCTGGTCCTCAACACCAACCAGCGCCTGGGCCATCTCGAATCGGTGCACGCCGCGTTGAGTGATCTGGTGCACGAGGCCATGGGCAAGGTTGAGGTCGATGTCTGGACGGCATCGCCCATGGACGACGCCATGAACGCCGCTGTCACCAAAGGCCTCGAAGAGGCACTGGGCAAGACGCCCGTGGTGCACGCCTGGGTAGACGCATCGATGCTCGGCGGCCTGAAGATCCGCGTTGGCGACAAACTCGTCGATGGATCGATCGCCGCCAAGCTGCAGCAGTTGGAACAGACCATTCGCAGCGGCGCTGCAGCACGCATCGCCGCCAATGTTGATTCATTCTCTGAGGGTTCAGGCAACTGAGCCCCATTCGCTCGTGCATGTCGCACGGGCCTTCTTGCACAGGACAAGAGTCGTGAAGATCAAGACCGACGAGATCACCGCCGTCATCAAGCAGGAGATCGAACAGTTCTCCAGCGAACTCGAAGTGGCCGAAGTTGGCCGCGTCGTCGAGGTAGGTGACGGTATTGCCCGTATCTATGGACTGGCCAACTGCATGGCCAGTGAATTGCTCGAGTTCGACACCGAACACGGCAAGATCATGGGCCAGGCGATGAACCTTGAAGCAGACACCGTCGGTGCCGTGATCTACGGCAACGCACTGGCCGTGTGCGAAGGCGACACCGTTCGCACGACCGGCAACCTGCTGGAAGTGCCTGTGGGTTCCGCACTGCTGGGCCGCGTGGTCGACCCGCTGGGCAACCCGATCGACGGTAAGGGCGCCATCGACGCCGAGGGCACTCGCAAGCTGGACATCGTCGCACCGGGCATCGCCGCTCGTCAACCCGTGACCGAGCCGCTGCAAACCGGCATCAAGGCCATCGACTCGATGATTCCCATCGGCCGTGGCCAGCGTGAACTGATCATCGGCGACCGCAAGACCGGCAAGACCGCCGTGGGCCTGGACACCATCATCAACCAGAAGCAGTTCTGGGGAACCGACGACGCCGTGGTATGCATCTACGTCGCCGTGGGTCAGAAGGACTCCACCGTGGCCGGCGTGGTCGACACGCTCACCCGCAACGGTGCCATGGACTACACCATCGTGGTGTCGGCCGGTGCATCCACCTCCGCCCCGCTGCAGTACATCGCCCCCTACGCCGGATGTGCGATGGGCGAGCACTTCATGTGGCAGGGCAAGGAAGGCAAGTGTCCCAAGCACGTGCTGGTGGTTTACGACGATCTGTCCAAGCAGGCCGTGGCCTACCGCCAGCTGTCGCTGCTGCTGCGTCGTCCTCCAGGTCGTGAGGCCTACCCCGGCGACGTGTTCTACCTCCACAGCCGCCTGCTCGAGCGTGCCACCAAGCTCTCGGATGAGAACGGTGGCGGCTCGCTGACCGCCCTGCCCATCATTGAGACGCAGGAAGGCGACGTGTCTGCCTACATCCCCACCAACGTGATTTCGATCACCGACGGTCAGATCTACCTGCAGCCGGAACTGTTCGCCTCGGGCGTGCGTCCCGCCGTGAACGTGGGTATCTCCGTGAGCCGCGTGGGTGGTAACGCCCAGATCAAGGCGATGAAGGAAGTTGCCGGTTCACTGCGACTCGACCTCGCCGCCTACCGCGAACTGGAAGCCTTCGCCCAACTCGGTACCGAGCTCGACAAGGCCTCCCAGCAGCAGCTTGATCGCGGCGGCCGCATGGTGGAACTGCTCAAGCAGGGCCAGTACGTGCCGTACGACGTGATCGACCAGTGCATCTCGATCTTCTGTGCATCCAAGGGCTTCCTTGACAAGATGCCGCTGAACGACGTGCATGCCTTTGAAGCCGCCCTGCTCGACCACTTCCGTGGCTCGGCCAAGGCACTGCGTGACCAGCTGGTCGAGCAGAAGTCCTTCAAGCAGCTCGGTGAGGCCTTCGAGGCCGAGATGAAGACCTTTGCTGAGGGCTTCGTCGCCTGAGCGACGGTCAATTGAGACCCCTTCCAGCCGGCGGCAGTTCTCTGCCGCCGGCTGTCGTTTTTCCACCCCGATCGAGCCGATAGACAGAGCACACCATGCAGCACCCTGCCATTCCAATCGCCCTTGAGGCCGTCGCCAGCGCGATGGCGATCACCCGTCAGGTTCAGCAGCATGTCGAGGAAGTTGCGGGGCATTTGAAAGACGACCGCAGCCCCGTCACCGTGGCCGATTACGCCGCCCAGGCCATCGTGAGCATGGTGCTTCGTGAACGGCTCGACGACCCGGCCCTGCAGCGCATCGTGGGCGAGGAAGACACCGGTGATCTCCAGCATGCCGACCACACGCCGGTTCGAGCAGCAGTCACCCAGGCTGTGCAGGCATGGCGGCCGCAGGCCAGTGAATCGCAGGTGATGGCGGCCATCGATGCATGCAACCACGACGCAAGCGGCGATCTCTGGTGGACGCTCGATCCCGTTGACGGCACCAAGGGCTTCTTGCGTGGCGGCCAGTACGCCATCGCACTGGGCTTGCTGCACAACGGCCACGTCGAAGCTGGTGTGCTGGGCTGCCCCAACTTGTCGATTGACCCCGGCCAAGACCCTGCCTCTGCGGACACCAACGGCACCGGGATGCTCTACGCCGCGCAACGCGGCTTGGGCGCATGGGAGTTCAAGGACGGCGATCTCTCGGCCTCGCCGCTGCGCATCACCTGTCCGGCATGGTCGGAAAACAAGGCCATTCGATGTTGCGCCTCGGTGGAATCTCACCACACCAACAAGGGGCAGACCAGCGAACTGCTTAGCCGCTTTGAGCAGAACAAGGTGATGGTGCGTCTGGACAGCCAAACGAAGTACGCGGTGCTGGCGCGCGGCCAGGCCGACGCGTATCTTCGTCTGCCCACTCGAAACGACTACCGCGAACGCATCTGGGACCATGCCGGCGGCATGCTGGTGGCCACCGAAGCAGGCGCCGTGGTGACTGATGTGCGTGGTCTTCCATTGGACTTCTCACACGGGGCGCGACTGGAGCACAACCGCGGCGTGATCGCCGCCGCCGATGGATTGCAACAGCGTCTTGTGGAAGGCGCCGTGGCCATGGGCATCGGAGCCGATGACACATGACACCGGATGCCTGGATCACCGTCGGAGTACTTGTGTTGGTCGTCGGGGGCTTGGCGACGAACCGAATCAGCATCGACGTGGTGATGGCCGGTGGACTCACGTTGCTGATGCTGTGTGGCGTGATCGACATCACCACCGCCGCGGCCGGCTTTGCATCACCGGCTGTCCTTATGCTTGGTGGCCTGTTTGTGATCGCCGCCGGGCTGGAACACACCGGGGCCATTCGCATGGGCGCTGCAAAACTGCTTGGAACACCCGGGTCGACACGGGCGGCGCAGTTCCGATTGATGGCGCCAGTCGCGGTGTTCAGTGGCGTCATGAACAACACGCCCATCGTGGCGATCGGCATTCCCATCGTTCGCGATTGGGCTCGCAAACTGCAGATCAGCCCATCGGCGCTCTTCATGCCCTTGAGCTTTGCTGCGATCCTCGGTGCCAAACTCACCGTGATCGGATCGGCATCGAATCTCATCGTGATGGAGGAATACGTCACCTGGAGTACCGCGAACGACATGTCGATGCCCGACGCACTCTGGCGGTTCTTCGGGGTCGCCGCCATCGGCCTGCCCATCGTTGTCATCGGCATTCTGTTCATCAGTTGCACGTCCAAGTGGCTCATTCCGGTGCGCAAACCTGTCGAAGATCGTGACGGCGACGGACGCCAGTACCGCACCCAACTCGTGATTGCGGCGGATTCTCCGATCATCGGCAAGACCATCGAAGAGGCGGAACTGCGCAGCCTCCCCGGTCTGTACCTCAGTGACATCGAACGCGACGGGAATGTCTGGACCGCCGTGTCCCCTGACGAAGTGCTCAAGGGTGGAGACGTGTTGTCCTTTGTCGGCGCACTCGATTCGGTGATGGACGTTCGCAGTCTGCGCGGGCTCGACGTGCTGGATGAACAGACCGACAAACTCGACCTCACGACCACACAGCGGCGGATGGTTGAAGCGGTCGTGTCAGCCAACTCACCATTGATCGGCCGCACCATTCGAGACGCCCGCTTCCGTACCCGGTATCAAGCGGTGGTCATTGCGGTACATCGCCAAGGGCATCAGATGGCCGGCAAGATCGGCAATATCGTGATGCGCGAAGGCGACACGCTGCTGCTCGAAACACATCAGAACTTCACGCATGCCTGGCGAAGCAGCGATGAGTTCCTGCTCGTCTCCGAACTCGACGGGCAACGCCCCATTCGCCACAACCGAGCCAAGGCTGCGCTGGCCTTGCTCTGTGTCATGGTCGTGCTGCTGGCCACTGGATGGGTTGATCGCGTCGCTGCCGTCTGGGCGTGCGCCATTGCCATGGTCGCCATGCGGTGTGTGTCGGGCACTGAAGCTCGCCGTGCAATCAACTGGCAGGTGCTCGTGGTCATCGCCGCCTCGCTTGGCATCGCAGGTGCCGTGCAATCCACAGGGCTGGCAGAGATGGTGGTGTCTTACATCGCCCCGGCTTCCACGACACCGGTGCCGCTCATGCTGTTCGTACTGTTCCTGCTGTGCGCATGCATCGGTCAAATAGTGACCCCGTACGCGGCAGCAGTGTTGATGTTCCCCTTCACCATGCATCTGGCCGACACCCTCGGTGGTGATCCGCTGGCCTTCATGTTCACCATGATGATCGCGGTGGGTTGCCCCTTCATGAATCCAGTGGGCTATCAAACCAACCTGATGGTGTTCGGCCCCGGTGGCTATCGCTTCTGTGACTACGCTCGCCTCGGCCTCCCGTTGACGCTGCTGCTCGGGGCAACGGCGGCCCTGCTGGCGCCTGTGGTGTACAGCTGACCCATGGTCAAACGCATCGGCACGCTGTGTCTGGTGATTGGTGGCCTAATCTGCGCCGCATGGCTCGTCGGCGTGGTGTGTAGCGACCGATGGGTGTGGTCGCAATGGCTGTCATGGCTGCCCGTCATCACACTGCTTCCGGGCATCGCCCTGTTGACCGCGGGCCGTGTGTTGCGTGGCACCACACTGAATCCGGCCCTCGGCGGGTTGTGCTTCGTGGCGGTCGTGGGCCTGCAGGTGCTCACACTCTGGCGACCCGCATCGACCATCGAGGCCGACACGCTTCGCATCGTGCACTGGACAGCTGGGCCAGGTGTCAGTGACGCCCACGCCGTGCAGCAGGTGATCGAAGATGGAAATGCTGATGTCTTCATCGCGCTGGGGACAACCGTACGCGACTGGGGTGACCTGCTCGAATGGGGTGCCATCCCCGGACCGATTCGGCGGGCAGAATTCACGATCCTGAGCAGGTATCCGGTGCTGACATGTCGCAGCCTCGCCCGCGTGGAGAACATCCAACTGGTCCTGCTGGAACTTGATGTCAATCGCGAGCCGATGACGATTCTGCTGCTCGACCTCCCCAGTGAACTCACATGCAGCCGCATGGCCATCGCGCACAAGGCTCGATCACTGATCGAAACCCGTCTCGACACAGCTCCCGATCTGGTGATTGGTGACTTCAACATGACGCAGCACAGCGCCGCGTTGAAGAAGATCATGCCCGGCTGGCAGGCGGCTTGGAATGAAGGCGGCCGTGGCTGGGGCGGCACATGGCCACCCCAACTCCCACTGTGGCGCATCGACCATGTGCTCGTGCCCAACGATGCCACACCACCAGCGATCACGACCGTCTGGGCTGGCCAAGGCCGCCATAGGACACAGTTGATTGATGTGGTGATCGACGAGTGATCAGCCGTCGGGGTTCAACCGACGCTGCTTGCCCAGTTCTTCTTCGAAGTTGCCGTCGAAGATGCTGCGGATCAACTCGTTGTGGCGGCCCTTGGGGGGATCATCCATGCCTCGAGGTTGCGCGGGCAACACTGAAGCCAGCGGCGAGCAGAACAGCCAGTGCACCGACCCATCCGCGTAGAGCAGATTCAAGCCTTCGCGATGGTTGAGATCGGAGCGCGTGCGCAGGCCGTCGCACACGAGCACTCGAGATGAATCCTGCTCGATGCGGATCTCGCTGCCATCTTCATTGAGGTGGCCGATGAAGTGGTAGTTGCTGTAGATCGTGTGATCCGCAGGCAACAAGCCGGAGTCACGATGGATGAACGAGTCCGCATAGAGTTCATACGGATGATCGCCAGAGTGGCTCGGGCTGTAGAACACCGCCGGGTCTGGCACAAATGATCCGAAGTACAGATGCCCCAGCCCATCCCAGCCCCATTGGGCAGAGTCGATGGCATGCGCATGGCGATACCAATCACCAGGCGTCAACTGCGCTGTCTTCACATAGCCGCCTTCGCCATCGAAGGAGAATGTTGGCTTGTATACGCGCTGCAGCTCGGCAAGATCGAGGGGATCTTCAAGCAACACTCGGCTCGGGGGAAGACGACCATTCGAGCCGCCGGTGAACATCACCAAGCCTTGACCAATGGTACGTTGGTGTCCGGCGCTGACCACGCGATACACCGCCGAGCGCGCTGCGGACAGCGACGGCACAAGCAGTGTCAACATGATCGACACGCACGCAACGACCACCATCAACTCCACCATGGTGAAGCCGGTGTGTCGCTCGGGCATGCCATGGCCACGGAACTTCACGCAGTATTCCTCCGAAAACACCTTACCCAACAGGGCCAACGGCCGAAAGTGCGGGACTGAAACTCTTGGCCATCTGGCCGGGAATGTGGGGAAACCAGCACCTCAGCGGCGATCTGGAGCGAATAGTGCCCCAAAGAGGCCACATGGAGACAAAAATGGGCCTCCTGGGCGGATACGCTCAGATTGCCCAGTGTGGTGCGACCACATGCACCACACCACGGGAGGAGGACAGGCCGCTGTGCCGAAGTTGGACGATGCCAGACTCGAGGACGCCAGGCTCATGGCCCGCATCGCTGCGGGAGAGCAACAGGCCGTAGAGGAGCTCTACGACCGATTTGGCGGCTTGGTATTCAAGATCGCCCGGCAACTCCTGCCCACCACCGCCGAGGCTGAAGACGCGATGCAGGAGGTCTTTTTGCGGCTGTGGCGAACGGCCGAACGCTTCGACCCCGAGCGGGCCAAGCTTGTGACCTGGGTCATTTTGCTGTCACGACGGCATGTGATCGACCGCCTCAGACGCAAGAACAGCCGCCCCAAGACCGTGGCAGCCCCCACCGAACTCCTCGGCGAGGCCCCATCAGAACCACCCAAGGTGGAGCAGCAGGAGCTCGGCAGTGCCCTCAGACAGGCCATCGCCACGTTGCCTCAGATGCAGCGTGTGGTGATCGAGAAGGCCTATTTCCAAGGCTTCACCCTGCGAGAAGTCAGCGTGCAGCTGAACTTGCCCCTAGGAACCGTAAAGTCGGCTCTCAGCAGAGGTTTAGCCAGATTGAGAGACCGGGTTGATCCTGAAGATATTGCCGAATCAGTCGCATCCTGACCGACACCATGAACGAATCTCTGATGTACAGGGAAGACTCGAGACCGATGACAGAGCACATGCTGACACCCACTGAACTTGAGGAATTGGCCGTCTTGGACGCCTGGGGACTGCTCACGGGCGATGAACTGGCCGAGTTTGAGGCCGTGTTCGCGATCTGTGATGCCGCTCAGCGTGCCCATCTCCGGTCGATTCAAGAGGCCTCCACTGCAGATTTGGCCGCTGGCTGGGCAGATGCCCCGGGCCACCTACGCGACCGCGTCCTCCAGCGGGTGCAGGCCACGATGGATCTGAACATGTTGCGATTGGCAGCCGTGGGCCAACAGCCTGCCGCCGCCCCACGAGCCTCGTTCCTCGGTTCGGCATGGACGTGGCGTATGGCGGCCATGGTGCTGCTGGCGGTGTCTGTCACGCTCGTCGTGATGCATCAAGCCACTCGCGCCCAGTACGACACCCTGCTGAGTGAGCACACCGTGCTGCAGGCACTGCGAACGATGCAGGCAGACATATCACCTGGCGAGCAGTCGCAGTTCATCGCCATGATGCGCCGACCCGACGTGCGACACATGTACGTGACCTGCACCGACGGCCCTGGCATGGTGCGGGTTGCCGTGGATGAACGAACCGGGGATGCGTTCGTGCTGTCCATGGATCTCAGCGGACGAACTTCACCCTGCGATCTGGAACTGGTCGCGGCCTCGGGCGAAGTCGTGTCGCTCGCCACGCTCCGCACCGATCGACACTTCGATGCTGCTCGTTTGAAGTTCGATGTCGCGGTGCTCGATGGCGCCACATTGCAACTGCGTTCAGGTGACGGTGACGTCATCGGTACGACGCTGGTCTGAACAGATCACTCAGGTTGCTCGCGAGGCCCACTCCTCCTCCAGAGGCGTGAGTTCTTGTTCCACCGCTTCAATGTCCGCCGCCACCTCACGCATGCGATCGTGGTCGGACCACACCGATTCATCGTTCATTGACGCTTGCAGTTCACCAAGCCGAAGTTCGAGTGCCTCGATGCGCTGCTCGAGCACGTCTTGACTCAACCGCTGCAGTGGTGACACCTTTGCCTTGACGGGCGCGTGCTTTCGTGGGGCCTGTTCCGTCTTCTGCGGTGCATCCATCGACCCAGTCCGCAGCCATTCTTCGACATCGTCCACCAGCCGCATTTCGCCGGCACTGTTGAACACCAACAGTTGCGTGCAGGCCGCCTGCAGCAAGGCTCGGTCATGGCTGACCATCAACAGCGTGCCTGGCCAGTCACCATCCACAGCGAGCACCGATTCGATGCGCTCGGCCGATGGAATGTCGAGATGATTGGTCGGTTCGTCGAGCACCAGCGTGTTGCACGCTCGACCGAGCAACCCAGCCAACACCGCTCGAGCCCGCTCGCCGCCGGACAGCGTGCCCATCTCCCTGTCCTGCATCGCGCCGGAGAACAGGAACGCACCGGCCAGATCACGAGCGGCCTGTTCAGTCACCGGGCCGTCGGTGCCGTCTTCCAAGGCCCGACGAATGTGCAACCAGATCGCCGCACCAGGATCAACATCAACGCGTTGCTGACGAAACCAGCCCACCTTGAGCCCCGTGCCCAACCTCGCTGCACCCGACAACGGCTCAAGTTCACCCAGCAACGTGCGGAGCAATGTGGTCTTGCCCAGACCATTGGGGCCGACGATGCCGATGTGGCTGCCCCGGCGGATGTCCAGATCAATGGGGCCAAGCAGCGGTGTGCCGTTGATGCCGATCACCAGATCCTTGGCCTCAACGATCAGGTCACCGCTGCGTGGTGGCGTGGGCAGGTCGAAGGCGGCCACTGACGAATCGGTGGGCACGTCAATGTCGTTTGACGCTACGAATCGCTCGAGCCGGGCGGCGCGACCTCTGGCTTGCTTGGCACGCTGCCCGGCCTTGTATCGACGGATGAACGCCTCTTCCCGGCGAACGTGTGCCGCGAGTTTGTCCGCTGCACGAGCTGCCGACACGGCGCGTGCGGCACGCTGCGCTCGCCATTCGTCCCAACCGCCTTCCACGATGAATACGCTAGCATCGTGCACCTCGATGATGCGATGGCACACCGCCTGCAGCAGCCAACGATCGTGCGTCACCAACAACACGGCTCCAGCGAACTTCTCGGCCAGGAATGTCTCCAGCCAGCGACGGGCGTCGATGTCCAGGTGATTGGTGGGTTCATCAAGCAGCAACAAATCGGGCGACGTGAGCAGCACGCGGGCGAGTTCGAGCCGAGCACGCTCGCCGCCAGACAGCGTTCGCACTTCCCGTGTGCGATCCAAGGTCGGCAAACCGACGCCGTCGAGCACTGCATCTACTCGATGGGCCTGCGCCCAGCCACCCATCGCCTCGAGCGTGGCTTCCAACCGGGTCTGCTCTGCCATCAGGCGATGGAGATCGCCTTCGTGCTTTGGATCGGCCATCTGCGCAAAGAGCGCCTCGAGCTGGGCCTGGACAGCCTTGGACTCCTGTTGGGCAGACTCGAGAATGTCCTCCACCAACAGCCCAGACGTCATGTCGGGCTCTTGTGAGAGCGTGCCGACCCGGAGGCCTTTGCGGCGTTCAAGCGTGCCGGAATCCGCCCCGAGCGTGCCGTTGATGAGGTGCAGCAGTGTGGACTTGCCCGCCCCGTTGCGACCCACGATGGCGATGCGGTCAGAAGGGCCAATGTTCAAGGCGACGTCATCGAGCACGGCGGTGGCGCCGCGTTTGAACCCCATGGCTGTGCAGGTGACCAACGACATCGCAGGAGCATAGATGCCCGACACCCCCTGCCGCAGCCTTGATCATGCACGTATGCTCTGCCCATGCACGATCCCCTCTGGGCGCCGTGGCGCATGCAGTATCTCGAACGACTCGATGCCGACCAACGCGCTGGCCGTGGCGGCCTGGACGACTTCATCGCCACCGCATTCGCCACACCCGACGCGGACGACACCAATCTTGTGATTCACCGCGATGATCATGGACTGGTCATGCTCAATCGGTACCCCTACGCCAACGGCCACCTGCTCGTGGCGCTGGGCGAGGCCAAACCCACCCTGCTGGCCTATACCCCCCAGCAGCGAGCGGCCTTCTGGTCCCTGGTGGAGCTTGGCATGGCCCGACTCCGAGCGGTGCTCAATCCGCAAGGGATCAATGTGGGCATCAACGAGGGCGAGGCGGCCGGCGCCGGCCTGCCCGGACATCTCCATGCCCACCTGGTGCCCCGATGGCACGGCGACGTGAACTTCATGACCACCACGGCCGGGGCACGGGTGATTCCCTCCACACTGGAGGCCATGGCCGCCCGGCTGCGGGCGGACTGAGGCTGGAGCGATCGAAAAACAGCAATCGGGAGGCCATCACGGCCGCCCGATTGCGTCGATCGTGTCGGGACTTGCTCGAACCCCGTTTCAAGGTGGGCTCGCCGGTCATCGCACCCGACCGTCCACTCTGCGGAGGCATGGCCATCGGCGTGTCGATCGATCCCTGGGGATTCAATAGGAACGAGCAAGTGTGCCCGACTCAGGGCCACCGTACCCCGATCTGTGCCGGCACGCAAAGCGCAATTCCGGATCCACCGGCGACCCGTGACGAACCGGCAAATGGCTGTACTGGCCCCCGTTGACAGGGCTGTGCCCAGTCGCGACACTGGGTGCCTCATGGGGCTTTCCCCGCATGATCTTTTGGAGTTCCCAATGTCCACCTTGCGTTCAATCATCGTGCTCGGCGCCGGCATTGCCCTGCTGAGCGGTTGTGGAAAGTCCACGTCCATTGGTGACGTGTCCTATGGCGCTGTCAGCCGCAACCTCTCCCCCGAGGTGAACGGCCTCGTCATTTCCAACTACGACAACCGCAGCAACAACGCGGTGATCGACGATCTGAATGAGCGCATGCTGCACGACGACTGGAACCGTATCTGGCTCCGCGACAAGCCCTCGATGCTCACGCCCTATCCGGTCGTGTCCACGAGCCGCGATCCCTGAGCCGGCCGGTGCCATTGGGCACCGCACTTTCGTGACTTCACACGCGACCCGGCCCTTAGCCGGGTCGCGTGTTCTTTTGCACGCTGCCTTCACCCACCACCGTCATGCGCCGCACACCACTGACACAAATCGTGCACACGATCGGTCTTTTGCGGCCCTCACAGGTGCCGCTGATGGCCAGACCGTCCTACCGATTGGAACTGGCAATCTGGACGGTGCTCCCTGTGATGATGGGCGCCGTGGAGGGTGGCGTGATCGGCACGATCGCCACTCGCGCGTTCGTGGATGTCGCCTCTTCTGCAGCAATCGAGCTGTCGGTGGGTATCATCATGGGCGCCGGGGCGTCGACCAATCTCTCCAGCGCCATCTGGGCTGCACTCGCCCGAGGCCGCAACAAGACTCGGCTGCTGGCCGGCCTCATCGTGGCCATGGTGGTGTGCGCTGCGGCGGTTGCTGCCACACCGATCAGCAGTGGCGGACTGGTCTTTCTCACCACGATGGTGGTGCTGGCCAGAGTGTTCTGGTGCGGCGTAGTGACCATTCGCACATCTGTCTGGGGGGCGAACTGGTCGCGTGAGACACGAGCCCGCATCACCGGCCGCATCATGATCGTGTCGGCACTGGTCGCCGCGAGTGTGGGACTGGCATTCGGTGCCCTGCTCGACCATGACCCGAGTGCCTTTCGCTGGCTGTGCCCGACCGCAGCGGTCACCGGGCTGATTGCCGCAGCGCTGTACGGCCGTATTCGTGTTCGCCGCGACAGGCACCTCCGCACTGCCGAACGAGAAAGTGGCACCGGCTCGGTGCGTGTGCTTGGGTCACTCCGACCGCTGGTCGCCAACAGGGCGTTCAGACGGTTCATGGCCTGCCTGTTCGTGCTGGGCAGCGGCAACATGATGGTCGACGCCCCGCTGGTGCTCGCCATGAAGGACGCATTCCATGCCGACTACCTCGTGAGCATCGCCGTGGTGTCTTCCATCCCGGTGTTCACCATGCCGTTCGCCGTGGGCCTGTGGTCCAGGCTCCTTGATCGGGTGCATGTGGTGCAGTTTCGTGCCGTCCACAGCTGGGCCTTCGTGCTGAGCAATGTTCTGCTGCTGACAGGCATGGCGATGGGCAGCCTCTGGATCGTGGTGATCGCTGCAATCGGCCGCGGCGTGGGATTTGCCGGGGGTGTGCTGGCGTGGAATCTTGGACATCACGATTACGCCCCGCCGGGTGAAGCAGGTACGTACATGGCGACGCATGTCACGCTGACGGGCATTCGAGGACTCATCGCTCCACTGGCGGGCGTGGCGTTGTGGTCGTGGGTGGGCTGGTGGGCCTTCACTGTCCCGCTGGCCCTCTCTCTGGCGGGCGCCATCGGCTTTGGCACCATTGCCAAGGCTGCCAAAACCGACGCAAAACCTGCCTCAGGGCCTGGTTGCCGCTATACTCCTCGATCCACAATCCAGCGGCGAGACTCCTCAGGATCCGCGACATGAGGCCGAATGCTCGGCCATCGACGGTCCCTGAAGCATACCCAAGCCTGCGAAGCGATCCGCAGTACCCCGTCCCGCCCGGTCGCACCAAAGACTCATGGTCGATTTCAACCTCATCGCGCAGATGGGCGTCGCAGATGCCGATGTCGATGCGCTCCTCAGCAAGGCCGGCACGGCACTGGCAGAAGGTCGCATGGACGACGTCCTCGCGGGCGAAGTGCAGACGTTCAGCCGCGGCAATATTCTCAACGGTAAGGTGGTCGGTAAGGCCGGCGACGACGCCGTCGTCGACGTGGGCTTCAAGTCTGAAGGCCTCGTCAACAAGAACGAGTTCGACAACTGGGACGAGCTGGCCGCCGGCGACCAGATCGAAGTGCTCCTCGAGGACCTCGACGACGGCTCCGGTGTGCTCAAGCTTTCCAAGCGCAAGGCCGACCGCATTCGCGGTTGGGAACGTATCCTCGAGACCTGCGCCGAAGGCGAGATCATCGAAGGCCGCGGCATGCGCAAGATCAAGGGTGGCCTCCTCGTCGACATCGGCGTGCCGGTCTTCCTCCCTGCGTCGCAGGTGGACGTCCGTCGTCCCAGCGATCTCTCCGAGTTCATCGGCCGCACGATTCGTGCCGAGGTCATCAAGATTGACCGTGAGCGTCGCAACATCGTCATCAGCCGCCGCAAGGTCATCGAGCAGGAGCGCAACGAAGTGCGCAGCAAGCTGCTCGAAGGTCTGGCCGAGGGCAATGTCGTCAAGGGCACCGTCACGAACATCGCCGACTTCGGCGCGTTCATCGATCTCGGTGGCATCGACGGCCTGTTGCACATCACCGACATGAGCTGGGGCCGCGTGAATCACCCCTCCGAGGTCGTCAAAGCCGGCGAGGAGATCGAGGTCAAGGTGCTCCGCATCGACCGCGAGAAGGAGAAGATCGCACTGGGCCTCAAGCAGAAGGATGCTTCCCCGTGGGAGGACATCGAAGGCAGCTTCCCGCTCAACAGCCGCGTGAAGGGCAAGGTCGTGAGCCTGGTGTCCTACGGCGCGTTCGTCGAGCTCATGGAAGGTGTCGAAGGCCTCGTACACGTCTCGGAAATGTCCTGGACGCGTCGCATCAACCACCCGAACGAAGTGCTCGAGACTGGTCAGGAAGTCGAAGTCGTCGTGCTCGACATCAACCGCGACAAGCACGAGATCTCACTGGGCATCAAGCAGACCGAGGTCAATCCTTGGGAGCTCGTGGCCGAGAAGTTCCCCCCCGGTACCGTCATCGAAGGTCAGGTGCGCAACCTCACCAACTACGGCGCGTTCATCGAGATCGAGCCTGGTATCGACGGCCTCCTGCACGTCTCCGACATGTCGTGGACCGAGAAGGTCGCGCATGCCAACGAGAAGTACAAGAAGGGCGACACGGCCGAGTGTGTGGTGCTGGACATCGATCAGGACAAGCAACGCGTCGGCCTCGGCGTGAAGCAGCTGACCGAAGACCCGTGGGCCAACGCCATTCCGGATGCCTACAAGCCCGGCATGGTGGTGCATGGCACCGTCACCAAACTCACCAACTTCGGTGTGTTCGTGGAACTTGAGGACGGCCTCGAAGGCCTCCTGCACATCTCCGAACTCAGCGATGAGAAGGTCAACGACCCCACGGATGTCGTCAAGCCTGGTGACGAAGTGGACGTCAAGATCCTGCGTGTCGACATCGACGATCGCAAGATCGGACTGTCGCTCAAACGCGCCAAGTGGGGCGATGCTGAGATGGAAGCCAACAGTGGCGGCGCCGGTGGCGGCGACGCTGGTTTCCCGGACATGCCCACGCGTGGCGGCATGGACGATCACGGCGCCATGGGTACCGACAAGATCGAACTCTGATCTGTCGTTCCATCGAACCTGATGCAGCCGCCGGTCAACCTTCGGGTCGCCCGGCGGCTGTCGTTCGATCAGCACATGGCCACGAACGTCAGCAGGGTGAGGACGACGATCCGACGGCGATACGCGGTCATCGTCAACATGTCACGGCACTGTGCCATCGGGGTCCTTCTCTTCTCTTCCTGATGATCCCGAAGACCGGGGTCTGCCTTACCATGCCTTGGTTCCGGCCTCCGGCCAGTCGTTTGTCGCCGGTTCAAGGTTGGCCTATACGGCCTCTGACGCCTGCACGGGTGCACAGTGCCCGCTTTCGCCCATGACCCACACGCTGTCCATCATTGCCCTGCTGTGTTCTGCCCTCGCGGCCGACACCACGCCCTCACCGGACACGGCCGCCGAGGCCTGGTCACTGGCCCGTCAATGGGTGAATGCCGGTGTCGTGCCATCTCCTGAAACCACGCCGGGACCCGCAATCGATGGTGCTTCGGTGATCCTTCGCTTTGACGGCAAGCTGATCGGCGCCGATGCCGCACACCGTGCACAAGGTGACGAAACGCCACTACACGCTGCCGTGCGCGGCGCGATCATCAAGGCACTGTCTGACCATCGACTCAGTTCGTTGGCCTCGCATGACGAGGGCATGCTCGACTTGCGACGCACGGCGCTGGCCAACCTCGCTGTGGAGGTGGAGATTGCCGGGCCACTGCAGCCGCTGAACGGCCCCACCGAACTGCTGCATCAGGACATCCACCCTGCCCACGACGGCGTGGTGATTCGTCACGAAGACCAGTGGACACTGCACTTTCCCTCTCGGCTGTACGCCACCGGACGAGCCGCGACGTCAAAGCTGCTGTTCGACACGCTGCTCGTGTACGGCGTCGCTGATGTGCGGGCCGATGGCAGCCGACGCGATGGTGAAACCACCGTGTATCGCATGCCAGCAATCGCACTCACGCAGCATGCAGCTGGCACGGTGCCTTCCGTTCGCCAACGTGGTCGCGAAGAAGTCGGACTACCGCTCACCAACCAAGCAGAGGTCGCAGCGTTGGCGCATCGTCTCGCCGGGTCATTGGCGCAGTTCGGACGGCTGCCGGACGACGCCATGCAATGGTGGTTCATCGATGGGTGGAGCCCGTCTCGTGACACATGGACCGAGATCGAAGCCTCGACACAAGATCTGGCCCTGACCGCATGGGCGTTGGCAGCGCATGCACGTGCCTTCCCGAACGACGTGCAGGCGACGGTCTCTCGAACGCACGCCAAAGCTGCGATCGATGCGGTATCTGTCCGAACTGATCGTGATGCCGCTGCCGACGCATCCCTCATGCTCGCGATGCTCGCATCGAACATGACACTACCACCGGATCTTGTCGCGCAGGTGCAGGCCGCCATCGACGGCGCGGAGCCAGCCCGATCAATGGCCGCGTTGGCCTTACGCCGTCATGGCGATGTCGATGCGCCGGCACATGCGACCGACCGTTGGCTCGAACTGAATGCCGTGCAGTTGCTGGAGACCTTGCCGTGGTCGAGCCTGGCACTGAAAGAGAAGACATCCGATTCGATGCAGGCACGCTTGAGCCAATCGCGCGAATTGCTCCTCGCCGCCCAAGCATCCGACGCACATCGATGGGGTCCGGAGGCCTCCGGGGCGGTGCTGCTGAAGGACGACCCCTCGGCGATCGGGCTCACCGCACTGCGGGCAGGCTGGGCCTTGGCCGCACTGATCGCCGCTGAAGACCCACAGGAGCGGGTCTGGCTGCGGGATCGTGCCCTGAGACTTGCGACGCACCTCAAACGCCGTACCATCAGTGATGCGACAGCCGAGCACTGGGCGTCGCCCGATCGCATACGGGGGTGCATTCGCCGGGCACCGTGGGATGAACGCTCGACCATCGCAGGGCAGGCCATGGCCGTGTTGACGGCTCTGGAACTGCACGACGCACTGCAGGAGTCTTCACAGCAATGAAGTACGCCCCCATCTTGCTCTCAATAGCACTGACCACTCCGATGGCGTTCGCCGGGCCGACCATCCTCGACACGTGGCACGAGATCCAATCGCGACAAGATCGCAATCGTCCGCTGAACACAGCTGACAAGATCTTGCAGCGACTGATGTACACCGACATCGAAACAGGATTCACGGATGTCACCGTACGTGAAGCCTTCGAGCGCATCGAACAGCTCACGCGCTGCCGACTCCGCCCGCTGTACATCAGCCCCACTGAACCGGAAGGGCTCGACCCGGACTTTCGAATCACCATGGCCACGAGCAAGCGGCCCGCACTGGACATGATCGAGGCGGTGATCGAAGTGATCGAAGCTGGTGGTATCCCTGCGACATGGCAACTGCGACATTCCGCCTTTGAGATCTCCACCAAGGCCCGTCTGGGTGCCCGCAACATGCAGGTGCTCGTGACGTATCCCGTTCTGGACATTGTCGAAGAGGTTCCCGACTACAACGATCCCCCCAACCTCAACCTCGGCGGCGGCGGTGCCGGCGGCGGCGGTGCTGGAGGCGGCGGATTCGGTGGTGGCGGCGGCGTCGGGGGCGGCGCTGGGGGTGGCGGCTTCGGCGGTGGTGGTGGCGGTGCTGGCGGTGCCGGAGGCGGCGGCGTGCCTGATGACCTTGGCGGTCGCCCACTGGACGAACGCATGCAGGAACTGATGGATCTCATCACCACGATGGTCGAGCCAGAAGCATGGGAAGCCAACGGCGGTTCGTATGCCACGATGCGGCCCTGGAAGGGCACGCTCATTATTCGTGCCCCGCACTGGATTCAACGGCAACTTGGCGACATGCGCATTCCACCCCCACCAGCGGGCAAGTCGCCACGCGGCCTTCAATACGAAGGCTCATCAGTGCAGGTCATCGTTCCGGTGCGATGAATCAGTCGCGGCGGAGCGCCGCGATGGGATCCTGTCGGCTCGCCATCACGGCGGGATAGATGCCGAAGATCACGCCGGTCAGCGATGCCACGGCGAATGACAGAATGATCGACCACGCGGTGATCGACGCCTCGAAGCGGATGTCCGTTTCGACAAGGCGTTGCACCACTGGTTGAGCGAAGACCCAAGGCAGGACCCGGTCCACCATCAGCGACAGTCCCACGCCCAGCAGAATGCCCAACACACCGCCCACTGCGGAGAGCGTGCCGGTCTCCACGAGGAACTGCGACACGATGTGCTTGCGTGTGGCGCCCAATGCTCGACGAATGCCGATCTCACGCGTGCGCTCGATCACGCTGGCCAGCATGATGTTCATGATGCCGATGCCGCCCACCAGCAGGCTGATCGCGGCGATGGAAATCAGCAGCACGTTCATGGCAAACGTGGTGCGTTCCACATTGGCGAGCAGTTCCCAGGGCACGATGATGCCCACGTCGCCGTCACCGGCATGGGCTGCATCAATGAGACGTCGCACCCGCTCGGCCATGGGCAACACGTCGGCCGCATCCGGCGCTTCGATGTAGATCTCGGAGAAGCGCGTTTCCTCGCCGGTGAATGCACCACTCACCCGACGGTATACCGCATCGGAAAATTCCAGTCGCCCCGTCGAAATCGGAATGTGTACATCGAGGTTGAGATCACGACCCACCAGCGCCCCGCCGGCGCCACCACTGAGGCCCACTGGATCGAGCACGCCGATCACGGTGAACACACTGTTGTCGATGCGGATGGTCTCGCCCAACGGCGACTTCAGTGGGAAGAACTGGTCCGCCACCGCACTGCCCAGCACGGCGACACGATTGCGCTGTTCCAGATCGTTGTCGCTGAGGTATCGCCCGCCGGGCTGCACCTCGATCTTGAGCAGGTCCTGCAAGGCCGGCTCGGTGCCGAACACTTGACTCATCGTCCGCTGCGCTCCGGATGCGATCTCGGAGCCCACCGCCTTGAGCGGCACGATCTGCCGCGCCTCGGGCAGAAACTCGTTGAGCCGCTCCCAGTCGCCGTCGGTCAAACCAAATCGGGCCACGAAGGCACGTCGTTGGGTGCCCACGGCGGCCGACTCGGGCGGGCGTTGTGAGCGAAGAATGATGTTGCGAGCGCCTAGTGACTGGATGTCGCGGATCGCGGCCTGCTTGTTGCCTTCGCCAATGGAAACCATCAGGATCACCGCCGCGACACCAAGAATGATGCCCAGGCTGGTGAGAATCGACCGCAGCATGTGCAGCCGGAGGTTGGTCATGCCCAACCGAAGTGTCTCGAGAAGAAAGCCCATCGCCATTTCGCTAGCCTGCCCCACAGGAGGCTACAGCCTACCGTCATGAGCAGCATCAATGTCATCACGGAATCGGAAGTCGATCGCGGTTGGCGATTCGAATGCACTGCCAGCGGCGACCGCAAGGTCACGCTCACGCTGCAGTGGGTGGAGTACAACCACTGGTGCCCGGTGGGCAATCAGCCGCCCTCGGAAGTGGCCTGCGCCGTGCTGACCTTCCTCGAACAGGCCGGGGCCGACATTCCAGATGCCTTCGACGCGGGGCGCGTTCGCCGCCTGCATGCCGATGCCGACTCGGCCATTCGCGAGGCCCTGGACACCACAGGCTGACCCCCCGCCCCATCAACTACACTCGCCCTCATGCAGCGCGGTATCAGTCTTGCGCACAAGTGCCTGATTCTCTTCGGCTGTGCGGCCGTGGCGATTCTTGTTGGTGCCCTGATCGTGCCGTGGGTTGGCTCAGTAAGGCTGGTCCATGAGTTTCAAACCGAAGTGGCCAGCCAATTGGCCGATGCCTGGCTGCAGGACCGTATCTCACTGGGCACCCTCAGTGGCGGCGGCACCGACACCGTGCACGACGACACCACCGTGCCCAATGGCGTGCAGCTCACGTGGATCCCGGCGGGCTCCATTGACGCTCAGGCCGAACCTGACAGCTTCGTGTCTCGCGCCTGGCTGCAATTCAATGGGCCCGATCCACCGGCATATCTGTCGGAAACGCACGACGTGAATGGCGATCAGTTCGTGCAGTTCGCCAAGCCGATTACGGCCTCGCGGCTGCGATCGCTGGGCGATCCGGGTGTGGGCGACTTCAGCGCCGGTGTGACGTCGGCGCAGGCAGATCCCATTCGCGGCGTGCTGCTGGTAGCCCGAGACACCCAGTTCGGCGCCGCCCTGCTGGAGCGCATCCGCACCACCCTCATCATCACCGGACTCGTGGCGGCCGCGCTGGCGGTGTTCGTGTTCTGGGTGATCCTTGTGCGGCTGATCTTCTCGCCCGTGCGACGACTCCGCCGCGTGGTGGACCGCATCGGCGATGGTGACATGGCCGCGCGAGCCGACATTCAAACACGTGACGAATTCGAGACGCTCGCCACGGGCTTCAACTCGATGCTCGATCAGATCGACAAATCACAGAGCCACTTGCGCCGCATGAATGAGTCACTCGACCTCAAAGTGACAGAGCTGGCCGAGGCCAACATCGGCCTGTGGGAATCATCACGCTTCAAGAGCGAGTTCCTCGCCAACGTCAGTCACGAGCTACGTACACCGTTGAATTCGATCATCGGATTCACTGAACTCCTGCACGATGACGCCAAGGAGAATGCGGACGAGAGACGACTGCGGTACCTCGACAACATTCTCACCAGTGGTCGTGGGCTGCTCGAAATGATCAACGAACTACTCGACATGGCCAAGATCGAAGCCGGCCGACTTGAACTGCACGTGGAGCCCACCAGCGTGGGCGACATCGTCGAAGGCATCGCGGCCATCATGGAACCGCAGGCACGCAAGAAGTCGATCTCGCTCGAGATTCAGGTGGATACGCAACTGCAGACCATCCAATCTGATCCGGGCAAGGTGCAGCAGATTCTGTACAACCTCGTAAGTAACGCGATCAAGTTCACGCCAGAGCACGGCACCGTGACGGTGCGATGCGACAGCGACGACATGCACGTACACCTGCTGGTGATCGACACCGGCCCCGGCATTCCTGACGACCTCAAGGATGTCATCTTTGAAAAGTTCCGCCAGATCGAATCCGGGCACACGCGCGCTCACGCCGGCACGGGATTGGGCCTGGCCATCTGCCGTGAACTCGCGCAGATGCTGCAAGCAGAGCTCACAGTTGATTCAACGCACGGGCAGGGCGCCACGTTCACATTGCGCATTCCACACGCCCCGGAACAACCGTCCCGCCGTGGCCTGATGGACAGCGTCAACCCCGACTCATGAGCAGTCGGGCTTGGTCCAGTCCCAGTCCTTGGACTTGTGCATGGCGCCGGCCGCCTGCTTGATGCACCGCTTGCAGATGTGCGCCGACGTGTCGCCCCGCCACCCGGGCTCATCTCGGTCTTCAAGGCACATCGTGCACGTCGCAGGTGCTTCGCCGTCACGCTCGCACTGCACCACGACCCACGCCTTGGACAGACACACACCGCAAATGATGCTGCCGTGGTGGCCTTCCACGCACGGACGATTCAGGGCCCACGCTGGCTCAAGACAGAAGTCGCACAGCACATCTTCGGGCTGCACGTCGTCGGGATTCGTTCCGTCCCGCCTCATGGCAGTCGGCGCAGTGTCATGGCGTTGAACGGACGGCCTTCGCGGCGGTACTTGCGCTCGAAGTTGGTGCCGACCACTTCGCCTTCCGCTGCACTGGACGGCGGTGTGAAGGGCAGTCGTTCAAACAAATGTGCCGATCGTTCCACGTGCGATTCGTACCAGGCCCACAGATCCATGTGATCCGTCACCAGATGGAGAAGACCCTCGGTCGCGAGGATGCGGTGCAACTGCTCCAGGGAGGCATCCTGCACAACACGGCGCTTGTGATGCCGGGCCTTGGGCCAGGGATCGCTGAAGTACAGATGCACGATTCGGCAGCAGGCATCGGGCATGCGATGCGTGACGAACTGCACGGCGTCGTCATGCAACATGCGAACATTGTTGCACTGGTTGCGACGCAATCGATCGGCGGCGTAGCGATAGAACTCCGCGGCCCATTCGATGCCCAGGAAATTCGTGTCGGGCTGCAGGCTCGCCTGCTGCACGAGAAACGTGCCCTTGCCCGAACCGATCTCCAACTCAAATGGCCGGGACGAGTCAGCGAACCAGCTGCGTGGATCGAAGGGGCCGTCCTCGTAGTCGGGCAGATCCGACCGATCGAAGCCGTAGCCTTCAGTGTCGAGCGTCTTGCCGCGAGAAAGACCGAAACTCATCACGCCGCCTGTTGCGCATCGGCGGCGGCCACGGCCATGGTTGCCGACCGCTCGCCTGGATTGGTCGCCGACACCATGGTCAACACGCCAACGCCCATGCCTTTGAGCGGGTTGTGCCAGAGCTCTTCACCAGTCAGCGGATTGAGCGCCCATATGTAGCCACTGAGACTCACGACGAGTGTGTCCTTCTCCAGCAAGAGCGCTGGATACGTGCCCGGCCACTTCTTGGGCTTCCATGACCAGTACACATCGCCGGTGCGGCGATCCAATCCGACCACCCGCTTGGCGAAGGCCACGTAGATCACGTCCGTGTGCTGCACGCTCACGGCTGCGTTCCTTGCGCAGGTGTGACCCATCGTGTGATGTGCTCCAGGACCTCGGGCATCACCGTACGGCGAACGCCACGACGGCCGCTGTTGTCCTGCGGCACGGGACCGAGCAGATGTGTGCCCTTGTCGATCATCACGGCCTCGATGCTACCGCCCAGCGACTCCACTGCGGCGATCGTGGCTTGCCGATGCAGATCGCCGTCGAGCACGGTGTCATTGCTCCCCCACATTGCCAACACGGGAGCCGTAATCCGAGGAAGGAAGCGACGTGGCTCCTCGACCAGTTCACGCACGGCGCCCGGTTGCCGCAGTGGGGCCAGGGTGATGTCGACCGTCGCATCGTTTGGTGGCTGTGCCCCGGCGTGCTCGGCCATCAGTGTCCGCAGGTGCCGCGCCGCTTGTCGCAAGGCTTCCTCATTCACACGTTCAGCCGCTGCACGGACCATGGCGAGTTGGGCATCGATGATCGCTGCTGCACCAGTGGCGTCCACGCCATGTCGTAGCAACACGCCCCGCAGTTGCTCGGCCTCCACCACAGCCTTGGGGAAGGCCGGAGGCGACAGCAGGATGACGCCGTCGACCTGATCCCGCAGCCGTGCCGCTGCCATGAGTGCTGTCATGGCACCACCATCAAGCCCGCATAGAAGAATGTCGCTCCAGCGGCCGCTTTCGCGAAGGCGCTCAACTAGGCCCGACACCTGCAATGACCACACCGACCAGGTCAGCGGACCTTGATCCGCTGGCCACGGATCACTGCTACCTTGTGATGGTGGATCCAATCGGATGCTCTCCACATCAGCGTGGGCCAACGCATCAGCGAGCACCAACAAAGGCTTGTGCCCATCCGCAGAGCCATCCCGGTCTTGTCCGCGATCGCCCAGCAACAGCACGAGCGTTCGGGACGCGCCCGAGCCGGGCGTCACATGTGTCCCTCTCACGAGCGTTTCGATGCGCAACGGCAGCTCGACATCGGCAGCCGTCCACGGGACAGCGCCGGTTGGATGTTGTGGTCGATCGGGCAGTGTGACGAGATCGCGGGTCAGGGTCAGCGGAAGCATCACGTCTCCGCGAGCCACCATGCCAGCAGCGGTATCGCCAACAGGCGTGAGCAGAAACGCACCGCCGCCAGGACCGCCACAGGTGAACTGCGTCGTGCCATCGTCGTCACGTGTCACATCAACCGGGTGATCCCAGATCTTGCGCATGGGCAGATCAAGGCGAGCGCTGTCGCCGCCGTCTTCGATGCGGATGATCAACGGCTCGAGATCGCCCGAGGCCATGGGCAACTCACCACCCCACTGCGTGTGCGACCCGAGCTCGAGCACAGGCTCCATCACGGTCTGCACGCCACCATCGAGCATGTCCATGGACAGACCCGCGCCCTGTCGACGAAGGGTGACATCCAGTGGCTTGCCTGGAAGCAGAAGGCTCAACTCGATGGCGTCATCGGTTTCCGTGGTCTGCACCACCGGCAGATTGACGAGATCGAACGCGAGCGAGGACACCTTAGCCAGCGTGCGGCCCTGCACCTGCTCGAAGGACAGCACCACGTCCTCACCCCTGAACGCGGGCGGTGGCAATGTGCCGTGAAATCGCCCCTGCAGATCCACGGCGCAGACCGTGGACATCACCAGGGTGGTGATCACGAAGTAGTCTCCGCATCACGTGCGAAGGGCACAACTGGCGCGTCGTGCCAGAGGCTCTCCAGGTCGTAGTACGCACGACGTGAAGGCTCGAAGAGATGGGCCACAACAGTGACGAAATCCACCACGGTCCACGTGGACGCCTCGTCGCAGCTGCTCCGGAACCGCTCCATGCCGTGACCCTTGCCCAGATCTTCCAGTTCGGAGGCCACGGAACGGGCCTGACGATCACTGGTGCCCGATGCCACGATCACGTAGTCGCACACCTGGCTGAGCCCACGCACATCCAGCACGCGGACATCGGTGCAGTGGCGGTCTTCCGCCAGACGCGCAGCGTCGACGGCGAAGCCAATGGCTCCGCCGTCGAGGTGTTCTGTACGCGTTGTATTCACCGTTGGAACGGTGCCTCAGCCCAGGCCGATGGCAGCCTGCACGGCGGGTCCGAAGTGGACCACGAGTCCGGCAAACACCACCGACACCACTGCAATGAGCTTGATGAGGATGTTGAGGGACGGGCCGGAGGTGTCCTTGAAGGGATCACCCACGGTGTCGCCTGTGACCGAAGCCTTGTGGGCATCGGAGCCCTTGCCACCATGGTGGTCGGCTTCGATGTACTTCTTGGCGTTGTCCCAGGCACCACCGGCGTTGGCCATGTAAATGGCCACGGCGAAGCCACTGGTGAGGCCGCCCACGAGCAGACCCATCACACCACCAACGCCGAGCATCAGGCCCACGAGGATGGGCGTGATGATGGCCAGCAACGAGGGCACGACCATTTCACGCTGGGCACCAGCGGTCGAAATAGCCACGCACTCCTGATAGTCGGGGTACTCGACACCGTCGACGGTGACGCGAGTGGGCCACTTCATCGGATCCTTGACGTCGTCCTCCGACATGCCGTCGGCCTTGAACTTGTCACGCATCACGGCGAACTGACGACGGCACTCGTTCATCATGCGGTAGGCAGCACGGCCCACGGCGTTCATCGTCATCGCGCAGAACACGAAGGCGAGCATCACGCCAAGGAACAGGCCACCGAGCACGCGGGGGTTCATGATCGAGATGTCGTAGAACGCAGCCATGTGCTTGAGCGTGGCGCGGCCAGCGGGGACGAGGTCAAAGTGCTCGCCACCAGCATGCACGTCGTACATGCGGGCCTTGGCATCCCAATGGCCGTGTCCCGTGACAGTTTCGCCGACGGTGAAGTTCTTGACATCACGCGCAACGTCGCCCGAAGCCAACAGCAGGCCACCTCCAGCGAAGGTGTGGTCTCCAGCTTCGGCAACAAGCTTGAACTCACCATGCCCCTGGTAGGACAGATGCAGTGTGTGGTCACCGTTGCTCTCAAGTGCCTCATCGGCAGGTGCCGAGCGGAATGACGTGACCTGATCGGCATCGATCGTGGTCACGATGGCGGTGGCTTCGGAACCGTCAACGGTGAGCTTCTCGACGAGAGAACCCTTGACGACGATCGCGTACGCGGCAAGCAGAGCCATGGCGGTCAGCGCGGCTGAACCAATTGCAAAGCCCTTGCCTGTAGCGGCCGTGGTGTTGCCCAGCGAATCGAGCATGTCGGTGCGTTCACGCACGAACGAGGGCTGACCCGTCATTTCGGCGTTACCACCGGCGTTGTCCGCGATGGGGCCGTAGGCGTCGGTCGCCAGCGTGATGCCCAGCGTGGACAGCATGCCCACGGCAGCGATACCCACGCCGTACAGACCAAGCAGGAAGTTGTCGTTGCCGCCACTGACGCCGAAGGCTGTCAGGATGGCGATGACGATCACGATGAGCGGCGCCCATGTGGACTTCATGCCTTCAGCGATACCAGCGATGATCACGGTGGCGTGGCCGGTTTGCGTCTGCTCAGCGATGCGCTGCGTGGGGGCGTGCTCGTAGGAGGTGTAGTACTCCGTGGCAAACGCGATGATCAGGCCAGCGGCCAGACCAGTGATGATGGCGGCCCAGGGCTGCCACCAGGCGAAGTCCGTCACCGCACCGTCACCGAGCAGCTGATGGAACAGCACGCCGGCGCCGATGGTCACCAGCAGCGAGGCGAACCACACACCCATGTGGAGGCCCTTGAGCAGCTGGCTGAAGGACGCACCTTCCTTGGCCTTCACGACGAACACGCCGATGAGCGAGCAGATGATGCCGATACCCGCGAGGGCCATCGGGGCGGCGGCCAGCACGAAGGCGGCCTTCACACCCATGCCGCCGGCGTATGCGGCGGTGGCACCGAGTGCCATCGAAGCGAGGATTGAACCGTAGTACGACTCGTAAAGGTCCGCACCCATGCCGGCCACGTCGCCCACGTTGTCGCCCACGTTGTCGGCGATGGCAGCGGGGTTGCGTGGATCATCTTCGGGAATACCCGCTTCAACCTTGCCCACGAGGTCGGCGCCCACATCGGCGGCCTTGGTGTAGATACCACCACCAACGCGAGCGAACAGTGCCTGCGTGGAGGCACCCATGCCGTAGGTCAGCATGACCGCGGTTGTAAGTTCGAGCGTCTGCTCAGGGGCGATGATGTTCCAGATCACGAACCAGGCGCTCACGTCGAGCAGGGCGAAGCCCACCACGACGAGTCCCATGACCGCACCGGAGCGGAAGGCCACGGTGAGTCCGTCATTGAGCGACTGCTTGGCGGCGAAGGTGGTCCGCGCCGAAGCGTTCGTAGCCATCTTCATGCCAAACCAACCGCACAGGCCGGAGAACAGACCCGCGATCGGCACGCCTACGGCCGACCAGATCGGCTGGATGTCCATCATGCCCAGCACCACGAGGATGCCGACCAAGGCGACGAACACCATGGCCACCACCCTGTACTGCCGCACGAGGTACGCCATGGCACCTTCACGCACGGCTTCGGCGATGCGAATCATTTCGGGCTCGCCTTCACTCTTGCTCATGACTGAGCGGCTGAAGACGAAGGCCATGACCAACGCAAGGATGGCGCCGATCGGGGCGATGAACCAAGGCGATGCGAACTCGATGATGTTGTCGAGGCCTTGGGGTGTTGTTGCTGCAATCATCTCAGTGATCACGATCCAGTCTCCTGAAAGTAAAGAACCGGGACGACAAACGAAGCCGCCCCGTTCTGATCAAAGGGGTGTCTGTGTTGTGTCGCAGCAGGCCGCGACGAATGCTGTCGCTCCCTGCCGCGAAGCGCTCACCGGCGCTTGCCTCCGCCGCCGCGGCTGCTGCTGGGACGACCAGGCGTGGCTTGCGGGTTGTTGAGGCGTGCGACGCGGGCGGCCGACTTGCGTGCAGCGCGGCGACGACGCTCCGAGGGCTTCTCGAAGTACTGCTTACGCTTGACGTCTTTGGTGAGGCCTTCCTTCTCGCAGAGCTTCTTGAAACGCCGAAGCATCTGGTTGACGGACTCGCCTTGACGGGATTTGATGCGGATAGCCATTGAAAGGGTGTTCTCCGGTGGGCCGAGCCGGGTATTAGAGCCGATCAGAATGTTTGACGCAAGGTTTGCCAGCGGGTTTCACCGCCCCCGGAAAGGTCGTTTTTCACCATGCCATTGCTGATTGATGCCTGGAATGTGCTGCACACCACCGGGGTGCTTCCCCCGGAGATGGCCGGTGTGGGCCTCAGGGGCCTCGGACAGCTCATTCAGAGCTCCAGATGGGGGTCGCAGCGGGTGCAATTGATCTGCGACGGACGCCCGCCAGGGCCCCACAGCGGCCTTCCAGACGGGATGACGGCCGTCTTTTCCGGCCCGGATCGTGAGGCCGACGACCTCATCGAGGCCCGAATCGCAACGACCTCAGCGCCGGGCAGTCTCACGGTGGTCTCCTCTGATCGCCGCATCCGCACGGCCGCACGCAAACGAGGGTGCAAAGTGCTCACCTCAGCTGCCTTCTTGGAGGCCTTGGTCCGCGATGCCCAGCAGCCGCGTCGCACCGGACCCACCCGACCAACGCAGGTAGACCTGCCCGATGACCTCATCGCTGAGGCGCAGTCGCTCGCTGGGAGTGCCCCCCCCCCACTCCCGCCGTCCGTGCCGTCGCCAGCGCCGCCGGAGCCCCCGCCCAAGAACGACGCATCACCGCCAGCACGGCCCCCGACATCGGGCGACCTGCCAGCGGACATCATCGAAGAAGCGCGTCGGTTGTTGCGCGGCGATCAGGATCAGGGCTGAAGCCGGGTGGACTGCCACGTGTCGCCATCGCGAACGTATCGCATTCGATCGTGCAGCCGATGTTCGCCGTCCTGCCAGAACTCGATCACATCAAGCGACACGCGATAGCCACCCCAGTGCGGCGGCCGGGCGGGATTGTCCGGCGTGTCGCACGCGGCACGTGCGGCCTCGAGTTGCTGCAGCAACACATCGCGTGATGCGCATGGCTGCGACTGCTGCGAGGCCCAGGCGCCAAGCCGGCTCTCCGGATGCCGCGAGGCGAAGTACGCATCGGATTGCTCGTCCGACACCGCACTCGCCGTGCCTTCGATACGCACCTGTCGCCCCATGTGGTCCCAGTGCAGCACCAAGGCCACACGAGCGTCGGCGGAAAGCTGTTCACCTTTGGCCGATTGACGATTGGTGAAGAACACCGCGCCCTCGTCATCGAAATGTTTGAGCAGCACGATGCGCGCATGCGGTGCACCGTGGGCGTCCACGGTGCACAGCGTCATCGCATTGGGATTGGGCACGTTCGACTCAGTCCACGCCGCTTGCACCCATGCCTCAAGGGCCGGCACGGGATCCGCGGGCGGGTTGTCGAACTGCAATGTCATCAGTGACCAGGTGCACCTTCGAGCGCGAAGGTCGCAGCGGACTGATCAGCACGGAACGCCAGATAGCGATCGTTCAATTCGCTGTCGTTGAGCGACAGAATCGACACGGCAAGCAATGCGGCATTGATCGCACCAGCGCTTCCGACAGCCAACGTGCCCACCGGAATGCCCTTGGGCATCTGCGCCATCGACAGGAGTGAATCCAGACCGTCGGTGGACCAGGCGTTCATGGGGCAGCCCAGCACGGGAATGTGGGTCATGGCAGCGGCCACACCCGCGAGGTGTGCAGCACCACCGGCGGCGCAGATGAGCACCTGCACGCCGCGTTCGGGCGCCGTGGCACAGTAGGCCTCGAGGCGCTTGGCAGCACGATGGGCCGAGATCACGTTGCACTCGTGCGTCACACCCAACTTGGCGAGAGTCTGGGAGCACTTCTCCATGGTGGGCCAATCCGAGGCACTTCCCATGAGGACACCGACGCGAGCACCATCAACTTTTACGACTTCTGACATGGCCTGAGGGCCTCCCTGTGCAGTGGTTCGAGCAGCACAGGATACAAACCCGCGGCCGTCGCAGGTCGTCTTCACGAGCTATGATGTCCGCCCTCACACGGAACCACCTCTTGGGGATTGGTGTAACGGTAGCACGGCTGACTCTGAATCAGTTAGTCAAGGTTCGAATCCTTGATCCCCAGTTGAACACGACCCCCGGCCAAGGCCGGGGGTCGCTGTTGTTCAGGTCAGAATGAGGTGTTTCAGACACCGCCGTAAGGCGTGGCCGCCATCTGCTCCATCGCCTTGACCCACGTGATCCAGTCGGCCAGATCCGTCTGAAGGCGGAACTGCTCGGCGTGGTCGTCAGCCGAGCCCACCATGTCGATCACCACCTCGCCCGTGTTGGGCATCTTGGGTGGCATCATCACACGTGCAGGACCAGCCGAGGCCAGGATGCCGGGGTACACCTGCTGCACCACCGCGGACATGTCCATGGACACCGCCCATGTGGGGCCTGCGTACGCCTCAGCCAACGCACCCTCGAGGGCAGGGTTGGCGTGGCCATGTCCGGCGAGATGGCTCGCCGTGGACAGCACCGAAGGATCATTGCCGACTGCTGACGTGATCAGGTTGCCGCTGACCATGTAGTGCGCGTCGATCGAATCGCCGCCGAAGAGCACCTTCATGAACTGATCCATCTGGGCCATGGGATCTTCACCCTGAGCCTTGGCCATGTCCATGAGTGAAGCCACACCGAAAGCATCCATCAGCTTTGCCATCTGCAGCGTGATCTTCACACCGAAGCCGCCGCCACGAGCTGGCAGCGGTGCCGTATCGATGCCCCAATCGGCATCACCGATCGCATTGATCGCAGCCTTGGCATTGGCGATCGCGGCACGGCCATTGCGCACGTCTGCAGCCTGCACACACTTGAAGCCGGTCTTGTCGTCGAAGGCGACCGCCCCTGCAATACCGTTGTCAATGTCATCGATGCACTTCTCCCACAACGGCATCATGGCCGCCATGGCCTGTGCCACCTGCGGGGGATACGCCTCGGCGTTCGACTCCAAGGACATCTGCATGGTGGACTCGATCGTGCTCTTGCCCATCACGAACTGCACCGGGTAATCGCCGGGCACCCGCTGGGCGAGGGCCCGCATGGCCTCCGCATCGCCAGGCGTGGACCGCTGGAAGGGTGCCTGTTCACCGAGCTCGTACTGCGCCAGTAGATCAAGATCGGTGCCGTCGAAATCGATACCGATGCTCCAGTCGGAGAAGCTGTGCAGCAGCATCTCAACCTGTTCCATCTGCATGGCCTGGACACGCGCCATGGCTTCGGCCACATCCTTCGACATGTTGCCCTGCTGCGCCGCCATCTTGGACATGTCGTCCATCATCTGCAGCATCTGATGGATCTCGGTCTCGTAGGCAGCCACGACCGCTTCCTGATCGATCGCGATTGAGATGTCGGCACCAAAGAGATGGTCCATCAGATCATGTGAATCAGCGCCGGCGGCATGGCCTGCATTGCTGAAACACACGTAGTTGCTGCCGGGCAGATGCGTCACATCCATGCCACCGAGCATGCCGTAGGGCGCCGGAATCACCTTGGCGGCGTTGTCAGCCGACATGATGATGGACATGGCGGGCATGCCAACTTCGTGGTTCGTCGGACCAAAGGCCACCGCCATGGGCTTGTCCATGTGGAAGGATGCCGGTGGTGCCGGACGACCATCCTGAGCTTCACCGATGGTGGCCAACTGTTGGAAGAGGAACGGGGCCATCATGAGGCCCTGTGAGGCTGCAGGATCAACCTTGCTCGAGATCGTCATGATCTCCTGCAGCATGTGGTTGAATGAGGGGATGTAGACGACACCCCAAGCGCCCTCTGGCACCAGGCGGCCCATGGCCTCGGGGGCGTTGGCTGGAGCAAAATCGCCAGCGAAACAGGTGGCGGTCAGCGTGGTGGCTGCCACGGTGGACAGCATGGTGGTTTTGAACGGCATGAGACTCCCTTTCCGTAAACGCCTGAACACCGACCGCCCATCGGGCGAAGCCGGTTCCCACAGTCTATTGGGATCTCGCTCGAGCGTGTTTCAGCCCACCGGCCCCACCCGCACAAGGCGTTGGTCCTGCGTGGGCATGATCGCCGGAGCCCCATTGGCAGGCTGAAAGCCCGTAAGCAGGTTGGCCGAAGCAGGTTGCATCCCCTTGGCAGCCTCTCCTAGATCCAGCTCGAAGCGGTAGCCAGGCAGGCCGAACATGGTTGGACCTTCTGCCTTGCGGCCCGCGTCGGGGCCGAACACCCAGGCCCCGAGGGGCGAACCATCGCCGCCGTCAGCTTCGACCTCGACCAGCTCGAAAGCGAAGGTGCCATCGGCGAACACGGGATCGGGGCTGTTGTCATCAAACAACAGGGCCGACACCTCCACCCGATCGCCAAAGCCATCGGCATTCGTGTCCCGCGTGACGGACGACACGATCACGGCCACCCGAGTGGGTGCGTCTACCCGCTTGAGGCTTGTGGTCACAGGTTCCGGCCGAGGGATTGGTCGTCGATCTGCTGCGTACCCGTCAGGACGCCGCGTGCCGGAATCCATCTGACACGACACAATCGCCGGCACAAGGGCCAGAACCAGAACGCGGGTGATCACTCGTCAGCCTCGTCGAAGGACCGAAGTTCAAGACGGCCATTCTCTCGTGTGAACAAACTCTGTCGCTTGATCTCACCACTGCGAACCTGATCCGCGATGTCTTCGGGCAGGTTGAGTCGCCCCACTTCGCCGTTGGTCATCGACCGGACGCGATCGAGATCAGCCGGGCTGCGCACCACATGCGGTGTGATGACGATCACCAGTTCGTTGCGAACAAAGTCGAGGTTCTCACTGCGGAAGAGCGGGCCGAACAAGGGCAGATCGCCCAGCACCGGCACCTTCTCTTCGAAGTGCTCGTAGTTCTCGTTGATAAGCCCGCCGATGACCACGGTCTGGCCGTCATGCACGGTGATCGTGGTGTCGGCGGTGCGCTGCAGAATGCGTGGTGAGGTTACACCAACCGCCGGCTCGTCACGCTCGGACAGCAGCTTGGACAGCGTCGGCTGCACATCAAGACGCACGTAGCCATCGGGGTTGATGGACGGCGTGACCACAAGGCTCACACCGACATCCTTCTCTTCCAACGGCACGCTCACCACACCGGTGTCGTAGGTCTGCGCCCCTTGCGCGACGTAGATCAGTTCACCCACATTGATCGTGGCCTGCTCATTGTTCGCCGCCATCACCGATGGATTGCTCAGGATGTGCAGACGCCCCTGTGATTCCAGCGCCCGCAGCACGAGCGAGAAGTCGGCCGAACCCAGTGCCAGTGTGGGCACACCCAATGCGCCGAGAATCGGCGACGTGTTCCCCGCCGGCAGCGAGAAGCCCGATGATGCCGTCGCACCACCGATGGGACCACCGGAGAATTCAACGCCCCAGTTCACGCCGCCATCGAGTGAGACTTCAGCCAGCAGCACCTGGATCAGTACCTGCGGCGGATCCACGTCGAGCGCGTCGATCATGTCGCGAACGCGTTCCATGTACCTCGGGCTGGCCGACACCAACACGGAGTTCGACTTGGAATCACCGCGAATGGTGACTTCGCGTTCGAGCATTCGGGCTGCGGAGCCAAGTTGCTCCACACCGAGTGTCTCAATCAGTGTGCGCTGTTCCTGCTCGACAAAATCGCCGAGCACCTGCGCCACTTCTTCGGCCGTGGCATTGCGCAATTGGTAGACGAGCGTCTCTCGCTCGTTGGCCTCTTGTGAATCGAGCGAATCAACCACCTGTTCGACAAGGTCGAGATAGGCGGGCGAGCCAGACACCAACAGGCTGTTCGTGCGTGTGTCCACGGTGATCGCAAGCTGCTGCCGCGGATCGGGCACTGCCGTGAGCTCCGTGCCACCGATACCACCATCGCCCATGTCCGGTGCGGGGGCACCTTCGAGGGCTGGGCCGGCGGATGGCACCTGCGTGTCACGCGGCTTGAGCACGAGAAGATCCTGGCCTTCGTCGAGACGGAAGAGGTCACGCAGAATGGCCCGTGTGGCCGTGGCGTCAGCGTTCTTCAGCGTGAACACCCGCATGCTCTTGGAGCCTGTCGATGTTTCATCGAGATCGCGAATCATGTCCACCAGCATCTGCATGGAGTCGCCCGGGGCACGAATGATCACGGTGTTCGTACGAATGTCCGGCGTGAGATTGATCGTCTCTCGCAAGGCCGTGGTGATGGCCATCTCGGCACTCTCGTCACCTTGCGCCGCTTCACGCACGTATCGCAGCACAGTGGACCGAGCCTGACGCGACCGCGACCGTGCCATGCTGCGACCAGCGAGCACGTCTTCAATCAGACTGACCGTCTCGATCGCATTGGCGCTGCTCAGGGGCACGTGGCGGATCTCGAGGATGTCGGCAGGCGACGTGCCTTCGAGACGCTCGACAAGATCACGAATCTCCTCGACATCACGCGGCGGCGCGTTGACGAGAATCGAATTCAGATTGCGGTCGGCCGACACCATCACGGTGCCCTGCCCACGGCTGCGGTTCGCCTCGCGAACGTACAGATCCTGCAGCAGGCGTTCGACTTCGTCAGCCTGCCCCAGACTCAGGGGGATCACCGCCACTTCGCGGCCGTCACCCACGTCATCGCCGGCGGCGATGAGCATGTCGAGCAGGTCTTCGATGACCACGAGATTCTCGTCGCTCGCCGACACGATCAACGCATTGATCGATGCCTCGTACTGCACCGTCACGCGATCGGAAGGCATGGACGAATCGCCTAAGCTGCGGCTGCGCTCCTGCATCAACTGCTGGATACGCGGAGCCAGCTGCTCCGCATTGGCCCCGCTCGCCACCGGCAGCACGTGCAGGCCCACCGCTGGGTCGATGTCAACGGTGTCCAATCGGGCAACCAGGTCACGGATGGCTTCCAAATCCTCGGGGGCTGCGGTCACCAACAGGCTGTCGCTCCGGGTATCCACTTGAATCAGCGGCATCATGCGACGTCGCTCGGACCCGGGAAGGTCGGCATAGCGGCGTTCCATCACCCGGCGGATGGTCTCAGCCAGTCGTGGCGCACTGCTTGAGCCGGTGTCGATCACTTCGACGAGCGCGCTGTTGAGATAGCTGGCGCGATCGAGATCATCCAGCATGCTCTCGATGACTTCAAAACCACCGGCACCAGCCGCCACCATCAACGTGTTGGACACGTCGTCCGGGATCACCACCACACGCTCGAGTGCCCACGTCTGCGGTTCGAGTACACGGAGACGCTCGGCGCGGGCGTCCATCATGCGCTGCACGATTGAGGCCACACGGGATGCCGATGCGTTCTGCAACTGGATCGACCGGATCTCCTGGAAGGCGATCGCTTCGTCGGAATCAAGTTGCTCCAGCAGACCCTCGACAATGTCGAACACCTTGGCGCTGCCCGACACGACCATCGCGTTGGTCCGAGCATCTGACTGTATCACCGCTGCATCCTGCGGATCGAGTGAGCCGCTGCGCAGTTGCGCCTGCAGCAGACCATTGACCATGTTCGCCAACTGCCCCGCCGTGGCATGCTCGACCGGATACACCCGCACGGCGGCCGATGGAGACGCGGCTTCGACATCGAGCATCTCGATCAGATCATGCGCCACCTGAATGTTCACGGTCGAGCCCACGATCACCAGCGACTCGATCGCCGGCTGGGGTACGAACGTCAACCCATGCATGGGCTGGAAGAGCTGCGAATCGCCGCCGTTGAACTGCAGGCGGCCCACTTGTGTCTGTAGGTGCGATGCATTGGGAAGATCCGTGGCGCCTTCCACGAGCACACGGTGCAGCGTGGCGGCCAGATCACCCGGATCGGCCCACTTGAGAGGGATCACCTTCACCTCAACCGTGCCTGTAGCGACATCGCTGTCGAGTCGTTCGACGAGCACTTCCACGGCCGCGACGGCGTCTTCGCGACCAGCCACAACCACCGTGTTGGTGCGTTCGTCAATGGACAGGGCAACCTCGTCCAGCAGCGCCGGACCGATCACGCCGGTGGGCATGCCGAAGATGTTGGTGCCCGGCAACTGAGCCAGGTCCTTGCTCTGATCGAACACTTCACGAGCGATCCGCTGGAAGTCGGCGGCGGGCATGTTCTTCAAGGGCAGCATGCGAATCACAGCTGCACCAGCCACGGGCATCGAATCAAGCAGGCCAACCAGCGCCTCGATGGCGAGGACATTGGCAGTGGTCGATGTCACCACGAGGGCATTCTGTGTGTCATGCGGCACGATGCGAATGGGCTGCGTGAGATCCACTCCCACGTTGCCCAATCCAATGCCTTCGTGACGCAGATCCAGCGTACGCACCTGATGTTCAAGCGCTCGCGCCAGTTCGGTGCTGGACTGCTGGTCGGAGGGATCAAGCATCTCTCCAAGCACATCTGCCATGTCTTGGGCCGAGGTGAACTCCAGCTGGATGATCTGCATCGTGCCGACGGCCCCCTGCGGTGCCACGTCCATGGCCTTGAGGATGTCGACCACCGTGCTGGTGTCGGCAGGGTTGCTCATCAACATCACGGCATTTCGACCAGTGACGTGCGTCAACTGCACGGGCTCGTTCACGAGTCGCGCCATCGAATTGGCACGAGGCGGGTCGTCCAGCCCAAGTGCTTCGATCACGCGAATCGCCTCGGTTGGGGCGATGTGCTGCAGATCAATGATGGTGACGCCATGACCACTGGGCGGTGCCATGGTGTCCAACTCGGCTGCCGTGGCACGAATCTCGTCAATCAGCGATGCGCTGGTGGCCACGATCAAGCTGTTGGTCATTGCATCGTGCTCGATGGACAGCGGTACACGCAGTTGTTCAGCTCGCGGCTTGAACGTGCGCGACAGGGTCTGCGCGACGCGGGTCACGGGCGAATCTTCGAGCGTCACCACATGCACCTGCACGTCGACACTGGTGTTGGGCTGATCAAGCGATTCCACGATCGCTTCAATCCGCGACAGCATGGTGCCGGTGGCGGCCACGATCACCGAGTTGGTGACGGGTTCAGCCGAGGCACTCACCCACTCTTCACTCTGCACGAGCATCGTGGGTGCATCCGCTTCACGATCGTCGCCCGACGGCTTGCGATTGGGCTTGCCACCACCACGAGCGACTTCGCGACTGAACGCTTCGTTGATCGCACGGGCGACCGACTGTGCTTCGGCGTGAGACAACGGCAGCACACGCACCTGCAGCGACGCGTCGTAGGCTTCGTTGTCCAGTTCCTGCACCAGTGCTTCGATTCCTTCCCACTCGCTTTCTTCCGCACTCACCACCAGTGAGTTGGTCGAGGGGTCAGCCACGATGCTCACGCTCACCTTGGACGGCGTGTCGGCCTCGAGTGCAAACGGGCCGTAGAACACTGTCAGTGCTTGACGCACCTTGTCGGCTTCGGCGTGCTCGAGCTTCAGGAATCGTGTTTCTCGGGTGCGGGTTCGCGGCCTATCGAGCTCTTGAATGAGCGACAACATCTGCTCGTACTGGGGTACCGTCGCGGCGATGATGAGCTGGTTTTCGGCACGATTCACATCCACCTGAGGACGTGGGTAGTCAAACGCCATGGTCATCTGCTGCAGATTCCAGCGGAGGTCCTCAGCGATCGCATGCTCCAGCGACACGATGTGGTACTCGACCTCGGCCACGGTCGGCACACTGTCGAGCCCGTTGATGATGCCCTGGAGCACCGGCATCGACTCAGGGCTGCCTGTCACGATGAGGCTGTTAGAACGGTTGTCGGCCACAATGCGGGCGCGAACTTCCACGGGATCGCCGCCATCCTCGGGCGTGATGACCGTCCCTGATGTCTCACCGTTCTGGTCGAGGCCCAGGGCGCCGGCGAGGACGTTGACCACGTTGTCGGCCCGGGCGTCGGTCAAGGCAAACGTACGTATCACGTTGCGGTCACCAACCGCATAGGTGTCGAGCACCTCCAGCAGCGCGGTGATTTCCGCGTGCTGCTGGGCATTGCCCGCCACGATGAGCACGCGATGGGCCTCGTCCAATCGGACGACAGGTGCTGTTTCATCCTGATTGTCCCACCACCGGCGGCGACTGGTGCCGTACAACTCGGACACCATCTCCTCGACGTTCTGCATTGACGTTCCCGCCACGTGATACGTCTTCACCGTGCGAAGCGAACCAGCCGGTGTATCTGAGTCGATGACCGCGACAACTTCTTCGACCACATCGAATGTCTCGCCATGGCCGGTGACGACCAGCGCGTTCAATCGCGTGTCAGGGAACACCGCCACGCGACCGGGCAATTGTCCGCCACCTCGCCCACGACCCATCCAATTGCCGAAGACCTGCGTGCCGTAGGCCAGCTGCATCACCATGTTCTGCACGGTGTTTGATACGTCTTCAGCCTTGGCATGCTGCAACGGGAAGGCGCGAATCTGCAGTTGCTCGTGATCCTTGGGGCTGTCCAATCGAGTAGCCAACTCCTGCACGGCCTGGAAGTCTTCATCGGACGCAGCCACCATGATGGTGCTGTCGCCCCACTCGCCGATCACTGTCACGGCGCGGCGAGTGCGATCAAGACGGGCGCGGTCGTCGTACAGGCGCTGAATCGCACTGGCCACCTGACCGGCGTCGGCGCGTTCCAGCACGATCGTGCGGACCGACTTGTTGGTGCTCGAGCCTGCCGGCGCGATAGCACGGATGACATCGGCCACCGCAGCAAAGTCGTGATCGGTACAGGTGACAAACAGCGCCTTACCGGCCGGATCAGGGACCACGACAACGCGTTTGGACAGGTCGCCACGCGCACCGCCGGCCGGTGTCATGCTGCCGAGGGCCTGCGTGAGCAATGTAGCCAGGCGTGCCGGATCGTGATTCTCGCCCAAGTCGATGCGGCGCAGGCGGCCTGCGGGCGAGGGCGATTGCTGCACAAGTTGATCGAGCAGGGCACGGGCGCGACGCACGGCACGATCACCACCCAACAACACCAACGAATTGGTATCCGGATCGACGGCGATGGACACACTGGGCACGCTCGCATCAGCGCCAATGGCCGAGGCCGACAACACCCACAGGACACCATGCATCGGCGTTGCGTGCGATGTCTTTTCCGGCCCGTCCTGATCGAGCAGGTCTTCGAGTTCGATGATCTCCACGCTGGAGCTGTCGTTCTGCAACAGCAGCCGTTGCAGTGCTGCGGCCAGTTCATCGGCCTGTACGCGGGATGGATCAACCGGCACCACTTCGAGTCGGCGTCCTGATGTCAGGGCAGCGGCATCGATCTCGGAGACCACGGCACGCAGACGATCGAGCTGATCCGCGTCACCACGCACAAGCAGCGAATTGCTTGCCCGGTCGACCTGAATCACTGGCGCAGTCGTGCTGCCAGACTCGGCAAGCAATGGCTGCAGCGTTTGCGCCAAGGCCGTGGCGTCGGCGTGACGCACGGGAACAACCTGCAATGCACTGGCCTGCTGGGCCGATGCATCGGCAACGTCGAGTTGCTTCACGAGCGCCTCGGCCACCGGCAACACGCCAGGACGAGCCACGATCACCACGGCGTTGAGCCGGGTATCGGCAGCCACCTTCACGGCCTGCCGCGCCTCGGGCAATGCCACGCGGCGCCGGGCCGCTTCGATGCGCTGTTGCAGCGTGTAGTGCTCGCCGCCCATCAGAGTTTCAACCACTGGTGCGATGCGCTCTGCACTGGCATGCTCGAGAACCACGGTGCGCACCTGATTCGTTTCGGCCGACACACCTTCGTCAAGCGACGAAATCACGGTCATGATGTCGTCGAGTTCACGCACGGGACCGGTAAGCACCACGGTATTGCTGGCCGGTTCGGCAGACACCGTCACACGGCGTGCCGCCGGTGCGAAGCGTGATTTGGCAGTGAGCGCCGTTTGCGCCGCGGCGACCACGTTGGTGGCGTCGGCCCGCGACAGCTGCACCACTCGTGTTTCGATGGCGCCGGTGTCCGATGCGGGGCGGTCCAGCTCGGTGACTAGTGTGCGGGCCAGCGGCATGAGTTCGGTAGGCCCATTGACTATCAGGCGCCCGGATTGCTGGTCCGCCACGACGGTTGGGTTGGGCACGGCCATGCCTGCGGCGGAGGCTTGACGCAATGACTGCGGCCAACGCGCACGGTCACGCAACATGCCGGACACGGCCGTGGCCAGCACAGCAGGGTCGCCATTGGTGACGTCGAGAATCTCGAGCGTTGTCGTGGGCGGCAACGGTGTCTGTTCATCGCGATCGCGGAGCAACGCGATCACCTGCGCCACCTCGTCTTCGGGGCCCGACACAAGCACGGCGTGCATCGATGCATCGGGCAACACTTCGATCTGGTCTCCACCAGACTCGATCGCGCCGGCTCGGATCAACGATCGGATGTTGGCGGCCAAGGTGTTGGGATGAGACCGGAGCGGTTCGAAGACATCGACAATGGTCTCCACCTGCGTGGCGGCGTCGAGCTGTCCCAGCAATTGCGCCATGCGGGCCACACCACTCTGGGGTCCGGTCAGCAAGGTGGTGCCGTCAGCGGCCGGATCCACATCGACCTCGGCCACGAGCTCGCCACCGAGCACGCGAGCACGCTCGATGACGGTCTCCAGGCCCTCTGAATGCAGTTCGACGACCTTGACGTCCGCCATCTCGCGGGCGTTGGCGTCGAGCGTGGGCACCATGGCTCGCACGCTCTGCACCTCTGAAGCGGGCCCGGACAGCAGGATGCTGCGGCCATCGGGGCCTGCGGCCATCCGCACCAGCGTGCGGCTGCTTTGGGGCAGCACCTCATTGAGCGCTGCCAGAACGGCCCCGGCGGAGGCCTTGTCCAGCATGACCGACTCGATGACTCGCTCGCCAGAGGCCACCGCACCGCCTTCGAGGGCGGAAATGATGGAGGCCATCTGTTCCACTCGGCGCGGACTGCCGGTCACACCCACGGCCGACTGCTCGGGCATGGGCACGAGTACGGGCCGCTCGCCTTCTGGCATCGTCGCGATCACACCATTGAGCCGCTGCATGGCCGTGTCGACCGTGAGCAGGGCCACGGGCAGCACGCGCAGTTCGCGGTCGCTTCGATTGGACTCGGTGTCGAGCAACGTGATGATCTCACGCAATCGGTCGAGCGCTGGCATTGCACCCTTGGCAATGATCGAGTTGGTGCGCTCGTCTGCGCTGAACGTGATGCCTTGCAACGACACCTCTTCAACCTTGCGCAACTTGCCCTTCTTGTCGGGCATGTACTTCTCGGTCTTCACCGACATCAGATCAGTGAGAGGCTTGAGAAGCGATGCCGCCGACACATGACGCACATGGAACACTTCCACCTGCCCATCAGGCGATGCCTGATCGGCTTCGCGAAGCAGCCCGAGCAGACGCCGTGACTTGCCCGCCATCTCAGTCAATACGATGGCGTTCTGGCCTGGCAGCGCGAGCAGCTGACCGTACTCACCCACCATCGGCGTGAAGCGCTCGACGATTGCTTCGGCGGCGGCGGCCTTCAACGTGACGAGCACGGTGATCAACTGATCGTCGGTGATGGTGTCGGGGATCTCGTCAACGAACGTGGGCAGATTGGCGCGCTGCATATCCTTGAGCGACTCGAAGCGAAGCACATCGCCATCCACTCGAATGGTGACATCCTTGGTCTGCAGAATCGTGTTCAGCACGCGCAGGCCGTTGGCCATGTCGTAGGTGTCGGGCGACTGGAACGTGATCGTGCCCTCGGGCACTGCGGCATCTCGAACGACCGGCAAGCCGGTGGCGCGCGACACGACGTCGAGCACCGTTTCAAGATCGGCGCCTGCGAAGGCGAATCGAAGTTCGATGGGCGCGCGGACTTCCTCTGTCGTCGCGGTGTCGTCCGCGAGCGCAACCGCCTGCATGCCAAAGATCACTCCAGCAACACACAGCACTGCGCGCAGTCGACCAGCCATAGCACCCTCTCCTTGGGTTCAGTCAGGCTCCATGCCTGACCGCAAGTCTACCCCGAGGCGCGGGTCAAGGTCGGCGCAACGCCCCTCCCGGGGCCACGAGCCATGTTTTTTCCGCGTTGTCCGCCACAGCGAAACGGGCGATGTCGATGCCGTCGGCATCACGCTCCACCTGTACAAACGTGCATCCCACGAGTGTTTGCCCGATTGTGAGCCGGGTTCGCTTCCCCTTGCGGTCCACCAGCAGCACCTCGGGCTCACCCTCCACGGTGCCGATCATGGTGACCCGCCAGTTTGGAGGCGGCGTGGGACGAGGCGTATCTGGCGGCGGCTTTGGGGGCGGCACGTAGGGTGGCGCGAATGGATTGACCTGATTCAATCGCACCGCCAACTGCACTGGCCGAATCTCACCGCCATCAGGAAGTAAGCCGGGCACGAAGAGCGTCTGCAGTTGAACTGTTGCCTCGATGCGCTTGCCGTCATCACGCTGCGCCAATCGCACGCGCACGATTTTGTGTGGCCAGGGTTCGGCACGAATGGCATCGATCAGTCCGGTGACCTGTGGCCAGGTGCCTGAAGCGGAGATGCTTGCCGGCACCAGCATGAAGTCAGGCTCGTCGCGAAGTTCGCGCACCGACCGCGATCGGAACGCACTCTTGCCTGGCGTGTCGACCGTGATCGGAGACGACGTACTCACACTCACGTCAGTGACCTGCGCCGACTCGGCCAGTGCGGCCAGTCGAGATCGCAGGGCATGATCAACAGCCTCGGTCGTACCACCGAGCGTGTGCGATGTGATCGCGGCGATGCGCTGTTCGATCGCTTCGGCCTTGTCGAGATCGGAGTTGCGCCGATCGAATGATGCTCGCTCGGCACTGATGCGCTTTCCCAGCACGGCTGCAGGCCCACTGACCCATGCGCTCCATGCCCACAAGATCATCAGGATGATCGAAATGGCGCTCACGCCGATGATGATGATTCTGTTGCGCGACATCATGAGCCTTCGTCCTCCGGAGAGGAACTTCGATCAAGACGCAGCGTGAGGTCATGCGGAAGACGACGACCATCTGCCGCGTCGGGGCCGGATGTTGACACTGTCCACGGTTCGGTTTCGGCGAGCCTTCCACGCAGGGCTTCGGCTTCGTCACGCGACGACGCTTCGGCGTCGATCACCAGCCGTTCCGACCAGGCCAGTGTCCAGTCCTTGGGCACCGTGCCCTTGTCGGCATCCACTGGTTGCAGATCGACCGAGATCACGAGCTCGTCGATCAGCACATCACCGGGTGGCCCGATCGCCTTGAGCACGGTGGCCAGGTCGGCGCCCACATCAGGACCGGTGGCGGTCCACAGTTCCAGATGGCCCGCCTTGAAGGTGTCGCGGTTGTACCGCCACCACGGATCCTCCAAGCGGTCGACCGTGGCCTGCACGTTGGACAATTGCTGCTTCAAACCGGCCTGCGTCCGCATGCCGATCGCCCAGATCGTGCCCAACAGGACGATCAGCCCCAACAGCCCCAACAAGGCGAACTGACGACGCTTGGCGTTGCGGTCGGGCGACTTGCGGGGGGCGTTGAGATCAATCCAGTCTCGATTGGTGGCTTCGGCTACGAGCAGGCCCACCATGGACCGCACTTCCTGCAGTTGATGGCGGCCCGTATCAACGCCGTCGATCGCATCCACCTTCACGGCTGTCGCACCGGTGATCGCCTGGACCGGCTCGACAAGCCCGTCCACCACGTCATCAGGGCCGGACAGATACACCTTGGCGGGTGCCGGGCCTTCGCCTTCGGCTCGCCACGCCAGCCAAGTACGACGCACTTCCAGCGAGATGCCCCCCACACGGGCGTCGAGTTCGGTCGACTGCAAACTGGCACCACGAGCTCGGCGAGGCTCGCCATTGTCCACCCACAACACCTCGACATGGCTGCCTGAAACATCGACAACCACATGCGACCCTTGTCCGGGCGCGAGGGCTTCGGCGCCAAACAAGCGCAGTGTGACCACACGAGCGGGTCGACCAGCGGCCTTCATGCGCCGACGCACGGCATCGAGATCATCTTGTGGAATCGCCGCCGCAAGCACCTCGGCTGCGTCTTCGTCTTCATGCACCGGCAACGAGTCAATCACGGCCGTGGCAGGATCGATCGGCAATTCACGCGATGCGGCCAACTCCGCCATGGCCGGCAGGTCGTCGCCACTCCCCCCGGGCAGCTCCAGTCGCTTGAGCACGACCTGTTCGCGGGGTACCGACACGATGCACGGCACACGAGGAATACCGACATCATCAAGTGACTGTTCAATCCACGCAGCCAGCGCGGCATCGTCTTCGAGATCCATGGGGCGATCACGCACCACGGTTGCCGTGAGTCGCAGCCCGGCGCGATCGTCAACCACAGCTGCCACCGCGCGAAGGCGGTGCTCCGTCAGTTCGACGGCCACTCGCTGGCGAGGCAATGATGACAATCCGAGCCGATGCAGCACGGACGAATCCTACCCGTCGTCAGTGCCAGCGTCCCAACCGAGGGTCGTCGATCGGGGCGGGATCGGTGGAATCCGGCACAGGGTCGGGGTCCAGAGGCGGGGCTTCGTCGAGCGGCGGATCATCCCATGGCGGCACGTCGTCGATCGCCTCAGGCGATTCATCGACAACCACTTCGATCTCCGTTTCCTCTTCCTCCTCAGGTTGTTGGCGGATCGGCACGGTGCCGATATGCCGCGACGCCAACTGCACGTCGCGGAGCATGGCGACACGGCCGCCTGGCTCGGAAAGATCGAAGACCACGTCGTAACGAACCACATCTCGTAATGGCGCATCGGGTTCGCCGACCTCGTGCTCGCCCACCTGAATGGTCGCTTGCCAGCACCAACTGGAGATGGACACGTGATCGAGCAACTCCAACTGCAGTTGATCGTCGAGCACCTCCTCCACCCACGGCCAGGTGAGGCGACTGAGCGACTCGTCATCCAACGTGTCACGCACCGCCACGAGGTGTGCCGCTCTCTCGGGCGTCATGCCGGGCAACACCGCGAGCACCGACTCGGGGGCGAGATTGATGTCGGTCATGCCTGTTGACCAGCCGTCTGCAGCGGGCGACGCCACTGCGATAATGTCGCCGATGCGTGCTGGCGCGTCGCTACTGACTTGGGCCAGACGACTGTGCCACGTGTCTGGCGGGCCGTCACTCACCTGCTGCAGCGTGCCCAAACCGGCTGTATCCAATGTGCCGGAGAGGTCCGCTTCAACATCTGGTGTGAAGGGCGACGCGACCACCATGCCTTCCACATGCATCGGGGCGTGTCCGTACACAGTGAGCAATGCAGCGATGCCCTCTTCCAGTTCAACACCCAGTGCAGCACACAGCGCCGCGGTATCGATGAACCGACCCCCAGGCGATGCCCCTCTCGCCGCGATGAGGTCGGCGGCCATCGCGTCGTCCATGCCCTCGAGCGCCGCCAGTTGTTCTTCAGTGGCGACATTGACATCAAGCCGTGCGCCCTGCGGACGCAGTGCCGGGCCATCATCGATCGCCAGAAGCTCAACCACGACAGCCCGTGTCCCTGCCTCCCACAGCGTGATGCGATCGGCCACATCCGGGGCCTGCCCATCAATGATCAGATCGCGTTGGTCGTTGAGTTGACCCAGCAGCACACGCACCGCCGATTCCACTCGAAGGAGGGCATTCGTCCGCTGCACTTCCAGATCACTGGTCGCGATGGCTGCGGCTGACACCTGCAACAACGCCACCGCAATCCACAAGGCCGCCGCCCCCACCACTGCGACGGTGGCCAACACGATGCCTCGTCGCTGTGTCATGAGGCCGCCTCCGCATCGACCACCACGAACACGCGGCGGCGATCAGGGGGTGTGTCTTCCTCCGGATCGGCCTGCAACCATGCGTCCACCACCACCATGCTGGGCAAGGTGCCTGCGGCCTTGGCATCGAAGGCGTCAACCCACTGCCCTTCGTGCCGGGCCCGAACCCGCAGAGTGGACAACCCCGGTACCTGCACACCGTCACCAGCGCCGCCCTTGAGCGTAATGCCCACACCATCGTGGCCGAGCGTGAGTTTGTGCCGACCGGGAACCGGCGTCTCGATGCCAGGTCGCTCCATCGCCGGCCACAGCGTGAGTGAATCCTCGGTGATGACAAGACCACTGTGTGATCCGGCCCGAACAGACACGGTCGTGAACGCACGATCCATGCGATCCAGCGCCACGTCCATGGTGCGCAACACGTCGGCCTGCGCCACGATCGCCTCGCGATTGCGAGCCAGGCCCAACAGCAACGAACTCGCCGCCGCGAGCACCGCGATCAACACGCTGGTGGCCAAGAGCACCTCCAGCAATGTCATGCCACGCCGCATCACCGCACCACCTCGTCCACCCGAAGGTCTGACGGCACCAGTGACCGAACTGTTGCGGCGGTGTCAGTTTCGAGATGCGTGACCGTGACTGTGAGCAGCACCAATCCCGGCTCGGGCGACGGCGTGGTCTCCACTTCTAGTTCCACGGCCTCTCCGTCACCGGCATAGACCGACTGCTCCAATACCTCCGGCAACGACTCACTGCGCAAGTCGCCGATGCCCACGAATCCCGCCTGTGCCATTCGAACGACGGCGACGGCGGCGTCGTTGCAGCGGCGTCGTTGGTCAGCCTGCTCGAGCGCTTCCCAGGTGTTGCCCACACTTCGCAATGTGAATGCGCCCACGCCCACCACGATGGCCAGGGCCACGAGCGTTTCCAGCAGCAGCGCACCACGACGACTCACGACGCCTCCTCCGGCACCGCATCAGGCAGATCGAGGAATCCGATGTGACCGGTGAGGGCATCGATGCTGGTCGCCGTGCGTTCACCGCCATCCCCTTGCAGGATGATGGGTTGATGCACGCGGGCCTGTCCATCGGGCAACAAGACCGCCAGCAACACGGGCCGCTCTTCATCTTCGGGCACATCCAGACTGACCGGCATGTCGATGACGGCATCAATCTGTGTTTCGGGATCCTCGGTGAGGTTCATCGGACGCACGCGAAGTCGGTCATCGTCTTCGAACTGCACCAGCATGGCCTGCCCGTGTTCGATCGCCACCGAACGCGCTTCAATGAGCACCGCTCGCAATTGCAACTGCTGCGATGACCACGCAGCCGAATCTCGGATCGACAAGGCAGATGGCAGCACCAGCGCGCCCAACGCCACGATGAGCGCGAGCACAAGCAACAACTCAAGCAATGTCAGGCCGCGGAGACCCGCTTGGCCGCGTGTATCAGCCCGTGGCGGAATCCGACGCCCCGCTGGGGAAACTGTCATCGGTTTCAAACTCACCGTCGGCATTCTTGCGACGGTCATGGTTTGTCACGTCGTCATCGGTGCCTTCTTCGCCGTCAGGACCGATCGACACGAGGTCGTACTTCGTTTCCTCGACCAACTCGCTGGGGAACCGGTACACGAGCTCATTGTTCCACCGATCAGTGGACACGGCATCCTCCATGTACGGGCCCTTCCAGGCGGTGGCATCTTCGTCGTCTTCGAGGAGTTCCTTGTTCCAGAGCACCGCGATGCCCTCGTCATCCGAGGGATACCGCTTCATGTCCATGCGGAATCGCTTCATGGCGGAGTCGATCTGATCGAATTGGGCCCGCTGGATGTCGACGTCGGCCTGATCGCCCACGGTCATGAAGCTCACGCTCACGATGGCACCAAGAGCCAGAATGATCGAAATCACGATCAGCAGTTCGAAGAGCGTGAAACCGGTGGTTGGGCGACGTCGCATGAGCAATTCTCCTCGGGTCTTCTGAGTCTACCCCGAGCAACCCCACTATTGCATGGCAGAACTCATTCGCATCATCGGCAAGACCAGGGCCGCGAAGATGAAAACGACCATTCCGGCCACCATCAGGAGCAGGGCTGGCTCCAGCAGCCGAAGGAACAGTTGCAGGCGATGCTCGACCCGTTTGCGGGTGACCTCGGCAATGTCGCCGAGCACCTTGGGCAGCGTGTTGGCGGTTTCGGCGACGTCGATCATCTCGACCACGTCCTCTGACATCACCGCCGATTCGCCCAGCGATGCGGACAGCCGCTCGCCGGATTGCACCGCCTCGCGGGCCGATTTGAGGGCGTCTTCCAATGCGGGATGTCCCGATGTGGAGGTGCTGATGTCCAGCGCCCGTAGCAAACCCACGCCGTTGGCCAGCAATGCCGCGAGCACCTGCGTGGTGCGGGCCACAGCCAGATCCAGCAACAACGTGCCCACCATCGGCAGCCGAACCACCTTGGCATGCATCCACCGTCGTGGCCCAGGCTGCGACCGAGCCACAACCACACCGACAATCGCGGCAATCAAGAGCACTGCGAGCCACGGCCAGAACCGCACCGTGAAATCGGAGAGGCCCAGCAGGAGTTCAGTGGCGGCCGGCACCTCGATGCGATCGAAGAACGGTTGAAACTTGGGGACGAACGCGACCAGGGCGTACACGATGGCGGCCACGCCAGTGAACACCAACAACGCCGGGTAGATCATGCTGCCCACCACCTTGGCCCGCATGGCAGCCTGCGCTTCGAGCAGTTCACCAAGATGCATGAGGACGTCATCGAGAAAGCCGCCCTTCTCACCGGCACGCACCATGGCGGTCTGTACGTCGTTGAATGCAGCGGGATGACGAGCCATGGCATCACCAAGTGTGGTGCCATCGGCAACTGCATCCGCAACTTCATTCCAGATCGTGGCCAACCGCGGATTTGCCTTGCCACGCCCGAGTAGTCGCAACGCCCGAAGCAATGGCACTCCGGCGCGAAGCAGATCACCCAGCTGCCGCATGGTCGACGCCACAGCAGCACTGGACACACCACGCTCGCGGATCACCGTCTCTTGAATGCGTACCGGGGCAAGGCCCAACCGATCGAGCTCGGCCAACGCCGCTTGACGAGACGGCCCCTGCAACACACCTTTGGTCAGCGTGCCTTCTCGCGTGCGTGCTTCATACGCCCAGGTCGGCATGTGCCAAGCCTACCGCAGCCGCGGTCAATCCTCGTCGCTGCGAAGTTTGGCCAGCACGCTGAAATCCTCCAGCGTGGTCATGTCGCCGGCGGCTTCACGGCCCGCGGCCACGTCACGCAACAACCGCCGCATGATCTTGCCACTGCGTGTCTTGGGCAGCGCGTCGGTGAAGCGGATCATGTCGGGCTTGGCAATCGCACCGATTTCCGCCGCGACATGGGCCCGCAGCGTGTCGATCAGGGCGTCATCCGGCTTCCAATCGCCACTCAGCGTGCAGAAGGCGGCGATGCCGGTGCCCTTGATCTCATGGGGCATGCCCACCACAGCGGCTTCGACCACCGCGTCGTGACTGACCAACGCCGATTCCACTTCCATCGTGCCCAGCCGATGACCCGACACGTTGATCACGTCATCCATTCGGCCCATGATCCAGAAATTGCCCGACGCATCCCGACGAGCGCTGTCACCGGCGAAGTACATGCCGTCGACCGCGCTGAAGTAGGTGTCGATGAATCGTTGGCGATCACCGTGAATGCCACGCAACATGCTCGGCCATGGCTTGCGCACTACCAGCATGCCGCCGGTGTCGGCCGGCTGCTCTTCGCCGGTTTCGTCCACGACAGCGGTATCGATACCGAGGAATGGCAACGTGCACGAGCCGGGCACCGTGGGGGTGGCCGCGGGCATGGGTGTGATCATGTGACCACCGGTTTCAGTCTGCCACCAGGTGTCGACGATCGGACATCGCTCATGGCCGATCACACGGTGGTACCACATCCATGCTTCGGGGTTGATCGGCTCACCGACCGTGCCAAGCACCTGCAACTTGGACAAGTCATGTCGGCGCGGGTGCTCTTCGCCCCACTTCATGAAGGCGCGAATTGCGGTTGGCGCCGTGTAGAAATGCGTGACCGAGTGCCGCTGGCAGATGTCCCAAAATCGATCCGGACCGGGGTGGTTGGGCGCCCCTTCGTACATCAGCGACGGGATGCCGTTCTGCATGATGCCGTAGATGATGTAGGAGTGGCCGGTGATCCAACCCACGTCGGCCGTGCACCAGTACACATGGTCTTGATGGTGCCGCAGATTGAACGTGTATCTGCTGGTGAGGAACGTGTGCACCAGATACCCACCGGTCGTATGCACGATGCCCTTGGGCTTGCCAGTGCTGCCGGAGGTGTACAGCAGGAAGAGCATATCTTCGCTGTCCATCTCTTCGCAGGGACATTCGTCTTCGACACTCGCCGTGACATCGTGCCACCAGTGATCACGCCCCTCCTGCATCGTGACGTCGTTCTCACACCGCTTGACCACGATGACCTGCTCAACCACGTCGGTGATGGTGAGCGCCTCATCGACATTGGCCTTGAGCGGCACCACACTGCCTCGACGCCAGGCGCCGTCACAGGTGATCACCACCTTGGATGAGGCATCTTCCACACGGTCGACGATCGACTGGGCGCTGAATCCACCGAAGATCACCGAGTGCGGCGCACCGATTCGTGCGCAGGCCAGCACCGCAATCGCCAACTCCGGAACCATGCCCATGTAGAGGGTGACCACATCCCCACGCCCGACGCCCTGCGCCTTGAGTGCGTTGGCGAAGCGAGAGACTTCGCGTTGCATATCGGCGTAGGTGAGCGTGCGAATCTCCGGCCCCTCGTCGCCCACAGGTTCACCTTCCCAGATGATCGCGGGCTGATCGCCGAAGCCGTTGTCAACGTGCCGATCCACACAGTTGTGGCAGGCGTTGATCTTGCCGCCGGTGAACCATCTGGCATCGGGGCATTGCCACTCGACAACCTTCTCCCAGTGCTTGAACCAGTGCAGTTCTTCGGCTACTGCGCCCCAGAACGCCTCCGGGTCGGCGATCGACTGGGCATGGAGCTCGCAATACTGCTCGATGGACTCGATCCACGCACCGCCGCTGCGCTGCGCGAAATCGGCCGGGGGATCAAAGACGCGATCCTCAGAAAGCACGGATTGGATGGTGGTGTCGTCGGACATGGCTTCACTCCCGTTGAACAGGCAGCGTAGCCGATGCCGCCGAGCTACTGACGGCGACGACGGTTGCTCTTGCCCCCGCCCTTTCGTCCCCCGCCACGAGACGCCCGCTTGCGATCGCGTTCGATGCGGCGCTTGCTGGGCAATGGCAGGTCCCGCGTCGTGCGATCGGGACGATTGACAAGCATCAGTTCAAGGAACCGCTCTGCTGAATCGACTCGTGTGACTCGCACCGTCACTTGATCACCGATGGCCAACACGGCACCGGATCCACGCGCCACGATGCGGCCCATGCCAGTAAGTTCTTCCCAGTGATCGCGACGTCCCCCACCCATGTCCTG
>JAKVBV010000100.1 GCA_022446965.1 Phycisphaerales bacterium
GGTACTCGACCACACACAGCTTCGCAACCTCACTCGGAAGAGTCTCGTCGCCTTGCCGCTGCAGGATCCGGCCATCGCGCCTTCACGGTCTCACCCGGAAGGGTCTCACCGTCTTGGCAACGCAATCCAAAACCAAAACCAGCCAAACAGTTTCAGGCCAGAGGATCTCACTGCCTCATCCATGACCAGCTTTAGAACATCTGTCCGAATATGTACACCGCCTTGCCAGAAACAAACCGCACCGGCACAGCATCACGAAAGCGGCTCTCACTCTCGGAAACAGACCTTCACTGACAGGGCCTGGCCAAAGCAGCGCCCATCAAAACAAGCAATATGCGACCACATACGTCCCATCAAGCGATCACGACTCCGTAACAGTCACAGCCGCCGCCGCCACCACCGCACCAATCGCACCGAACAGACCATCCGCACTGCACTGCCAACGCTCACATCCTCCTCCCGCACCGCCCGCCCACGTCCCCTGGCTGCTCCGCTGAACGTGCCGCTACTCGCGTTGACCTCATGGGTGCAGCCACATGCTGGTCGTGCTAAACTACGACTGCCTGCACGCCGTGCGCCCCCGGCGCTACGATCGAGATCTTCCCCCTGCAACCACATGGCCGCCACACACTGCAGTGAGCACCACCGACCATCGTCACCGCCACCACCAACAACATTTCCAAGACATTGCGTCGCATCAGATCAGATGATCAAATTACAAATGTTCCAATCGTTCCCGCGCCCTCGCCCTGTCCGCCATGCGTCGCACGGTCACCATATCGCCAATGCCACGCTCCAGCTCCCCACGTGCCCGTCCCTCTGCAGCTCCCGCTTGCAACTCCCGTTGCGGCTCTCGCCCGCCACGAACCATCATCCGCCGCCCTGCCACACTCGTTTCATCTGCTACGACGTCGCCACTACGGCTGCGACCAGATGCAGCGCCCACATCGGCAGACGCACCAGCACCTTGACTGTGAGCCCCACAGTGCAACGACAACCTCACACCTGCCGCCACTCCCCCATGCTGCTCCGCCGCGCGTGCCGCAACGCGTGCTGACCTTCTGGGCGCTACCACTGTATCCTCACCTGTTGGATCACTGGCCGCATGCTGCCGTCCGCCTCTACCTCTGCCCTTCACACCAACGCCTCGCGACTGGCGCACGGATACAGCCGGTGGGAATCCACACAACTGGTTCTGTGCTGATCCAGACGCTGCTGCGTGCCCCAAGGGTGTGCCCGCATCAGTACGTGCCTCATGGTCCATGATGGGCGATCCAACACCTGTCGGCGTCTTGTCACGCAAACGATGCGACGGCGTGCCTGCTCGACGTGGCGTGGCCGCTGCTGCATCGCCAAGCCGGTTCGGCGTCTCAACACTGGCCCTGTTAAGCACAGGCGACCCAATACGTGTTGGCGTCTGACTGCGCAGAAGACGCGGTGGCGTGCTCGTGCGCCGCGGCGTAGCCCCTGTGTCACGCTCATCCTCCCCGGCGCTGGGCGTTGCAACACCAAGAACCATCGGATCGTGAATCCCAAGCGGCGTCCCAGCTCCAGACCACGGTGCCGCATCTACTTCATGGACACTCGTCCCCCTTGCAGGCGACCTGGCACAGCTCGGCACCTTCCGCCGCAAACGCCGCAACCCCACCGGCGACTCCTCTGCACCGGTCGCTGCCTCGCCAGCTCTGGACCGCATCGCAGACTGCGCCACAAG
>JAKVBV010000101.1 GCA_022446965.1 Phycisphaerales bacterium
TTCCTTGTAATCGAATGATTCAGGCATTGGCGGTCCTCAGGGCGTCTTCGTTTCGCCTCCGGGGGGGTCTTTGAGTGACGGGTATGGCGCGCCTGGGTATTCCAGACGATGTGAAAGTATCCAGGCGGTGATGTCGCTGACCTGCTGGTCATTCAGTGCAGTGAGCCCGGCACGTTGTGGAGCAGGCTTGCCGTTGATGTGGCCGCGATAGTCCGGCATGCCAAGGTCAAGTCGGCCACAGATGATCGTGGATCGCAGAGCTTGTGGACTGGCCATTGCTAGGAACGAGCTGTCCACGACCGATCCGGCAACATCGCCACCGGTGCCATCGGCCCCGTGGCACGACCCGCAGTAGGTTGCGAACAGGCTCTGGCCCCGTCCGACATCGCCCGTGGTCTCGGACTGCAGTGGGGGCGGTGTGGTCGATTCGGTGGAGGCGGCGTGTCCGCCCCAGGTTCGGCGTGCACCGTTGATGACATCCTTGATCTGGGACTCAGTCAGGCCACCGCCGTCGCGTTGGGCGAAGGCGGGCATGAGCGTGTGTGGTACGCCGCCGGAAGTGATGTCAATGAGATAGCTGTCATCGGCAAGCGTCAGGTACAGCGGATCATTGAGTGGGCGTGCAGGACCGAACTGCCCGTTGGCGCCGTGGCATCCACTGCAGTTGTTCGTATAGAGCGTCGTGAACGCGTGCACGTCGGACGGGACCACCGGCTCATCGGCCTTGGTGGGTTTCCCTGGCATCCAGTCGCAGCCGGCGGCGGCGATGATGAGGGTGAGCATCGGGATGGTGCAGCGAAGTCGCATCAGTCGTCCTCGCCTCCCATGTCTGGAACGCCCGGACTTTCGATGCCGACGCGTTCAAGCATCGACCAGTTCTGCATGGTGTCGATTCGTTCGCTGCGTGAGACGACGAAGCCGCAGACGGCACCGAAGGCGACCTGCGATCCGACGAACCAGAGCCAACTGATCTCGGAGTTGAGTGCGGGGTTGACGACTTCGAGCGTGGCCCAAGACAGTCCGGTCCACAGTGCGGGCACGATGATGATTGCAAAGAGTGGGCGGCCGCGAGGGATCATGGGAAGCAGCACGCCGTAGAGCAGCCCGATCATGAGTGACATCGAGACATGGATGACCATGCCCCAGACGAAGCCGGCCGTGCTCCACTGGGCAAGCGTGTCGACGCCTGCGTCGGCGAGACTCGGGACGATCGTCGCGCCGAGGATATTGACTGCATACCACGCGCTGCCGTGTGCGACGAGACCGTAGACGAGGGCCACGATGGCCATGGCTGCGCCGCCGAAGAGTCCGCCAACGACCCCTGCACCGTACGGGTGGATCTCGACTGGCACACGGACCCGGTGTTTCGATCCTTCTTCCATCAGGTGGCTGATGGCGCCGGGACGTGGTTCGACTGTGTGGCGATCCTCCTTGAACGGCACGAGTTCATGGGTGTTGTCCGGGAGCACCTCACGCCACCACCGGATCGCGCCCGCCAGACCGATGACGAAGCCGACGATGCTCACGCCCCAGATCGTCACGATGCCCGTGAAGATCAGGGTCACGCCGAAAGCGCAGACAAACGGGCCTGCGGTCGGTGCCGGCAGTGGGATGCCGTCGGCTGGTGGCGTGTTGGAGTCGTCGTGGGTCATGTGGTCAGCGTCCAATGATGTACACGATGGTGAAGACG
>JAKVBV010000102.1 GCA_022446965.1 Phycisphaerales bacterium
TCGATGGCAGGGATTCACGTGCGTACACCCGCGGGACCTCGGCGAGCATGCTGCTGCTCGGACTCGGGCTTGGCTGGACCGCATTGCAGTTGGAGCCCGTGCAGACCGTCATCCTCAATGGGTCGATGGGGCTGCTGGCCGCTGAAGGCGTCGCATGGGCACTGGTCCTGCTCGTCATGGCATTCATCGTGTGCCGTTTCGGTGGCGTATTCATCACACCCATGCAGAACGACGATGGCACCGAAGACGACTGGGCCATGAGTCCGGCTGCCCTCAAGATGGCGGCCAGCGGCGTCTGCGTGCTTCCCGTGGTCTGGCTCATCGCCCAAACGCCCATGAAGGGGCAGGTCATTGTCGCCGCGATCATCGGCGCAACCGCGGCCGGACTGGTCGGACGATTGCTCGCACCAACCGTGCAACCCATTCTGCTCTTCGCCTCCGTCTGCGTCTTCGGCGCACTTGGGCAGTGGGTCGCCGGACTCTGGTTGCCGACTGATCCCTCGGCCATCGTCGCCGCCGGCCACCTTCCCAACATCGTCCTTCCACTGCCCATCGATTACGCCGCAGGCTCGCTGATGGGCGTGCCGATCGGCATCGCCTGGGCCAATGGCTTCCTCGAGAAAGATGACACGACACATCAGGCAGCCGCCGCATGAGCGTCCAGTGGCACGACATGCCGGTGGCGATCCTCGGCTGTGGTCGAGTTGGCGGCGCCTTGGCGATCGCCATGCACGAGGCAGGTGCCTCCGACCTGCATCTGACCGGCCAGCGGGCTGAACATGCGGCTGCGTTGGCAGAGCGACTCGGCGGCACCCACCACGACACGATGCAACAGGCCGTCGATGCGGCGCAACTGGTCATCGTCACCGTGCCCGATGACGCCATCGAACCGGTCGTCAGCCATGTGAACTGGTCTGCGGCCCACACCGTACTGCACTGTTGCGGTCTGCACACGCTCGACGTCCTGCAGACTGCCCATGATGCCGGTGCGGCAATCGGCAGCCTGCATCCATTGATGGCGATCACCGATCCGAACCAAGGTGCGGCAAGTCTCAGCGGCGCCACGTTTGCGATTGAAGGCGAAGGCGATGTGCACACTCTGCTGGAGTGCATCGTGGCCGCTCTGGATGGCCGAGCAGTGTCCATCGCTCCCCAGCAGCGGGCTCTGTATCACGCGTCGGCCATGCTGGTCGGTGGATACCTCAGCGCACTCGGGGCGGAAGCGGCAAAACTCTGGGAGCATCTCGGGCTTGATCCCCAGAACGGCATCAAGGCGTTGACGCCGATGATGGGTCAGGTCGCGGCCAACCTCCGTGATCAGGGGGTTCCAGATGCGCTCGCCGGCAGCGTGCAGCGTGGTGACGTGGGCACGGTGCAGGCGCACCTTGAAGCACTCGCCGCATCATCACCGGAGACATTGGCCTTGTACATCGCCTTGGCACGTACGTCACTGCACCAGGCTCGCCACGCTGGTCGAGTCGAGTCGGAGCATCTTGATGCAATCGAATCGGCGTTGATCGCCGCCGAGGCCTCGATCAGTCGGTGACGCCTTCGCCGGTCGCTTCCTTTTCGACGACCTTGCCGTCCTTGCCCTTGATCTTCGCCTTCACGCCACTGGCGCTGACGTCGAGGCTTTCGACGCCCGCCCCGGTCAGGATCGTCATACCCTGCTTGACCAGCGCC
>JAKVBV010000103.1 GCA_022446965.1 Phycisphaerales bacterium
ACCTGAGTGCCATCCGGAGCGCTATCATCGGTCGGGGTGATCGCAAACGTGCCGTAGCGCTCGCCATCGGCAATGACCACCGATGCTGGTACGGTGGCGGCATCTAAATTATCGCTCGCCAGATTCACTGTGAGGCTGCCCGCGGTGTCGCCGGTGCGGATCACTTTACCGCTCAGGGCTCCAGCTTCTGAAACGCTCGAGTCATCCAGGCGGATAATTAGCTTGGAGGTGGGGTTGGTGTCGATTTCGATGCGGACCGCATCGGCTACTACGTATTTATTGACCAATGCTTCGGTGAGTGAGACCGTAAGCTCCCCATCAATCACATACACCGTGCCCAGCGTATGCCAGTCGGTCGTGCCGTCATTGAAGCTGGCAGGCGACTGCGTCTGATCGACTGTGGCGGCTAAAAGCTGTTCATCGGCCGCATTGCGGATCGTGAACGGTGCATCGGTGGCGTTGTACTTGTTGCCGCTGATGTGGTCCCAGGTCACGCTCACCGTGTATTCACCATCAATCAGATCGGTGAACTGCCAGCGGGCCTCACCATTGCTGCCCCGCATGTAGTGGTTATCGCCACCGTAGGCACCGGCCCAAGTCCTCGCTTTAAAGCCACCAGTCTCCGTGAAGCCTGCATCGCCGTTATCAATAATCTGTACCGGCGGGAATTCATCATCTTCGACCAGCAGCGAATCGGTGCCATCCACGTAGCCTGCGGCACTGGCCGTGATAATCACATTCTGATCATCATCGACAATCGCATCATCGACCACCGTGAGCGTGAACGGCACAGCACCCACTCCATCGGGAATCGTCACGGTCGCAGGCACCGTGCCCACGGCCGTATCATCGGAGGTGAGCGTGACCACAAGATCGCCCACCGTCTCGGCGCCGCGGCTCACAATGCCGCTCACCGTGCCGGCATTCTCTGCCGCCGAGTCAGCAGCAAGCTGCACGACCAGCGTCGGGGTCGACTGCATCAGCTGTTCGATCCGCACCGCATCGGCCACCACGTGCTTATTGGCCTGTTCGGTTGCACCAAGGGTGACGGTAAGCTGTCCACCGGCCACATACACCGTATCGAGCGTATCCCAGAAGAAGCCGCCCACCTCATGCTGACTCGGGGCATTCTTCTGATTGATCGCTACCGATGAGAGCACATTGCCGCCAACATCAAGCATCGCAAACGGCGCGTCAGTGGCGTTGTATCTATTGTCATACACGTGGGCCCAGGTGGCCATTACGTGATAGGCACCATCATCAAGGCCACTGAAGGTCCAACTCGCCTCATCCGAATCATCGCCGTTTCGCAGCCAGTAATTATCACCATTGTAGGCCGCGGCGACCTGGGAGTTACTCTTGTAGCTAAACCCGCTCTGAGCAAAGCCGGCATCGCCGTCATCAATCAGGGCTGTATATGCGGAGTCATCATCAGTGACCTCGAGCGAGTCACTTCCATCGGCATAGCCTGCCGCGGTGGCCAGCACGTTCACGCTCTGCGTGCCATCAAAGAACACATCGTCTACTGCATCGATGCTGAAGCTGGCACTTGCCTGCCCGGCAGGAATGGTCACTGCGGTGGGAACTGAAGCCTCGGTTGCATCGTCAGTGGCAAGAGTCACCACAAGGTCGGCATCCAACGACCCATTGCGAGAGACTGTAGCTGTGGTGACTGCCGCAC
>JAKVBV010000104.1 GCA_022446965.1 Phycisphaerales bacterium
CATCGAGCACCTCACCTTCGGGCACCATCAATTCAAAGATGCCAAGGCGTCCGGCATAGCCGGTGTTGCGACAGCGAGTGCACCCAGCACCTGCGTGCACATCGGTGGGATCTCCACCAGCGGCCGCGATGAGCGCCGTGGTGCGATCATCACAGGTCATCGGTGCCTTGCAATGCGGGCAAATCTTGCGCACCAGCCGTTGGGCAAGCACACCGCGCAACGTGGCTGCCACCAGGTACGGCTCCACGCCGAGATTCACCATTCGGGTGACGGCGCTGGGCGCATCATTGGTGTGCAGCGTTGAGAACACAAGGTGTCCCGTGAGGGCCGCCTGAGTCACGATGCCCGCGGTTTCGCTGTCACGCACCTCACCCACCATCATGATGTCGGGGTCCTGACGCAGCATGGCCCGCAGTGCACCGGCGAACGTGAAGCCCGCCTTGGTGTTCACCTGCGCCTGGTTGATGCCGGGGATTCGTGCCTCCACCGGATCTTCAATCGTGGAGATGTTCATCTCGTCGGTGCTGATTGACTGCAATACCGAGTACAGCGTGGTCGACTTGCCAGAGCCCGTCGGACCAGTGACCAACGCGATGCCATTGGGTTGTTCCACCACGCGCTTCCACGATTCGAGCATCCGCAGGCCGAAGCCCAACTGATCAAGACCCAGACGTGCGTTGCGACTGTCGATGATTCGGATGACCACCTTCTCGCCGTACTTGCCCGGCATGGTGGACACACGCAGGTCGATCGGACGACCTTCGATCATCACGTTGCAGTCGCCGTCTTGTGGAACACGCCGCTCGGAGATGTCCAGATTGCTCAGGATCTTCACACGCGATGCGATGGCTGCATGCATGCGGTGCGGTGGGGAGAGACGCTCGTAGAGACGACCATCAACCCGGAATCGCACACGCAGTCGGTGGTCCTCAGGTTCGATGTGGATGTCCGACGCGCCTTCCTGGACGGCGCTGAACACCATGTAGTTCACCAGCTTGACGACGGGGCCATGACCGGCGACCTCTTCGAGATCGGCCAGTTCGGTGGCCTGACGCTCGACGACACTGAAGTCCTCTTCCTTGAGGTCTTCGTAGATGTCGTCAATGACGAACACGTTGGCCGCGGGCAGGTATGCGCGGATGGCATTGTTGATCTCGTCCTTGGACGACACAGCCACCTGCACCTCGGCCCCACTGAGCCGGGCGGTTTCTTCAACCAACCACAGATCGGCCGGGTCGGACACGGCAACTGTCAACGTATTGCGCACCTTGAACAGCGGCAGCACCGCATGCTCTTCGACGAACTCACGAGGCAGTGACTCCAGCGACGCGGGATCCGCCGTGCGGGCGGGCTGCGCCACAAAGGGCACGCCCCAACTCTCCGCCAGCGCCTCTGCGATGGCATCCTGTTCGATCACCCCCATGTCGACGAGCACTTCGCCGAGCAGTTTGTCGTGCCCGTGCTCCTGCTGTCGTGCGAGCGCCTGATCCAGCTGCTCCTGCGAAAGCAGACCCTTGCCGACGAGCGCCTGACCGAGGGGCATTTCAGGGACGATGTCCACACCGCCATGTCGTGTGCTGGGCCCGATCATGCCGCACGCCCTTCCTGGCTGCGTTGGCCACGTGACAGACTGCGGGCCGCCGATTCGAGCGTGGCGTGCATGGCCATATGCCGTTCGAT
>JAKVBV010000105.1 GCA_022446965.1 Phycisphaerales bacterium
CCTGTGGGATGACGGCACTGCGGAAGAAGGATGAGCGACACCCCCATCACAGCTGATGCTGCGTGGCGGGCCTTGAGTGATCACGGCCGCGCCATGGCTGACGTGCGCATTGATGCCTGCATCGAAGACGATCCTAATCGACTCACTTCGATGCGACACACCATCGGCGATCTGACTGTCGATTGCTGCAAGCATCTGGCAACTGCAGAAACGATGTCACTCTTGTGCGCTGTCGCCCGCGCTGCTGATGTCGAGGCACTACGCGATGCCATGTTCGCAGGCGAATGTGTGAACACAACTGAGCAGCGGCCGGCGCTGCACACTGCGCTGCGTCATCGCGGCAATGCCAAGGTGTGTATTGACGGCGAGGATGTGATGCCGGGTGTTCGTGCGGCGCTCGAACAGATGCGGGCGTTCTGCACTGCCGTGCACGATGGCGTTCGCAGTGGTCACACGGGAGCACGGTTCACTGCTGTCGTCAACATCGGCATCGGTGGCAGTGATCTCGGCCCACGTATGGCCGTTGCGGCGCTCAAGCCGTTTCACTGCGATCAGATGCAGTCGCACTTCGTGTCGAATGTCGATCCGTCAAACCTGTCGGACACACTCAGTGCACTCGATCCGGCAACGACGCTGTTCATCGTGTCGAGCAAGAGTTTCGGCACGAAGGAAACGCTGACCAACGCACACGCTGCGCGACGATGGCTGGCCGATGCGCTGGGCGACGACGCCGTGGCGGCACACTTCGTGGCGGTGTCCAGCAATGCCCGGGGCGTGGCCGAGTTCGGCATCGGCACCGAGCACATGTTTCCCATGCCTGACTGGGTGGGCGGCCGATACTCGATGTGGGGCACCATCGGCCTGAGCATCGCCTTGGCTACCAGCTTCGACCACTTCGAGCAGCTCCTGCAGGGCGCGTTCGAGATGGACGAGCACTTCCAAACGGCGCCGGTCGAAGCAAACGTGCCCATGCTGCTTGGCCTGCTCGATGTGTGGTACCGCAACATCCATGGCCTGCAGACCCTTGCCGTGCTGCCCTACGACCATCACCTTTCGCACCTGTCGACCTATCTGCAACAGGCCATGATGGAGAGCGCCGGCAAGCGGGTGCGCAATGATGGCCAGGGCACCGGCATGGACACCTCGCCGATTCTCTGGGGCCAACCTGGCACCAATGGCCAACATGCCTTCCATCAGATGTTGCACCAGGGCACGACTGTCGTGCCATGTGACTTCCTCGTGGCGATGTCGTCATGCGGTGATGCGGCTGCCCAACATCTCGACCTCGTGGCCAACTGCATCGCCCAATCCGAGGCGCTCATGCGGGGACGCGGTGAAGCCCAGGTGCGAGCCGACCTGGCCGCTCAAGGCATGGCAGAAGCCGACATCGACGCACTGGCGCCACACAAGGTGATGCCTGGCAACCGTCCATCGACCACCTTCATCTACCCCCGTCTCACACCGCACATGTTGGGCATGGTGGTCGCGTTGTGGGAGCACCGGATCTTCACGTCGAGCGCGATCTGGGGCATCGATGCCTTCGATCAGTGGGGTGTGGAATTGGGCAAGCAGCTCGCATTGGGCATTCGCCCCATGCTCGATGGCGCAGATGATGGGTCGAAGGCACGCGATGCATCC
>JAKVBV010000106.1 GCA_022446965.1 Phycisphaerales bacterium
CTGATGACGCAGGGCGACACGTCGCCCAGTGCTGAAACGGACCACATCGCCCTGCTCACGGAGACTATGTCACAGCTGCTGCCGCTGCTGAGCTGACGCGGCTCATCCGGCCAGCTCCGGCTGCTCTTGATCTGCACCGGCTGAGGCTTCACGCAGGCATGCACCAATCCGACGGGCCATCGCCCGCACGATGGCCTCGGCTGCAGGCACTTTGGCCGCCATGCCTTGATAGCCATGTGTGAGCCCTTCGTACACGGTGCAGTGCACCTGCACGCCGGCGTCTTCCAGCGCCTTGGCATACGCAAGGCCCTCGTCGATGAGCGGGTCCACCCGTGCCAGTTCGATGGTGGTTGGCGGCATGCCGGCGAATGTCGGTGCCCGCAACGGTGCGGCTCGCCAGTCGCTGCGATGCGCCGGTTCGGGCACGTACTGCGACCAGAACCACTCCATGTGCGAGCGGTGGAGCACAGGGCCTTGTGCGTGGGCACGCATGGAGGCACGGTCCAGGTCGGCGTCCACGATGGGATACACCAGCAACTGATGCGCCGGCACTGGCCCACCATCAGCCACCATCATCTGGGTCGTCGCAGCGGCCAGATTGCCTCCCGCTGACCCCCCACCGATGCCACAGCCCTGTGGCAGGCACTCCAAGGCCTCTGCATTGGCGTGCGCCCATCGCCACGCAGCCACCGTGTCGTAGAACGCACAGGGAAAGCGGTGCTCCGGGGCAAGGCGATAGTCCACGCTCAGGACAGCCATGTCACCCTGCAGCGCCAGCCGCCGGCAGGTGGCTTCCTCCTGATCGAGGCCGCCCAGGACCCATCCTCCTCCGTGGCACCACACCAGCAGCGGCACGAGCGTCCCGGGCCGGGGGTGGTAGAAGCGGCATGGCACCGGCCCGCCGGTGCCCGGCACGGAGACATCCTCTACTCGTGGCATCTCCGGCAGTTGTGGCGTGGTCTTGATGGCGAGGAACTTGGCTCGCACGGCAGTGGCATCGAGCCCGTCCCAATCAAAGAGCTGTTGGGCATAGACGGCGTCGAGCACTGTTTGCAGATCGGGATCCAGGTCACGCGGCATGACCGCATGGTAGGTGACCCTTGGGGTCTGACCCCGTCCCAGTACGAACAGCCCCCGGCGATGAACGCCGGGGGCTGCAGCAATCAAAGAGTGTGCCTCTTTCGAGGCTGGCCTGAGATCAGCAGTCGCTGCCCCAGTTGGCAATGATGAGCAGGATGTCATCCGTGTTGTAGGTGCCCCACTCACCGAGCACCATGAGGATGTCCGTGGCGCCGACCATGCCGTCGCCGTTGTAGTCACCATCGCAGGGCTCACTGTCGACATCCACACCCCAGATGGCGACGTCATCGACGTTCCAACCCGAGTACGCCCACGCACCAGATTGGGTCACTTGGTGGCTCCACCGCACGCGGACCGCAGGCTCACCGTCGGCCACATCGCTGATGTCATGCACCTGCTCGCTCCACGACGATGCGGTCATTTCGGAATCACCGTTGTCGAAGATCGAGGTCCAGTTGGTGCCATCAGCACTGATCTCAAGTCGCTGCGTCACATACGGCTGGTAATCGGAGTTCAGCCAGCGCTGGAACTTCAATTCCACATCGATGAT
>JAKVBV010000107.1 GCA_022446965.1 Phycisphaerales bacterium
GCAATGTCGCCCGTATGGCCGCGCTCCTGGCTGGCTTGCCCGTGTCGGTACCCGGGTGCACCGTGAACCGACTGTGCGCCAGTGGTCTTGAAGCCGTCATCCTTGCTGCCCGCCTGATCGAGTCGGGCGCCGGAGACGTCTACGTTGCTGGTGGCGTGGAGAGCATGAGTCGCGCGCCGTTCGTGATGGCCAAGGGCGCCACCGCCTTCAGCCGCGCCGTCGACGTGCACGACACCACCATCGGCTGGCGCTTCACCAATCCAGCCCTCTCCGCACTGCACCACCCCTACGGCATGGGCGAGACTGCAGAGAATGTGGCCCGACAATTCAACATCTCCCGCGATGCTCAGGACCGCTTCGCCGTACTCAGCCAGCAACGATGGACGCTGGCCAATGAGCTGGGTCACTTTGCAGACGAAATGATTCCCGTCGAGGTGCCCCAGCGCAAGGGTGACCCGATCATCGTGGACACCGACGAACACCCCCGTCCGGGTACCACGGTCGAGGCACTCGCACGCCTGCGTCCGGCCTTCGCCAAGGATGACAAGGGCACCGTCACCGCAGGCAATTCCAGCGGCGTGAATGATGGCGCCGCAGCACTGGTCCTGATGGAAGCCGAACGTGCGCGTGCCGAGGGCCGGGAGATTCTGGCACTGGTCACAAGCAGTGCGTCAGCCGGCGTTGATCCGGCGATGATGGGCCTTGGCCCGGTGCCCGCCACGAAGAAGGCGTTGGAGAAGGCCGACCTCACCACCGATGACGTCGACCTGTTCGAACTCAACGAAGCCTTCGCGGCGCAGTCGATCGCGTGCGTCGAGGGGCTGGCCCTCGATCTGGAGAAGGTGAACGTCAATGGTGGCGCGATCGCAATCGGACACCCGCTGGGTGCATCGGGCGCACGACTGGCCACGACCCTGGTTCATGAACTTCGTCGTCGTAGGGCACGCCGGGGCGTGGCTACACTGTGCGTTGGTGTCGGCCAGGGCCTGGCCGCCGTCTTCGAGAACCCGGCCGCGTCCTGATCGATCGGATGCCTGCAGGAGATTCACCGTGAGTGGTGCCGCCAATCCAGTACAGCCTCTGTGTCCTTGCGAAGGCGAAGATCCCGACAAACTCGCCGAGTTTGAACAGCGCATCGCCGACGGCGTGCACATCGAACCCGGTGACTGGATGCCCGAGGCCTACCGCATGGGCATGCTGGGCATGGCTGAACACCATGCCAACAGCGAGATCATCGGCGCCCTTCCCGAAGGCGAGTGGATCACCCGAGCCCCCAGCCTCCGTCGCAAGCTCGCCCTCACCGCCAAGGTGCAGGACGAAGTAGGTCATGGCCAGATGCTCTACCGCGTGTCTCAGGAATTGGGCAAGAGCCGTGACGACATGCTGCGCGATCTGATCACTGGCAAGACCAAGTACCACAACTGCTTCAACTACCCAGCCCCCACCTGGGGTGACATCGCCATGATCCAGTGGCTCATCGATGGCGCGGCGATCATGAATCAGAAGACGCTGGCTGACGGTGCCTACGGCCCCTACGTACGGACCATGAACCGCATCAACATGGAAGAGGCCTTCCACTTCAAGAGCGGCGAAGACATGGTGCTCACGCTCATGAGCGG
>JAKVBV010000108.1 GCA_022446965.1 Phycisphaerales bacterium
GTCTTCACGATCAACGGCGAGCATAGGCTGCCCCGTGGCACCGTGCGCCGATCACGACATCCCGTGATCAGCGAGATAAACATGCCAGAACACCCCACCAAGCCCGAAGCAACCGAGACCGGCCTGTCATTGCCGCGTGACCCGGCCCGCAATCGGGGTACCGCGTTCAACGATCCCGACCGCGAAGCACTGGGGCTCACCAGACTGTTGCCCCCGGCGGTAGAGACACTCACCCAACGCGTGGCACGCATCCACTGGCAGGTGGACGCCTGTGCCAGTGACCTAGGCCGCTACATCTTGTTGTCGCAGATCCTCGATACAGATGAAACGCTGTTCTACGCTGTCCTGTCCGATGCGCCCAACCCGCGAAATGTGATCAATGTGTCTCTCAAGGGCATTCTGCATCGATAGACAAGCCGTTGCTTGACCGCTTCCGTGGCTGGAATAGACTCGACAAAGGGACCTTGTCGAGCCAATGCCACGATCCGTGCAATCCCAGTTGGTGTATGTCGCTGCGCTGTGCTGCAGCGTGCTTACCTATTCGGTGTACGGCGACAGTGTGCATGCAACACGAGTAGGAATGGGCCCTGCGGCACATCGCATTGCGCATGAAGATTGTCGCCTGCTCATCGTGGGCGATTCAAACGCACTCAAGACCAGCAACCACGTGATCGTGGGCGGCCTGTGCCGTACCTGGGCGCCGGACCAGTTTGTCGGGCGCGTGTCTCCCGGCATGGCGTCTTCCAACGAAGGCATCCGCATCACGTCAAGCCTGACCGGGCTGATACCCCACGCCCGCAAGTTGGCCGATGTGAACACGGGCGATCCTCATGTCTGGAGCAACAACCAAGATGGATTCATTCCGAACCGCGCCTGGGACCTGGTAACGGACGGCAGTGGTCTTGCCGGCGCCGCGGTCTACTGCAGCGCCGAACTTACACGGTTGAACGAGTACCCCGGTGGCGACTGGGCACAGGGTGACTTACAGGCCCGGTTGATCTTCGCCCACGACTCCACCGGACTCGACGCCCTCCGGTACCGCGCCTATCGCGGCACGGCGGCAGGCGAGTGGGCCACACTCACTCCACACGACGACGCCGACCGCGCCTGGATCGACTGGGTTGATGTGCCCATCCCTGATGGTGAAGGCCAGGTTCGCACGGAAGTGCGTACTCCACCGGGATGGATCGGCGAAGCACAAGGTGGCCCCGCGCCATGCCCGTCCAATTGCGAGGCTGGCCGCACGTTCTTCCATGTTGGTCAGGTGCTCTGGCGTTCCGATGTCGAGGGACTGCAGGTGGATGCCATTGCTGAAGCTGGATTCACTGTCAATGATCATCTCGCAGCAGCAGGCCACTACGACGATGAGGCGCTGCGCCGATACCTCGCGGCCACACGGCAGCCCAACGTGTTTCTGATCCTGCTCGGCCAGAACATGACCGCCGTGGAGGCCGCCAGCATCAACGGTGTGTGGCGCAGCAACGTGGTCGCTGGCTCACCTCCGCGGGCCCTTCCCCCCTCCTCTCCCGCATTCCTTGGTGTGTGTGTGTGACCTTCACTGCTGACTCCCGGCAGCGCCGTGGAGCAGAGGAGGGAAGGCGGGGAAAAAT
>JAKVBV010000109.1 GCA_022446965.1 Phycisphaerales bacterium
CCTTGATCGGACGGTGACGCGGGTGCCGTTCATCGTGGATGAGCGCGAAGGTGCGGGGGCGCTGTTTCGCGAGCAAATCGGATGCGCGTTGTATGACGTGATTTCGCTAGATGATCGGCTCGATATGTGGGTAGACGATGAGGCGATCGTTGGGGTGGACCTGGACGACAGCGAGGCGTTGGCTGGCGTACTCAACGTCGTGGCAACCATGATTGCGATCCGCTACGGGCGATGGCAACCGGTGTTCGGCACGGCAGTGATCGCCCGTTTGGCGGGCGAGCGTGCCGCTGCGCTCGACGAGGACCAGCTAGCCAGACTGGAGGATTTGGCCGAGTTGTCGTCGGCTGTGTTCGCCGGTACGGACGCTTCACGTGTGGGCGAGGAGCCCAGTGTGGCAGTGCATTTGAAGATCAAGGTGGAGAACACCTACAGCGATGGCCACGAGTCCGAACAGGTCGAGAAGGTTCAAGTGGAGCCCTTCGAATACCTCGAGCATCTGTGGGAGCAGCTGCGGGAGTACACGGGCGACGGCCATGGCATTGGCCGAGACGTGGATGCCCTGTACACCGTGACCGTGCTGGAATCCCCTGAGCGTGCCGAGCTTGTGGGGCTGAGCAATGAGTGGGGCTGAGATGAGTGCACCGACCCCACCGGCAGCTGTGGTCGCCGCTGTGGCGGCGCTACGGGCCTCGTTCGACGACATCCACGTCATGCATGAGTGCGACCAAAATTGCCCTACTAACTGCGATCTGAGCGATTACAGCGAATCTGCCTATCGCTCCCACGATGAGCACAACTTCGATGTGCGCGAGACGATCCATGACCGGGCGGCAGCCCTCGTCGAGGTGCTCGAGGAATGGCTGGGGTCGCCCCGCGGGGAAAGCCAGGGCGTAGACGTCGCCGAATCACCACGCGCGGAGGCATTGGTCGCTCCGCTGGTGGTATCACGCGACCCTAGCCTGTATCAGCAGTGGTGGGACCGCGAGGCGAACCGCGCCGAAATCGCCGACATGTTGGCACGGTTGGCCGGCGAGTGCGAAGCGGAGTACACGTTGCACGAGCTGATGCTGCAGGTCTTCCAAAGCGACCCGTCCGGGGCGAGCTGGCTACAGGTGCAAGGGCTAGTAGCGGGTGCTGACGTGCGGTGGCTGAGCTTGGACATAGATCCGGCTTACGACGGCCAGGGAGTGCTCGACGGGATCGACGTCGTTTTCAACCTGCACGTCGAAATGGCCAATATCGGCCAGCGGTGGCTCGCTGTGTCGGTGTATGTCGCCCGCCCTCACCGCGTGTTAGCGCCGCAAGCATCGGAGGCGGGGCTGGCCCTGGCCGAGGTTATCGACCAAGCGCTGGCGATGATCAAGGGGGAGATCGCCGAGCGTGACGACTTCGCCGCGACATCACGACAGCTCCCATGGGGGTCTGCGCCTGCCGCCGGTGGCGGGGTGAGCCCGCGGCACGGGCCAGCGTGCTCGCTGCGCTTCGATGATGGCGTGGCCACCCAAGGGGAGGGCAACGGTGAACGGTCAGCCGTGCGGCTTCGTGACGGTTGAGGACATGTGTTGGCCGGACCCAACTGATCTGC
>JAKVBV010000011.1 GCA_022446965.1 Phycisphaerales bacterium
GGCACGAAGAAGCGATCACGCCGTCGTGCCAAACCCAAGGCCGACAGCACGGTGGAGTCGAAACCTGATCCCGCCGACGAGGCCAAGCCAGCGCCCAAGAAGCGTCGCAGCTTGTACGGCTCGCGCCGAAAGCTTGCACCGGGCGAAGTTGATTCCGCTCAATCGGAAGGCTGATCTGCAATGGGTGCGCGCCGTGTCATCCTGCTGGGGTCGACCGGATCCATCGGCACCGCCGCGTTGGAGGTGATCACTCACCTGCGCACTGTCGGCGTGGAGTTCGATGTGGTCGGCCTTGCCGCAGGACGCAATGTCGATGTGCTGCGTGCCCAGATGACCGAGCATGGCGTGGACCACGTGGCAATTGCCGACAGCGCCGAGGCGCTCGATGCGTCAGTTGTGTACCGCGGCCCGGACGCGGCCCTTGAACTGGTGCGTTCGATCGGTCAACCAGGTGATCTCGTCATCGCCGCGATGGTCGGTGTTGCCGGCCTCAAGGCGGTACTGGCGGCCATCGAGTGCGGGTGCGATGTGGCGTTGGCCAACAAGGAAACGCTCGTCGCGGCAGGGGCCATCGTGATGCCTGCAGCGTGCAGCAGGGTGTGCAGGTGATGCCCATCGACAGTGAACACAGCGCCATCTGGCAGTGTCTGGCTGGCGATGGACGGTTGGATGATGTCCGTCGCATCGTGCTGACGGCCTCTGGTGGCCCGCTGCGTGGGTTGTCTCGAGAGGCGGTCCATTCCGCGAGCGTCGAGCAGGCGCTGGCGCACCCCACGTGGGTGATGGGCCGTAAGATCACCATCGACTCCGCCACGCTGGTCAACAAGGCGCTGGAGATGATCGAGGCCCATTGGCTGTTTGATCTGGACAGCGACCGCATCGAAGCACTCGTGCATCCCCAGTCGGTCATGCACGGCTTCGTGGAGTTCGTGGATGGGTCGGTGCTCGGGCAAATGGGGCCGCCGGACATGAAGACGCCGATTCAGGTGGCACTCACCTGGCCGCACCGGCATGACGGTGTCGGCGACAGGCTCGACTGGACAGCGTTGTCTTCGCTGCACTTTGAACAGGTTGATGAGGCGGTGTTCCCGAGCATCGGCATGGCTCGTCGTGCCATCGATGACGGTGGCACATCGGGGGCCATCTTCAACGCTGCCAACGAAGCGGCGGTCGATGCCTTCCTCGATGGTCGCATCGCGTTGGGAGACATCTTCGTTTGCATCGAAGAAGCGATGGAGATGCTTCCAGCCACGCCGATTGCGTCGATTGATGATGTGCTGTCCGCTGATGCGAGCGCCCGCGAGGTGGTGGCTCGACGCGTGGACACCTTGCAGTCTTCCCACACCAGTCAAGAGGCGTAGTGCATGTTGGAGTCCTTGGGCAATGTGGTGCTAGTGATGGCGGGCTTCGGCCTGCTGATCCTCGTACACGAGGCGGGGCACTTCCTCGCCGCCAAGTGGGCGAACATCCGCACTGACGCCTTCGCGATCGGATTTGGTCCGGTGCTGGTGTCATACCGTCGCGGTGTGGGTGTGCGTCTTGGCTCGTGTGACCCCGATGTAGTCCGCCGAGCCGGTGCGCCGCCGCGAGCGTTGACTGATGAGCAATTGGCCAATCACGGGATCGGTGAAACCGAGTATTCGTTGCGTGTCTTTCCTCTCGGTGGATTCGTGCGAATGCTCGGGCAAGACGACGTCGATCCATCGGCTGTGTTTCCAGATCCACGAGCATTCAATCGAGCGTCAATCGGCCGCCGGATGGTGGTGATCTCCGCCGGCGTGGTGATGAATCTACTGCTGGCTGCAGTGCTGTTTGTCATCGCCTTCTCCATGGGTGTGCACTTTGATGCCCCGGTGGTGGGGTCGGTGCGGCCTGGGTCGGCGGCGGAACTGGCAGTGAATGCTGACGGTGACATCACGCCGATCAAGGCGGGCGACCGCATCGTGCGCATTGACGGGGCACCTACGCCGACATTCGCCGATGTGCAGGTGGCCGCAGCTATGGCGGTGCCCGGTTCCACGTTGGACATCGAACTGCAACGCGGCGAGGCCACGGTGCAGGTGTTCGCGGAGATTCAGGTGGACCCCGCGACGGACCTGCCGTCCTTGGGTGTGGCCCCTGCGGCGTCAACCACGGTGTTGGCCAATCCAGCCGTCAAGGGTGTGCTCGACCGCACGGTGTCGCAGTGGGCAGTAAGTGGTCCCACGCCACAACCAGGGTGGACACTCGTCGGCCTGGGGCCCACGGTGGATGATCTTCGTCCTGTGGAGCTGATGGTGGAGCTCGAAGACGTGGCCCGTCGTACACAGGGCCAGACTTTCGCATGGGGCTGGCGTGATGGTGAGGGCACCGTGCACACTGGCACGGTCGTTGCACAACCGATGTGGCAACGGCTCCGCTATCCCGACGCCACGGGCTCGACGATGGTGGGGTGGGAAGAAGGCCTCATCGGCCTCGTGCCCATGATCGAGATCAGCTCTGTGGTGCCAGGCAGCGTGAACGATGGCGTGTTGCAAGCGGGCGATCTCGTGCTCGAGTTTGCCGGCATCAATGCACCACGCATGCGGGAGTTTCGCGAGGGTGTGTTGGCGCACGGCGTGGGCGACGTGGAGATGCGCATCGAACGTGGCGGCACCGTGATGGACGTCACCGCTCGCATCGTGCCCCAGAGCACCTTCAATCCCGTACCCAAGATGCACCTCTATCCGGCCTATGCCTGGCACGCACCGCGCTTCAGCGGACCGATGCCGGCCGTGGCCATGCCTGGTGGTCCCGGGACGCCCGCTCGGACCGCAACACCCGCGGCCGATGCGTCGATTGCTGCCGGTGCGAGATTCGCCATCAACGGTCAGGACGGTGTGTCGCCATGGATCGACCTGTGGCAACTGGTACACGGCTCCGTGGTCAAGGCACTGGGCGAAGTGCAGTTCAACGTGATCGAAGAGGGCGCCACGCGTGAAGTGGCGCTGCAGTTGGATGACACGTGGACGGCGTCTGTCATGGACCTGCATTGGCAGTCACCCATGCCTGTGATGTTCTTCGAACCGCTGCAGGTGGAGCGATCCAGTGGCGGTGATCCGATCGAAGCGGTTCGCATGGGGCTGCACGAAACGTGGAACTTCGTCGTGCTCACCTACGTGACGATCGATCGACTCTTTCGCGGCACGGTAGGCGTGGAGCAACTGCATGGCCCAGTGGGCATCGTGCATTTGGGCACCCGCATTGCCGACCGGGGCATCGCCTACATGTTGTTCTTCCTGGCCCTCATCAGCGTGAATCTCGCGGTGCTCAACTTCTTGCCGCTGCCAATCGTTGATGGCGGACTGATGCTGTATCTGGTGTACGAGAAGGTCAAGGGCGAACCACCCTCGATCGCGTTCCAGAACGGCGCCGCCCTCGTGGGATTGCTGCTCATCGGATCATTGTTCATGGTGACGTTCTACAACGACATCGTGAGGCTGATGGGATGAGCAGTTCGGCACCAATGGCCATTGTGACCGGCGGTGGCTCGGGCATCGGGCAGGCCACAGGCTGGCAATTGGCTCAATCGGATTGGGACGTTTTGATCGTTGGTCGACGGGCATCGGCACTGCAGGACACCGCGGCGCGGTATGCCGATCGCATCAGCACACTTGCAGGAGATCTTCGTGATCCGATGGTATGCGACGCAGTGATCGATCGAGCGAATGCCCACGGTCGGCTTGATGCGATCGTGCACTGCGCAGGTGATGCCCGATTTGATGCCATGGAGCAGCTGCGTGCTCAGGCGAGTGTTGACACGTTGCGTTCGTACATGGAACTGCACGTGGAGTCGGCACTGCGTCTGGTGACCGCTGGCTGGTCGTTGTTGCAGGTCGCGGCGCCCGGCCGCGTGGTGCTGGTGTCGTCTTTGGCGGCTCACGATCCACTCGAGCACCTTGGCATCTATGGCATGGCCAAGTCGGCGCTCGAAGGCCTCGCCCGGGCGACGCACGTGGACAGCGGCGGCGCGATCAAGGCATTCGCTGTGGCGCCCGGATGTGTGGACACCCCGATGCTGCACGGCCTTGTCGATGTGGCGGCCCTCCCTGATGCGGTGCATGTCGCCACGGCGCAGGACGTGGCCAGCCACATGTACAGCTTGCTCGAAGGGGCGCAGGACGAGTGTTCCGGCTCGTCCATCCTGCTGCAAGGGTGACCCCAGCGGGCGATTTGAAGCTTCTGTGAAACAAGGCCTCGCCTGAGGGCTCTTCATATTGGACGTTCATCGTGGGCGTCCAGCGCGGTCACCACGGCCGCACCTGGCCCACGTCGGGCGTATGCACGGGAGCCGTCGATTGCCATGATCGCACCAACACCATCTCGACTGCCCAGCGTGCTGGTGCTGGAAAGCGACAGTGCCGTGGCGTGTCGGTTGGTCAATGCCCTTGCTGCAGCTCGCGTCGAAGCGGGGGACTGCGGCCCTGAGGCCGTGAGCAGCGCTCAAGATCTGGCCGGGTGCACGGTGGTGGGGCGCATCGGCGATCTGGCCACGATGGATCTGTCGGCCTTCGGTGTGTGTCTCGCCGCCACAGCACTGTGTGACGCCGTGGGGCCGGACATCATCGCCCTGATCGAGCACCTCGCGCCGGGCTTGCCGGTTGTGGTGGTGGGGCCCACAGCCGACCTGGCGATGGCGCCGGAGTTCATCCGGGCCGGCGCGGCCGACGTGCTCGTGCTCACCGGCCACGAACTGGTGACCGTGCCACTTTCCTTGCGCAAGGCGATCGCACAACAACAACTCAAGGAAGAGAACGAGGCACTGCAGCAGAATCTCTCCCGCAGCGCTGCGGAGTTGGCCGAGGCCAATGCCCGACTCGAGGGCACCGTGCAGCGACTGCAGATCGCCGTGCGGACCGACGAACTCACCGAACTAATGAACCGTCGTTGGTTGGATGTCACTCTGGAAGCGCGGTGGGTCGAAGCGCAGCGTCACGATCAAGATCTCGGTGTGATCATGATTGATCTCGATCGCTTCAAGCAGCTCAATGACTGCCGAGGCCATCAGGCTGGTGATGAAGTTTTGCGTCTGGTGGGTCGGGTGTTGCGTGACACGTGCCGCGAAATCGACACCGCTGCTCGCTACGGGGGCGATGAATTCTGTGTGCTGCTGCCGCATGCCGATCTGAAGTCGACCATGGCCGTGGCGCATCGGATTCTCAACGCATTTCACGCTGCACTGGATGCCCGTGAACTGCAGGACACCGTGGACATGTCCATCGGCGTGGCCTGCCGCAGCATGAGCCGCCCGCAGCATTCGCAGGAGCTGCTGGTGCACGCCGATGCGGCGATGTACACGGCCAAGGGGGCGTCCAACCGCGTTGCTGTACATGGCACGTCGGCAGGTCGCTGGACGCTGGCGGGCTGAGGTCGATCAGCGTTCGCGTTCGATGTCGCGCTGGTGCGCCTTCTTCTTCATCGACTCACGCTTGTCGTGCTTCTTCTTGCCCACACCTAGGCCGATCACGAGCTTGGCGCGTGCATCCTGCCAGACGATCTCCAGTGGCACGATGGTTGCGCCGCGAGCGTTCGCGGCCACGGCCCACTTGCGAATCTCACGCTTGTGGGCGAGCAGCACTCGGGTTCTGGTGGGTTCGTGCTGATGCTTGGGACCCGCGCCCGGGTATTCGGCAATATGCACCCCATGTAGCGTGAGTTGAGGCGGATCAGCTTGGGCCCGGACATAGCCTTCCTGCAGCGAGGCCTGTCCAGATCGGATCGACTTGATCTCCGTACCGGTGAGCTTCAGCCCGCACGTCAGCGTGTCCGAGATGAAAAAATCATGCCGGGCCCGCCGATTCCGGATGGCGGGTTCTCGCGTGTTGGACCGTGCAGATTTGGACCCTCGCTTGGCCATCGGTACATGGTAGATCGTGCCATCGTCCCAAGCGCCCCTGTCCGCCGCCACCTTGATATGATGCCGCCCCCCAAGCGCGAGTGGCGGAATTGGCAGACGCGCCAGCTTGAGGTGCTGGTGGGAGTAAAATCCCGTGGAGGTTCGAGTCCTCTCTCGCGCATTGTTTGCTTGGGCCCGCCAGCGACGGCGCTCACGGGGCCTGCACCAGTGGGGCCTTGATTGGAGGCCACGGGCGAGGACAGTCATGGCCAGCCTGCTCATCAACGAATGCTTCCACTCGATCCAGGGTGAATCCACCCGGGCGGGATTGCCGTGTTTGTTTATCAGATTGCGAGGATGCCATCTGCGGTGCACCTACTGCGACACGTCGTACGCATTCAACGAAGGTGATCGTCGATCGATCGACGACCTGATGGCATGGGTTCGTTCGCATGCCACCACGCTGGTGCAGATCACCGGCGGTGAGCCGTTGCTGCAGGCACCCGTCCATGAGCTCATGACCGCGCTGGCCGACGACGGCCGAACCGTGCTGCTGGAGACCAGCGGTGCGTGTGACATCTCGCCCTGTGATGAGCGAGTGATCCGCATCGTCGACTTCAAGACCCCTGGCAGTGGCGAAGTGGACCGGAACGACTGGGGCAATGTGGCACACCTGAAGCAGACGGACGAGGTGAAGTTCGTGCTGTGCGACCGGGCCGACTACAAGTGGGCTCGTGATCGCATCGCCGAACATGATCTGGCGTCCCGATGTGGATGTGTGTTGCTGTCGCCTGTCCATGCGCAGCCCGGTGACGATCACATCAAGGGTGCCTCCGAGCTCGATCCAGCCGCTGTGTCGGCGTGGATGCTGGAAGACGCACTGCCAGCGCGACTGCAATTGCAGATGCACAAGTTCATCTGGAGCCCGCAGACTCGTGGCGTGTGATTTGGAGCTGGTCAGTGGCCCATTGGGCACCTTCGCCGGTCGTGCCTGGCTCGATCAAGATCTGATCGATGGCTATTGGCCCGATACACCCTGCGTCCTGTGGAGTGGGTCTCGCACTGGCAGCCGCTTTGAGCCTGGCCCAGCCAACTGGTTGCCCGATGCAAGGGCGGCCTTGACGGCCGCGCTCGAGCGCATGCCCGAGCACGTGCTCGTGCGACCCCACTGGGCGCAACTGCTCAACGATGTGCCTGGCACCCGGTCGGCATTGCAGGCCGTGGAGGGGGGGCATCGTCTGGCTCTGGATGTGGCGGCGCTGCTGGCCCCGAGCATGGTGGCCTCGGCTGCGGAGCACATCGAACGAATCATGATGGGACTGGGGGGGCTTTCGGCCTGCGTGCTGCTGACCGACGTGCGTGTGGAAGAGGACGTTTGCCGTGCGGTTCCACTTGGAGGAGGTAGCCTGCCTGGGCAGGTTGTGGGCGAGCACCTCCAGCAGTGGGTGCCTGATGAGACGCCGATCTGTGTCTGGGCAGATGATGAGGAAACGGCGCGGCAGTGGCTGGCTGTATGATGCAGCCCTCATGACCGCTCTCGAACACCATGCCGTCACCCGGGTTGTTGAAGCCTTCGGCGATCGCACGCTGAGCCGCACGAATTTCCGTGACCAGACCACGCTGATCGTGCAGCCTGAGGACGCCCATGAGATTCTCCGCTTCCTTCGGGATGACGCCGCATGCGACTACGCCTTGTTGGTGGACGTCACCGCAGCGGACTACCTCGAATACCCGGTGGATCAACCGGGGCGATTCGGTGTGGTCTGGGTGTTGCGCAGCCACACCCACGACGATCTGCTGCTGGTGAAGACGTGGCTGAATCCGTCGATCGACACCAGCGGCATCGAGCACGATCCGGCCCTGGAAGTGGACAGCGCCTGTGACATCTGGCCCGGTGCCGAGTGGCGGGAGCGTGAGGTGTTCGACATGTTCGGGATCCGCTTCAACGGGCACCCCGATCTTCGCCGCATCCTCACCTGGCGTGACTTCCCTGCCCATCCACTACGCAAGGACTACCCCCTGCGTGGTCGCGGTGAGCGTGAGAACTACGAAGTCATCGATCGCGATTCCGTCTGAGTCGAATCGAAATCAAAGTCCACCAAGACCACGCGGGCTTTCCAGCGTGATCGTGTCGATGGCGGGATCCATGTTCCACGTCATCGCCGTGGCCCGCACTGGCAACGGGACGCCGTCATTGAGCACGGCCACGGGATGGCCGGGGCGACCTTCCAGTCGGGCGATCCCGGTGCGGGTGTTGTACTTCAGCGTGTCGGCGTCGGCCCGTCGTGTTGGTGTGGCCAGATAGACACGGCCATCTGCAATGAGACGTTCCACTGTGGCTTCGCCATCGAAGTCCAGCGGTGCCGGTGTGTCGGTGGCGGTGTCCTGCGTGCCAACCTGTCGTCGGGTGACGGCTCGCACGGTGTCGGCGGTCAGCGTGGCGATGTCCATGGCATCCTGTTCGCCCTTCCACTGGCCTTCAACCATGCCCTTCATGTCGATGGTGTAGCGACCGTCGGTCGTGCGGTTCATGTGCAGTGTCTTCTGCCAGGTGAACCGCGCCGTGCCCGCACCGCGGAATGGTCCGTCGGAATCAGCGCCGGCCCAAGCCGGCTGTCGTGTGACAAAGTCGCCTTGACCTTCCACCGATGCCTTCACGTTGAGGTCGTCCCACGTGATGCGTTCGCCGCCGATGTAGATGATCTCGGGCGTTTCCAGTCTGGCTTTGGTGGGCCAGGTGCGGCGTTCCAGTCGGGCCTGGCCCGATGCGATCATGCGCGAGAGCACTCGTCCGTCGGTGCCCAGCAGATCACCGTTGCCGCTGGTGGTCGGTGTCTGCTGCGCCGTGGCCGCGGTGGCGAATTCCAACCGCAGGCCGTCGCCATGCAGGCTTGCTCGTTCGGTGGGTTGTTGTTGTGACACCACCGCGACGGCGCCGGCCAGATCGAGTGCGCCTGCGCCATCGCCGAACTTGGCGTCGTACAGCAGGCCGTCGTTCCATGTGGCCTGCATGCTCACCACCCGCTTCACGCGGTCGGTGGGCGCAGGTACGGCGGGCCGCGTGATGCGGTGATCCTGCATCACGTCGATGGGGCGGGCAAGCAGTCGAGCTCGGCCACCACCAGGCCAGGACGCCCGGCCTTCTTGTCGTTCAATGAGCACTTGCTTGCCGTGTTCGATCAAGAGATCGCTGCGGGCCACCACGATGTTCTCGCCTTTGAGCAGCACCTTTTCCTGCCGTGCGTCGCCTTCGAGCACGTCGGCGAAGGCACGGGCACCATCGGCCAGCAGCACCTGCACATTGCCCTGAGCGAAGAAGTCCTTCACACGGGCGTCGGCGAAGGGGTCATCGCTCGGTGCAGTGTCCGCTGCTGCCACAGGGTGTGGTGGCTCGAGCGTGGCGGTAAGCGTGTCGGTCCAGATGGTCTGATCGGCATTGCGGGCCATCACCTCACCCGTCGCCTGCATGCGGTCAGGGTGAGATTGTCCATCGGGTCCCGGCGCGAAGTGCATCTCCATGGCCTCGGCGTCGATGGCACCATCAGCGCTGCGCACCTGCACGTCGCCGTTGAAGCGGATGGACCGCATCGAGCCGGCGGCGTCTTCCCCGGCCGGGTCGAAGCGGACGTCCACTCCACCGGTCCATTCGATGCTCATGTCCTGTTCGATCGACGCAGGCGCTGTGGGATCAAGTTGGGCGGCGTTCTCCGACACGATCGCGGCGGTCAGTGGCGAGGCCGTCAGCAGGTGGGCGCTGCCGGGCACCGCGTCGGCGCCGGCCAGCCCGGTGTCCATCTCCACCCACAACTGTTCGCTGTGCAGCCAGACATCGTCGGTCATGACCACCACCGGCACCTGGGCATCGCCCACAAGATCGATGCGGCCTGCGGCCGTGTCGTATTGCATTGAGGCCGCGACAGCGCCCAGCCGGTCGCTCGTGGCCAGCAGACGCACGGGTGTGCCATGCAGGGCCAGCCGGGCGGCATCGGCATGGGACGGGTGGCTGTGGTTATCGGCCAGCGGCACCATGGTCAAGGGGCCGTCGCACGTGACAAGGATTTCGTCCAAGGCCGGGGTTGGCGGATCTGTCGCCGCAGCGAGGGCCGCCCAGGCCAATGCTGCACTGGCCGAGGGGGCGGTGCTGGACTGCGACGCACTGGCCACGGCGGTGCCGGGCAGGTCGGCAGCATCCATCGAAAATGTGACGTCGAGGCGGTCACCCACCGCGATCCGTCGGCCCGAAACGGTGGTCTGCTCGATGCGGATGTTGGTGTCGAGCTGCACCTGGTACCAGTGGGCTTCGGCTGCGGCACTTTGGGGCGGTGCGTGGTGATTGGATGCGAACATCACCCGCCGTTGTGGAGCTGTACGAGCTGACGTGGTGGCTCTGGTCTGCATCGCCAGGTAGTCGACGTGCTGCAGGCGTAAGAACTCGATGCGGTTGTCACGGTCGTTGAGCAGCACGATCAGTTCACGCCCGGCCATGCGTTCCGTGGGCGTGGTGGCCGTGATGGCGTTGGGGCACTCGATACGGCCGGCGAGGTTGTCGAAACTGGCCCGATCGGTACGCACGGTCATCGCTGGCGTCAGCCCGTCGATCGAAGGGGCGCTACCCGTGGGGTGTGGCGAAGGTTCGAACAGTTCGATGGTCACGTTGCCGATCAGCGCGCCTTCCTCGAGGGCACGGTCTGGGGCGTGCGCATCAAGGGTGTCTCCGGAGAGCACCACCACCCGACCGCCGCTGAGGAACAACTGCACCTTGGGCTGGTCCATGCGGAGCCAATGGGTGGGCAGGTCTTGTGGGTCCGGGTCGAGGTGGTCGAATCGATACTGCTGCGCGAGGTCGCCGTTGGCATCGGCCACCTGCACCCATCCGCCGTGCGCCAGTTCAACCTGCAACTGCGGATCGCCCAGGTCCACCACGGCGGGGGCTTCGCGTTCTCCTGGTCCGGCGATGTCGGGCGCTTCACTGGGCTGGGCCGAGCGCCGCTGTGGCGCATCGAGCACCATGACCGTGGTGATGGCGGCTGAAGTCAACACGGCACTGGCCGTCACGATCTTGGTGAGGTTGTTCACGGCAGGGCCTTCCTGCAATGGGCGGAAACTGTGCGTTGCTCGTTCATGCGACTCCTTCGTGTGAACGATGTGCGAGGTGCAGCCTATCCTTGGGGGCCGATCATGGCCCGGTGATCCGTGGGGCCAGGAGATCCTGAACATCCACGAGGCCCAGAGGGCGGCCGGCGTCGTCGACCACGGGGATCTCGTCTATGCGATGTTCGGTGACCATGGCCCGGGCATCGGACACCCTGGCGCCGGCCGACAAGGACATGGGCGATGCCGTCATGACGTCGTTCAGCGTGCGGCCTAGGAAGTGCTCGTCCTGCAAGGCGAGACGTCGCAGATCACCGTCAGTGAGAATGCCAGCGAGCACGCCGGTATCGTCCACTACGAGTAAGGCACCAGCGTGACGTGTGGCGGTGGCGGCGGCTTGCGCTTCTGCAGCGGCCAGCGCATCCTTGAGCGTGTCCGTGGTGGTGCACGTACACAGATTCGTGCCCACGGCAAATCGCATCACTTCCTGCACCGGACGCAACATGGCGCCCAGCGCACCACCGGGGTGGCGGCGCTGGAAATCGGTTTCCGTGAACGCTCGGCGATGGGCGACCGCAAGGGCCAGGGCGTCACCGCAGGCCAGCGTGGCGGTGGTGGAGGTGGTGGGGGCCAATGCCAGATTGCCCGCTTCGTCGAGATCGCCCAGTGCCAGATGAACATCACACAAGCTCGCAAGCTTGGAGTCGTGGCTGCGGGAAATGCCGATCCGCGGGACGCCGTCGGTCCGGAGTAGTGCGGCGAGGTTGACCACTTCTTCGGTGCCGCCGGAGAAACTCAACAGCAACACCACGTCATCGGTGCGGACGCGGCCCAGATCGCCATGAACGGCATCGGCCGGATGCAGCACGTGCGAGGGCACGCCAACCGAGGCGAGGGTGGCGGAGATCTTGGCGCCGATCAGGCCCGACTTGCCCATGCCGCTGACGACCACATGACTGGCACACGTGTCGATCAGGTCCAGGGCCTGATCCCAGCGGGCGGCCTCGTCGTCATCGCGTTCGATCGCGTCGCCCAGTGCACGCAACGCCTGAGCTTCTGTTCGAAGCACATCGACGAGAAATGCCCGGTCCGAGACGAGCCCCGCAGCGGTAGGATGCCCATTGGCCATGGCGGCATTCTACCGCCGTGGCGGATTCAGCCCATGCCATCCACAGCACCCACCGCGAGCCAGGACGACTACCGCATCCAGTTGGAGACCTTTGAAGGGCCTCTGGACCTGCTGTTGTTCCTCATTCGCCGGGCTGAGGTGGACATCACCGACATTCCCATCGCCAGCATTGCGGATGAGTATCTGGCCATTTTGCGGCAGGCCACCGACGTGGATGTGGACGCCGCAGGTGAGTTTCTCGTGATGGCCGCCACCCTGATCGAGCTCAAGAGCCGCACGCTGATGCCCGTCGAGGTCCGCGAAGCCGCCGACGCAGACGGGGACGATGACGATCCGCGACAGACGCTCATTCAGCAACTGCTCGACTACCAACGGGTTCGCCGTGCTGCCGAAGGGCTGGCCGTTTGCAAGGACGACGCCGCTCGCCGACTGGAGATTCGCATTCGCATGGGGGCACAGGCTCAGCCCGAGCCGGTGGAGCTCGACCTCGAAGATGTCCACGCGATGGATCTTGCCGAGGCGTGGGAACGTCTTGCTTCGGTGATTGATTTCAATCGTCTGGGCGATCACGTCGTGGCCGTCGACGACACGCCGATCATGCTGCACCAGGCCGATCTGATGGATCGGCTGCAGCGGCGTTCCGGTGATGCCCTCAACCTGCTCGACGTGTTCGCAGGTTGCTCACCGGGACAACGCGTGGGCTTGTTCCTCGCCACGCTTGAACTGGTGCGGCAAGGCCAGGTGCATGTGGATCAAGACGGCGACGGACCGATCGTCCTCGCGCTGCGTGACGATCCACCGACGGCTGAAGACGCTACTTCAGAAGATGCGCCGCACGACGAAGGCGACGAAGTTCGTCACGATCAAGCTCACGCCACTGACTAGGCTGCAAACCCTTCAGTTTCAGCGGACCAATCGACAGACGCTTGAGTCGTTTGACCGGATGGCCCAAGGCAGCGGTCATGCGACGGATCTGTCGGTTGCGGCCTTCACCGAGGACCACTTCAAATCGAGTGCGACGGGCATCGCGCATCTTAAGGTCGATCGACTTCACCCGGGCTCGTCGAGGCTTCTGGCCTTCCTTGTCCACCAGGAACACGCCATCGAGCAAGGTGCGGCAGGTGTCGTCGCTCATGAAGCCACGGACCAGCACTTCGTAGACCTTCTCGATGTTATGGCTCGGGTGCACCAGACGCTGGGCGAGGGCACCATCGTTGGTGAGCAGCAGCAGGCCGCTGGAATCGATGTCAAGACGTCCAACGGTGAAGAGCCGAGTGCGCGACGGGTGCTGCACGAGATCCACGGCGCGACGGCGCTGCTCCGGGTCGTCGTTCGTGCAGACCACGCCGCGGGGCTTGTAGAGCATCACCGTGACCGAGGCGGCCGGGCCATGAATGCGTCGGCCGTCGACTTCGATGCGGTCACGCTGCGGATGCGCCCAGGCGGGCAGCTCATTCACCACGGCGCCATTGACGGTCACCTTGCCCTCAAGAATGAGCGCCTCACAGTGTCGGCGTGAGCCGATGCCCGCAGCGGCCAGCACCTTCTGCAGGCGGTCACCCCGCGAAGCATCTCGCAGATCGGCGCTGTCCGGGGCGGTGTCTTGCCTGTCGAATTCTGCGGAGGCCTCGGGCTGGTTCCAGCCTGCGGGCAGTGGCTGCAGATCGGGCGCCAGCGGTTGCTGTGACGCTTGGGCGTTACCAGCGTGTGGAGGTGTGGTTGGATCGATGCGATCGCTGTCGGGTCGGGAGTCCATCACGGGTGCCTTTCCGAGGGGTCCGCCAAGGGCGGACGCAGGGGTTGATTGAACCCTACAGTGTACCCAGTGAGCGACCGATTCAGGCATTGGCGACGCAGATGGCGAACCTTGCGCTGGCACGTGCGGCGACGGCCCATGTCGCAATTGTCACCCCCAGAGCGTCGCCTGCGATGGGCATTGGACATGGGCCGGCTGGCTTTCGTGCGATTGCGACGCAATCGGGCTGGGTTCATCGCGGCGGGCCTGTCGTTCCGACTGCTGTTCTCACTCATCCCGATGATGGCGATCGCTGCTGTAGTGGCGCGCTGGTCGGTGTCCGAAGCGGCGCTTTTGGAGGCCGTCGATAGCCTCGTGAGCCAGACCGGGCTCGACAGCGTGCACGTGCAACACGACGGTGGTGACGAGTCTCTGGGGCAGTGGATGCGCACGCAGGCCAAGGCGGCCATGGCGATCAATCCCGCCAGTCTGGGGCTCGCCGGGGCGTTGCTGCTGGCCTGGTCGGGCCTGCGGCTGTTTGACGACATCGAGGCGGGCTTCAGCTATCTCACAGGTGGCGTCCATCGACGTCGAAAGCGAGATCGACTCGTGATCGCCGTCTCGTTGCTGGTTTTGCTCCCTGTGGCGGCGACATTCGGGCTGCAGTTGCTCGGTCATGCACTTGCATTGATTCCCGAAGCCGAAGGCGGCTTGCGTTGGGCCGGTGAGGTGGTGCATCTGATCGTGCGGCTCGGGGTGATGACGGCGCTGGCGATGATGCTGTATCGCTGGTATCCCGTGCATGGTCCGTCATGGCGGGCGGCGCGATGGGGCGGCGCGTGTGCGGCTGTGGGCATCGTGGCCGGTGAGTGGGGACTGCGAACCTACGTGTTCAAGGCGTTGCCCAATTCGCCGCTTGGCGGTGCGATCGGCCTGGTGCCATTGGTCATGTTGTGGGTCTACGTGATGTGGTTATGTTTGCTCTACGGCCTAGAAATGGCTGTATTGATCGATCGTGGGCGTGATCGGTGGCAGCGTCGGGTGACGGTTGTCAACGATGTTGGCTAGGACTGGGTTAACTGGTGCGTTGCACAGTTAGGTCTCAGTGCACACCGCTTTGGTAGGGATGACGAGCCATGTGAAGTTCTGGAGCTTCTAACGGATTGTGTCCTCGTGAGCACTGATTTACACGACACCTAGTCTTGGCAAGTGGCGCATTGGCACCGGCAGCCCAAGCGATGATTAGTAAGGTGCGCAATTACAAGGATCACGCCGCCCAAGGGCGTCATCAGTACCCAGAAGAAATCTGTGTCTACGCCGGCATTCATTGGAACGACCGTGTTTGCATCGTCCGGGCAGCAGCTTGCAGAACAGGCAGGTTGATCAGTCGCGGCTATGGTGGTCAGCTGCAGATCATTTTGAGAAGAGGTAGTAGTTGGAGCGTATGTAGTAGACCTATCGCATGGTGTTGGACAGCAGTCTTCTGGTCCAGCAAATGCGGCGATAGAGATTAGGCTCAGTCCAAGCAGGCCGACTATGGCAGGCGATAGTCGATGATGTCGCCGCCAGCCAGGAATAAAAGCTAGCAGTGCCATACCTAGGCAGACTCCGACCATCCACTTATGAAAGGAGGGATCAGCGAGAAAACTTAGTCCTAGGAGCGGGAGGAATCCAACTATGAAGGGCATTGCAGCACAGTGAATCGCGCAGAGAAGTGATGCTGCGACCCCTAGCCAGTCTGGATAGGCTTTCCTAGTTGGAGCGGTGAATGATGCTGGCATAATTTTGCTTGATCTGGCAAGGCTGAAACGCCCCGCGGGCAGTTTTTGCAGTGGTAAGAAATCTAAATTTGGTAGCAGGGCAGGTGATCTTAATGGCAGTAAGATGCCAATAGTACTTTCTAATGACCTGCTGTCAAGTTTGAGGGGACACTCTCAAAGCCTGAATATGAGTAAGGACGACCACGGGGGGTACACTGTCAGTTAATGGGTCTTGAAGCTGCCATTCCAGTCGACGGGTTTCTCACCACGTCTCTCAACCGCGTGATCAATTGGGCACGCCGGTCGGCGGTCTGGCCCATGCCCTTCGCCACCGCCTGCTGCGGCATCGAGCTAATGGCCACCGCCTCGAGCCGATACGACCTTGCCCGATTCGGTGCTGAGGTGTTCCGGTTCAGCCCCCGTCAGGCAGACCTGATGATCGTCGCAGGCCGCGTGAGCGTCAAAATGCTCCCGGTGCTGCAACGCATCTACAAGCAGATGTGCGAGCCCAAGTGGGTGATCTCCATGGGGGCCTGTGCCAGCACGGGTGGTGTGTTCGATACCTATGCCGTGGTGCAGGGTGTGGACCAGTACATCCCGGTGGATGTGTACGTGCCCGGGTGCCCGCCGCGTCCCGAGATGTTGATCGAAGGCGTGATGGCCATCCAGCGCATCATCGATCAGGACAACATTCCATTCGACGGCGATGGCCGTCGACTCCCACTTGAGATCGCACTCGAGCCCACGCACCGGCCGTCAGATCAGCCGGTCGATGTCACCATCGGCGCCACCTGAGCGCCGCGATCCCACTGCAATTGAACTGCGATGACGTCAGTGCCGGAAGGCACGTGTGCCTGTCAACAAGCACGTGGCATTGCGGCTGCGGCACAGCTCGAACGTGTCTTCATCTCGCTTGGACCCGCCTGGATGCAGCAGGCACGTGACGCCTGCGTCGAGCAACAGTTCCGGGCCGTCGGAGAAGGGGAAGAAGGCGTCCGATGCGGCCACAACGCAGCTGCCTGCGCCGATGGCCTCGGCGGCCTTCTCAGCAGCGATGCGTGATGCCGTGACGCGGTCGACCTGACCGCCGCCAACGCCGGCAAGCGTGCCATCAACGGCAATCGCCACAGCGTTGCTTGGCAGATGCTTGACGGCTGTCCAGGCGCACATCGCCGTGTCGGTGGTCATCGCATCGGGCTCGTCGCCCACCGCAACGATCCAGGATCGAGGATCAGCAATTTTGTGGTCGGAGGACTGCACGAGCAGCCCGCCGGGAATGGTGCGGATGTCCTTGCCATTGCGAGGTCGGTGCATGATGTCCGGCACGGCCACCATGCGGAGGTTCTTCCAGCGACCGGACAGCGCATCCATCGCATCCTGTTCGAAGGCCGGGGCGAGGATCACCTCGAGGAACCGCTCACCAGCGATGATGGTGTTGGCCAAGGCGGCGTCGACCGGTTCGTTGATCGCCACGATGCCACCGAAGGCTGCCATGGGATCGCCCGACCATGCCGCCTCGAAGGCGTCCACGGCGTTGTCGCGTGTGGCAAGACCACACGGGCTGGCATGCTTGACGACGACAGCCACAGCCTGGCCCGGACGTGCTGCAGCCAGATCACGGCAGCATCGAAGCGCGCCGGCCGCATCGTTGTAGTTGTTGTATGACAGCGGCTTGCCGTCGACCGTGGAGGCCGTGGCCAGGCCAGCATCGCCCGAGTCTGGAATGGCGTACAGCGCCGCTTCCTGATGCGGGTTCTCGCCGTATCGGAGCATTCGCTCACGTGAGGCCACGGTGTGCAGCCATGCGGGGAAGTTGTCGCCACCCGATTCCATCCATCCGGCGATGGCCGCGTCATAGCGGGCGGTTCGAGCGAAGGCCATCGTGGCCAGATCGCGCCGCAATGCCATACTGGTGCAGCCGTCATTGGCGGTCAGTTCCGAGATCACCCGGTCGTACTGTGAGGCGTCGGTGACCACCGTGACAAATGCGTGATTCTTGCTGGCGCTGCGCAGCGCCGCAGGGCCACCGATGTCGATCTGCTCGATCGCTTCGTCGGGCTGCACGCCGGGTATGGCCACGGTGCGTTCGAACGGATACAGGTTGATGCAGATCAGATCGATGGCTTCGATGCCGTGATCCTGCATGGCCTGCACGTGGGAATCCAGATCGCGACGGGCCAGCAGGCCGCCGTGAATACGGGGATGGAGTGTCTTCACGCGACCGTCCATCATCTCCGGGAATTCCGTGACGTCCTCCACGGGGGTGACATCAAGCCCGGCTTCGGCGAGCACCTTGGCAGTGCCACCGGTGGAGATCAACTGCACACCATGATTCGCAAGCGCCTTGGCGAAGGGCACGAGGTCGCTCTTGTCTGAGACGGACAGGAGGGCGCGACGAACAGCAATCAGATCCTGCATTTGATGCAGCACTCCTCCACTGGTGTGCTCAGCGGCGTGTGTTTGGTTGTCGGACATGCGTGTGTGGTGGCACTCATCGCGCCGGAACGAGTGACTCGATTCGGCCCGCATCGGAGATGACGAACAGTCGACCGTTTCGAGTGGCCGAAGCCTGAACCCGGGTGGTGTCGCCCAGTTCCAGCGTGGTGTCGGCGGCGCCCGTGGTGGGGCTGGCCGTGGCGAGCGTGCCCGTGCGGGCGTCGAACGTGAGCAATCGGTCGTGCAACGAGCTGATGACGTTGCCGTTGATTGTGGACGAGGTCCAGCGGCGAATGCCGTCAGGGGCGTCGGCGGGGTTGGCTTCCCAGGCCGTGAGGCCTTCGGCCGGATTCAGTTGATACACGGTGTCACCGAGGACGACCGGGGCGCTGGTGAGCTTGGCGGTCAGCAGGGCGGTCCATACGGGCTTGCCACGATCAAGTGACACGCACCGCAGGTGCTGATCGAGACCGGCGATGTACACCAGATCATTGGCGATGGCAGGCGTGCCACCGAGGCGGTCGAGCAGCGGACGCGACCACCGCAGATCGGCGGATCCGGCGCCCAGTGCGGCCACCGTGCCCTTGAGGGAAGACGCGATGATCACCTCGCCGTCGGTGGTGGGCGCGATGCCCATCCGGCGACCAACACGATGCGCCTTGGAACTGAATCCGCGCAGCCAAGACTGCCACACGACTTCGCCACCGAGGCCCCCGTAGATCAGATCGCTGCCCACGCGAACTCCACCGGTTCGAGCGAGCCATTCCAGACGTTGCACCGGAGGCACGGCGCCATTGAGCGGGCCTTCCGGGAAACCAGTGTCAAGATTGACGGTGACCAGTGCATCGGAGCGCAACACGATCACGAGGCCTTGGTCGGGGGCCACGTGCAGGTCGAGTACCTGATCGCCCGGGTCGGCGATGAAGGCACGCCAGCGACGCAGGCCCGTGTCCGTGTCGAGCATGGACAGCTCGTTGCGACCGTCGAGGACGAACACGCCTTCGTCGGTGGACCAGAGTTGCTGCACGCCACCATCAGGTTGGAACGAGGTGGTCCATGTGGGACGCCAGCCCAGCGCACGAGCCGATGCCGGGCCGATCATCATGTCGGCCTCGAGCTGCGCAGTGATGGCTGTTTGGTTGGCGGGCGCCTTGGCGGTGACGTCCTGACCCATAGCCCCCGGAGCGGGTTGATCGCCAGTGGCGGCACATCCCCCGAGCAGGGCGACGCTGAGCACAGCGGTCAGGCCGCCGGACGTGATGCAAATGTTGGACCGAAACTCACCCATGGCGAGGCGTTCTCCTGAGGATTCGTGCCACAAGGCCACGAAGGCGAAGTATAGCCCCCTGAGGTGGGTCAATGGCTGATTTGGCACGGGCTTGTCGAGTCCTGATGGGCGTACCATGCCCCCATGTTCACGGGACTCATCGAGCATCAAGCGACGGTGGTAGATACAGCGGCAACTGCTGCAGGCTGCCGAATCGTGCTGGACCCCGAGGGATGGGGGCATGAGCCTGCCGTGGGTGATTCCATCGCCGTCAATGGGTGTTGCCTGACCCTCGTGGAGGGGCCAGCGGGGACCCTGGCCTTTGATGTCATCCCGCAGACATTGACCCTGACCACACTGGGGGGCCTCAGTGCCGGTGACCGCGTGAATCTGGAAGCCGCGGCGTCCATGCAGTCTCGCTTTGATGGACACATGGTGCAGGGTCACATTGAAGGCACGGGCGAGGTGGTCGAGTTGACGGATGACGACACCGGCCGCCGCCTACGGGTGCACCTCGATGCCGCCATGGCGCAATTCTGTGTGCCGCAGGGATCCATCGCGATCGACGGCGTGAGCCTCACCATTTCCGGGTGTGGCGATGACTGGATCGAGGTGGCCTTGATTCCCCTCACACTCGAACGCACCAGGTTGGGCCAGCTTCATCCCGGTGATCGGGTGAACATCGAGACTGATGTGCTCGCTCGCCACGTGGCCCGGCTGCTGGGCGCACAGCGGCAGCCTTGATCCGCACGCCCGCCGTCAAGGGGTGTGTTGGGCGCGATCCAACAACGTCCGCACATCGAGTGTGAACTTGTCCCCGCGCTTCATGCCGACCCGGTCGATCGTTCCGGCAGGAAATTCCGCAGCGAATCGCACCGGCACACCACTGGGATAGGACGGCATCCGGTTGAGATACGCAAACTCCGATTCCTGTTCACCCTTGGAGGGCTCCACGGTCATGCGGTGTACTGCCACGATGCGACCGAATGCATCAAGAAAGGCCAGGTCGATGTCCATCACGCACCATGCCATCCAGAACTGACGTGGCTCGGGCCGCGGGAAGACGAACAACATGCCCGTGCCTTCAGCCAGGTGGTCGCGATGCATCAGGCCCTGCTTGATCGCGTCTTCGCCGATCGCCAACTCCATCGTCCAGACGTGATCGTCCAGTGTGATGGTCGTGTGCGTCGGTGGCGGCGTAGCGCAGCTGCACATGCACGCCGCCAGTGCGGTCAATGCGAGGACATGAATCAGTGCTCGTCGAGCCATGCCAGATGGGCCTCCGTGATGATGACATCCTCCTTGGGCAGACGAGCCACGTCAAAGGCCTCGGCAAACTGGGACGCAGTCATGGTGTCGGGTGCGTCGGGCAGGCCACTGATCCGGGCGAGGAATGCGATCAGGCGTTCAGACGATCGGCCTGCACACCATCGTGCAATCCGCGAGTCGCCGTGGCGTTTGGCCAGCCGGCGCCCATCAGGGCCACGGAGCAGGGGCAGATGCCACCAGCGAGGGACAGGCAGCCCAAGGCACTCGAGCACCAACTGCTGGCGGGCCGCCGAGGGCAACAGGTCGTCACCCCGAACCACGTCCGTCACGCCTTGGCGGGCGTCGTCAACCGCCACCGCCAACTGGTAGGCGGGCACGTTGCGACGGGTCCAGACGGCAAAGTCGCCGCAATCGGCTGCGACATCGATGTGATGGTTGCCGGTGCATTCGTCGTGCACATGCACCAGCCCTGGTGGCACGCACAGTCTCCAGGTGCGATCTCGCTCAGGTGACGCGACGATATCGCCCGCGCAGGCAGGACGATCGGATGCTCGGGCGATGACCTGCTGGTCACCTTCGTTCGGGGCCGAGGCGGCCAACTCAGCACGCGTGCGGTCGCAGGGATAGATCATGCCCTTGTGGCCCAGGGTGTTCAGCGCGTCATGGCAGGGCTTGAGTTGGGTGGATTGCAGGGCCACCTCCTCATCCCAGTGCACGCCCAGCCAGTGCAATTCGTCTCGTGTGGTGTCGATCGTGTCGGGCTTCACCCTCGGATGATCGATGTCCTCGATTCGCAGAATGACCCGCCAGCCTCGCTGCTTGGCCAGTGCCCAGTTCACGAGAAACGTGCGGGCATTGCCCAGATGCAGGGCGCCGGTGGGCGACGGGGCCAGTCTCGTGGTCGCGGTGGTCATGGCACTGCGGGCAATGGTACGGTGAGGCCGGAGCCGAACCATGACCACCGACGAACCAGCCACCGTGCAGCCGCTTTTGGATGAAGAGATCGATCAATGTCTCGCTTCACATCCCGACTGGATTCGCAGCGGCGAAGCGATTCAACGAACGTGTGCGTGTGGTGATTTTGTCGCGGCGATGGCATTTGTCAATCGGGTGGCGACGCTGGCTGAATCGGCCTGCCACCACCCTGACATTCTCGTTCGCTACGCCAAGGTCACGCTGACTTTGTCGACGCACGACGCCGGTGGCATCACCGAGAAGGATTTTGCGTTGGCCGCGTCGATCGATGCGTGCTTTGGTGATTCGGCCGACTGACCTGGCCCGATTCAGAGGGATAGCATCTGACGGACGAGCTCCGCGCGAACCGCTCGAGCATCGGCCGGTGACAGCGTGCCCCCGACACGATCACGCAGGTGCGCAGATTGCGTGTGCAAGAACAACGCGTTGATGGTGTCCAGCGGGATTTCGTCGATCAGCCCAAGGCAGATGCCCAGCCGAACAGAACTCAGGCGACGCATGGCTTCGTCGGCTTTGAGTAGACGAGCAGCCCTCAGTTGGGCCAGGTCACGATGGACGCGGTCTTCCACGGCCAGTCGTTCGCGATCCATGAGCACATCACGAGCGGCACGTTCATATCGCACGACGCCAGGAATCAGGACACGCTGGAATTGATCCAGCAATTCCTCTTCCGAGACGCCCAGTGTGCGTTGGTTGCTGATCTGGAAAAAGTTGCCGGCGGTCTCCGAGCCTTCGCCATAGTAGCCCCGCACCGCAAGATGCAGATCTTTGGCGGCCTGTCGCACCTTGGCGAATTCGCCGGTCATTCGGAGCGCGGGCAGGTGAACCATCGCCGAGAAGCGAATGCCGGTGCCCACATTGGTGGGGCAGGCACACAAGTATCCCCAGCGTTCGTGCACGGCCCAGTTGAGCCGCGTTTCCAACTCGCCGTCGAGGCGGATGAGCCGACGCAGACATCGTTCTGGTTGCAGTCCCGCGGCGATGGCGGACATGCGGATATGGTCTTCTTCATTGACCATCACGCTCATCGTTTCGTCGTCGGCCACGGCCACGCCTCGCGGGGTGGTCGACTCGGCGAGGTGTCGTGAGATCAGATGCCGCTCCACCAGCAGTTGCTTGTCGTGGCCACTGGCCGTTTCCAGGTCGATCCAGGACAGGTTCTCGTCCAGATCACCCTGCAACAGGGCGCCGCGCAGCATGGCCGTGATGCTTCTGCTGCGGTCGGGATCACAGCGATGGGCAAAGGGCTCGCCGGTGAGATTGCGAGCCAGTCGGACACGCGAGCTCAGCACGACGTCGCTGTCGGGGACATCGGTGCGTGCCAGCGGTGGGGGGCGGTCGCTTCGCATGGTCAGCCTTCGCCTCGGCTGCGCTTGGCCAGTTCATCTCGGATTGCAGCGGCGCGTTCGTACTGCTCGGCGGCCACGGCCGCTTCGAGTTCGTGCATCAGCCGCTGGGTCTCGTGTCGCCGTGAGACGTCTTCGTCATTGCCTGCAGGGCGGCGGCCCACGTGATGTGTGGCGCCGTACTGCGATTGGCCGATCAATCTTCCGATGGGCTTGTCGAAGGCGTCGTAGCAGTCGGGGCAGCCCAGCAGGCTTGACTGGCGAATCTGAGGCACGGTCGTGCCGCACGTGGGGCAACTTGGTGACTGCACCGCGGCGGACCCCACTTTGGTCGTGAACGACGCCATGGAGACATGCTTGATGTCAGCGAATCCGTGTTCAGCAGCGTGCTCGGCACACAGGTGAATCTCACGCTTGGTGCCGTCGATGATGTGGGTGTCGTGCACCACCGCCGGTTTGTTGCACATGTCGCACTTCACGGGATGACTCACGCAGTGACCTGATCAGTGGCGGCGCGAATGGCGGCCACGTCGCGGATGATCGCGGCAGTCTGTTCAAGCGTCTGCACCGTGGCGCCGTCGGATCGTGCTGCGGACGGATCAGGGTGGCACTCGATGAAGAGGGCATCGACACCTGCGGCCACCGCAGCGCGGGCGAGCAGTGCAGCACGCTCAGGGCGGCCGGCGCTGCTGTTGCCACCACCGCCGGGCAGTTGCGTGCTGTGTGTGGCGTCGAAGCACACGGGCCAACCGAGATCCATCATGTCGCCCAGGCCGATGAAGTCGTTGACGAGACGGTGGTAGCCAAAGAACGTGCCCCGCTCGGTTAGCATGAGGCCGCCGGCACCAGCGTCATTCGCCTTCTGCGCGGCATGCGTCATCTCGGCGGGAGACAGGAACTGTCCCTTCTTGATGTTCACCGGCTTGCCGGTCTCGCCGCATGCGGCCAGCAGATCTGTCTGGCGACAGAGAAATGCGGGAATCTGCAGCAGGTCGACCTGTACCGCCACGGCGGCCGCTTGAGCAGGCTCATGCACATCGGTCGTGACGGGCACGCCGAACGCCTCGCCTGTGGCCTGCAGCAGATCAAGGCCCTTCTGCATGCCCGGCCCGCGGGGGCTGGTCAAGCTGGTGCGGTTGGCCTTGTCGAACGACCCTTTGAAGATCCACGGCAGGCCCGCGTCGGCACAGGCCTCGGCCACGTACTGGGCGATCGCCGTGTGGATGTCCGGGGTTTCCAAGACGCATGGGCCGGCGATGATCACCAGTGGGTGCCCGGTACCGATCGAGATGGATCCAATATCCAATGACATGGCCGCATTGTATGTGGCCTCAGGCATCGATTCGGGCTGTGCGGCCTTGATGCGGCGGGATTTGGTCAGAACCCGGATGGATCACTTGCCTCGGGCCCGATTGGGGGGATGGTGAGGATTGACCGTATGCGCCATTTGCCACGAGAACCCGAAGCTTTCTGCGAGGCCATCGCTGAAACACTGCGAAAGCAATTCGCTGACCAGAAGATTCGCATGGTCGGCCCGCTTGACGTCATGATCGGCTCGCGCCATCTGGCATTGGGCAACCTCTATCGCATGGTGCGTTGTGAGCCTGACCGCGGCCCGCAGCTGGTGAAGGACTTCCTTGACGGCCTGCAAGAAGGCGACCTTGTTGGTGACCTCACGTTGCCGCTGTCGCTGGCTCGCGGTCGCATCATGCCTCGACTGCAATCTGCGATGATTTTCGATCGTCTCGATCCGGCCCAGGTGGCGCACAGGCCATGGGTGAACGATACCGTCATCGTATACGTGATCGATCTGCCCCGCGTCACCGTGAGCATCACCACCGAGCAGGTGATCCGCTGGGGCATTGGCATCGATGAGATCGATGAACTGGCTCGAGCCAATCTGAGCCGATATCGCCCCGGATTGGAAGTAAAGCTTGTGGAATCGGAAGACGGCGGTCGTGCGGCCGTGATGTCCGCCCTCGATGGCTACGACGCGGCCCGCCTGCTGCTTGATGGCTTCCATGAACGATTGGCACCGCAGCTTCGTGGTGACTTTCTCGTGGCGACACCCGCTCGCGATGTGCTCGTGGCGATCAGCGCCGATCCGCCGAACTTCGTCGATCGCGTTCGGTCGCGCATTCATCGAGACTTCCGTCGCCTTCCGTATCCCATCACGAGCGACCTGTTCCTTGTGACACGCGACGGCATCGCCGGTACACGCGCGGCCTGAGCGAGGGATCGCTAGGCTGCACGCCGTGCTGCTGCTTCTGGACAATTACGACTCCTTCACTTGGAATCTGGTGCACCTCATCGGTGTGGTTGCTCCGGGTCTGCAGGTGGCGGTGCATCGCAATGATGCCCTCGATGTCGACGCCATCGAAGCCATGGGGCCCGAGGCCATCGTCATCTCTCCCGGCCCGTGCACACCCACTGAAACAGGAATCTGTCGAGACGTGATCCGGGCGATGGGCGGCACCGTGCCCATGCTGGGTGTGTGTCTGGGCCATCAGGCCATGGCCGACGTGAACGGCATCGCCGTGGCTCGCCACGATCGGCCTGTGCACGGCCGCACGTCTACCATCACACACGACGGACAGGGTGTGTTCGCCGGGCTGCCCGACCGCATTCAGGTGGCGCGGTATCACTCGCTCATCGTGCCTGCCAAGGAGATCCGCCTGCCCTTGCAGGCTAGTGCCACCACCGACGAGGGTGAGGTGATGGCGATGCGGCTGGTCGACTCAGCAGCACCGATGGTCGGCCTGCAGTTTCATCCGGAGAGTTTCCTGACGCCCACGGGCGGTCGGCTGATGGCCAACTTCCTCACCATGGCCGGTATTGAGGTGGACCAGAGCGCGATACCATGCCCCGCCGGAGTGATGCCCACCAATGAGTGACGCCTCAAGCAGATTCAACGCAGTCATCGAGTCGGTGCAGGACGACCAGGTGGTCGTGTCCGTACCTGGCAATGCCTATCGCATTCGCCTGCAGTGGGCAGGTGACGGCACGCCCGAGGCTGGCCGTCTTCCGGCGGAGATCCACGCCCACGCGTTGCGTGTGCATCCGGCCAGCGCCGGTGGTCGGTTCATCGAGCCCGTCAATGGCGCCCCGCGCATCGTTGCGGGGACGATTGAAGCGGTCGATACACAAGCGGCGATCGTCGCCTTGCGTAGCGTGGTGCCGATGCGGGTGGCATTGGCGGATCGTGGCGATCTCGAGCAATGCACGGTGGGTGCGACGGTCAACTTCCACGTGCAGAGCGATTCCTCGCTGCACCCGGCCTGACGTCGATACAACTCAACGCAAACTTAGTTCGGTGTGGTGCGAAGGCCATCGACCATCCGTATGAATGCTGCGCGATTGGCTTCTACGGTTGCACTCGGGCCCAGCAGACGAACAATGGTCGTGGTCTTGGGGCCGTCGATGATCGCCGTGAGCTGGCGATGATCAGGGCGGTGCCAGCCACCACCCATGCCTGAATACTCGCCGGCGAGTTCCACGATGGTTACGTCCATTTCGCCGATCGTGCGATGGTTGATCGCAGGTGGGTGCGGCACCACACCTGAGCGAAACTGCTTGGACCATTCGGGCACTGTGTTGGCCACTACGGTCGCTCGGTCACGACCGGGGGCCCAGATGCTCAGGTGGGCTGGATCACTCGGAGACGAGGCGTCGGCAGGCACGACCCACGAGGCGAGCATGGCTACACCGCGCGGGGGCTGCCACTGCCATCGTTTGGAGATCGGTGCCTCCATACCCAAGAAGAGCAGGCGGCCGGGATCGACCGGTTTGTCGATCTTCAATTGCGGGGTGTCTGGCGTATCCGTGGTGGCCGGGCGGCCTTGAAGCAGATCGTCGAATACGCTCGACCCTTCGCCTGTGCCGGGGGCCACAGGGGCGGTGCCGGTGGGCTGGGACCCGTCTGTGCCACTGCCCTCTGGCGCAGGATCGCTGCAGCCGCCCAATCCGGGCAGGGTCAATACGACACACAGGCTCAAGCAGGCAAAAACACGCATCTCAGCACAGTAGCATCGGCCCGATGGCTTTCGTGCTGCAGGATATTCGTCTTTGGGATCCATCGGATCCGGGCAAAACAGCGTTGATCATCGATGGTGACCGGGTCGGTGACGGCACCAGCATGGTCAATGAGATCATCGACGGCGGTGGCTGCACGGTGACACCTGGCCTCGTGGATGCCCATGTGCACCTGGTGATGGGCGCGCAGTATCGCCGTGGCGTGGATCTGAGCGGGTGTGCCAGCAGGCAGACCTGCCTTGCGGCACTGCACGAGGCGGCAACGTCGCTTGATGCAGGCGCATGGCTCATCGGTCACGGCTGGAACGAACAGACGTGGCCCGACGCCACGCCTCCGGACCGTACGTGGCTTGCCGAGTTTGGCGACCACCCGGTGGTGTGTTGGCGGTGCGATCTGCATGCTGCAGTGGTGAATGACGTGGTCCTTGAACACCTCGCCGACGCGGCCTTGTCTGATGCGGCGCGCCGCACAGGCGTGCTGGTGGAAGCCGATGCCTGGGAGTGCCTGATTCCTGCCATGCCTCAACTGACGGCCGAAGATTCGCAGGCGGCCCTCCGCGATGCAGCACAGTGGCTTGGCAGCATGGGCATCACGGCTGTACGCACGATGGAGTACCGCGACGAGCTGGAGCATGTGATCGACCCGATCGCGGTCGAATTGCCGTTGCGCATCACGGTCACCATGCTGGATCGCACCTTGCCGCTTGATCTGGCGTGGATCAAGAATCGTGCGACGGCACTGCCTCGCGTGATCGGCTGCAAGGCATTCTTCGACGGCACTATCGGTTCGCGTACAGCGCGGATGGTGTCGCCCTATCTCGACCGCGGAAAGCACGGGCTCTGGGTTGAACTGGCCCTGCGTGATGAAGACGAGCAGTGGTGCGCGGCCGTGGTGGACGCTGGATTGACGCCGTCCATTCACGCCATCGGTGACGCTGCGGTGGCCCGTGCGATCCGGGTGCTGCAGGATGTGCCTCGCGAACTGCATGCATCCATCGAGCACGCCGAGGTCGTGCCCGGCGACGCGGCGCTGTACGACTTGATGACGTCCATGTGCCTGAGTGTGCAGCCGGTGCATCGCGCCGAAGATGCTCCGACGGTGGAGCGGTGTCTGGAGCCAGCGGCGATGAAGCGACTGTTGCCCTTGCGCCGTCTGCTGGATGACGGTGCGCCGTTGGCCTTCGGCACTGACTGGCCCGTGACGAGCGCCGATCCCATGCGCACTTTTGCCGCGGCAATCACCGGGCGTGATGTGGATGGCCACGTGCGACATGCGCCGATCAGGAGTGACGAAGCGATGCGATGCATGACTACCGAGGCAGCGGCCATGGTGGGATTGCCGACAGGTGCGGGGCTCACGCCCGACGCCCCGGCGGACTTCGTGATCTGGGACGCCGACCCGTTGTCGTGGGACGGACACGGTGATCCGCCACGTCCACGATCCACCTGGATCGGTGGCGTGCAGGTCTGGCCACCCACGTGATCTATGCTGTGGGCATGTCCGAATCGCTCACGCACATCGACGAACACGGCAACGCAGGCATGGTGGATGTGTCGAACAAGCCGCCCATGCGACGGACAGCGGTGGCGCAGGCCTGCTTCGTGGCGGCTCAGGACACACTCGACCGCGTGATGGATGGCGATCTGCCCAAGGGTGAAGGGCTCGGTGTGGCCCGTATCGCGGGGATTCAAGCGGCAAAATCGGTGGACCGGATGATTCCCTTGTGTCATACGCTCGGATTGTCACACGCTGGCGTGACGTTTCATCGTCATGCGGACGATTGCATCCGCATCGAAGCGTCGGCCACGGTCGTGTCTTCGACTGGTGTGGAGATGGAAGCGCTGGCCGCCGCGACCACGGCCGCGCTCACGCTCTGGGACATGGTCAAGGCGATCGATGCCGACCTGTCCATCACGGACGTGCGCTTGTTGTCGAAAGAGAAGACGTCGCTCAACGCTGATTGATCGCGTCGCAGAACGCGCGAATCTTGCCGTGATCCTTGGTGCCGCGGGTGGATTCCACGCCTGAACTGACATCCACGCCCCAGGGCTTGATCGTGTCGATCACCAGCGCGACGGTGTCCGCATCAAGTCCGCCGGCGAGCACCAGCGGGGTGCGCAGTGTGGCGCGAGTCGCGGCGAAGGCCTCGTGATCGAATGCTTCGCCGCTGCCTCCGGATGGGGCATCCACCAGCAGGCGGGACACGGTGTCGTCGGCATCCAGCGCCAGCAGTCGATCGGTGTGTTCTGCAGGCACCGCCTTGACGACCGACGCGCTCGCGGCTGCAGCATGGATGACATCGTCTGGTTCGTCTCCATGAAGCTGTACCCATCGGCACGGCGGCTGCTGGAGCTGCTCGATCGTCGGGTCAACATGCAGGCAGATTGGCGTGATGGCATCCGAGCACCAGTCGATCAGCGTTCGGGCCGTGGCGACGTCGATCGCACGGGGCGACGACGGCACCAGAACCAGGCCGACAGCGTGGGCGCCTGCATCGATCGCCGCGTCGATGTCAGCCTGTGTGCGGACACCGCAGATCTTGATGCGCACCATGTCGCCGTGGGATGTTGTCCAGGCCGTCATGACGTTGTCTCAAGGAGTTCGATGGCCAGCGCGCGTTGGGCGTCATCGTGCAGTTGATCACGGGCTTGCAGGAGCAGTGGCCGCGCGTCATCGGGACGGTGCAGGTGGCGAATCAACAGGACACCGAGCATGAGACGAACCATCGGCGATTCGGGGTGGTCGCCATGATTGTCGAGCATGCGACGATAGGCATCGGCCGCTTCGGCATGGTGACCGCCAGCCTGCAGATGGTTGGCGAGATCCAGTTGAACTGGTGCGGACAGGCACGCATCGGGGAATCGATCGCACTCACGCATCCATCGCTGCATGCCACCCCTGCTGCGGCCGCTGTGCATGGCTGCTTCGACATCACGAAGCCAGGCGTGTTCTTCAATGACATCGTCCTGTGGAGCTCGATCGGCATCGTGCGGCACGGGAGTGGGTGGAGGCGGCGTGGGGGTTGTTAGCACGGCACGGGCGTGTTGTCGGCGTCGCCATTGCCGAAACAGCCACAAGGCATCCACGTCATCGCCTTTGGGACGCGTGCACAGCAGCAACAGCAGCCCGGCGCCAACGCCGCCGACGTAGCCTCCGAGGTGCGCGGCATATGCTGTGGTTGCCTTGCCGCCCCCTGCGAAGCCCACCAGATCGAGCACCACCCAGAAGCCGACCACCCACAGTGACGGGATGGTCCAGATGCCAATGAGGATGAAGATCACCAACACGCGGATGTGCACTCTTGGCAGCAACATGGCGAAGGCGCCAACGAGGGCGCACACACTGCCGCTGGCCCCGATCACCGAGCCCGGTGAATCGAGCACTTGCGCCAGGCCGGCCACGATGCCGCCGCCGAGATAGACCCCGAGCAGCCCAACGTGGCCCAGTCGATCTTCCAGCGGGCGACCAAAGACCCACAGGCCAAGCATGTTGAAGGCCAAGTGCAGCAGCCGCCACAGGCCGCCGCCGGTGCCCGTGCCGGCGAAGGGGCTGTCATGGGCGAACTGATAGGTGAGGAAGGTCCATGGCTCGGTCCAGGCGGTGGTCTGTGCCAGCGACATGGCATCCACGAGCGCCGCGGCACTGTCCGGCGACTGAAGGCCGATCAGCAGCACCAGCACCTGAGCGGCAACGGTGACCACCAAGAGCGTTTCACACGCGCGTGGTCGCCGACGGAGCGGTCGATCAGTGCCCAATGGCAGCAGCATGATCGGATTCTAGATACAATCGGGGCTTCAACTCACGTGCAGCCGGAGTGCCGGGTCTTCCCCGATGCTGCTAGTGCGCTCGTACAGGAAGGGCAGGATCTGATGGCCGACGCAACGGCAGCGATGACCATGGACAAGGGACTGGACCACACCATCATTGGTGAGTCCACCAAGTCGTGGATTGACGGAACAAAGGGCGTTCTTGAGTACGTGGGCATCGACATCGATGATCTCGCCCGCAACTCGACCTTTGAAGAAACCTGCTTCCTGTTGTTCAACGACCGCCTGCCATCGCAGGCCGAGCTCGAGGCATTCACCGCCGATCTCCGCAGTCATTACGGCTTGTCGGAGTCGATGCTCGCCATGCTGCGCACGTTCCCGTCGACCGCGTCGCCCATGCATGTGGTTGCCACGATGACCGCGGCGATGGCGTTTGAGGACAGCGCCTGCAACGACACGTCCCCAGAAGCCGAGATGAACAAGGCCCTGCGAATCATTGCCAAGACCCCGGCGGTGATCGCCACGTTCGACAGACTGCGCAAGGGGCTCGATCCGGTGCCCGCCGATGCGGCCAACTGCATTGCGGTCGACTTCCTGCACATGCTCAACGGTGAATTGCCTGGCGAAGCGACAGCTCGCGCTTTGGATGTGTGCCTGATTCTGCACGCTGATCACGGCATCAACGCGTCCACCTTCGCCACCATGGTGTGTGTGGGTACGGAGAGCGACATGTACTCGGCCATCGCCGGTGCCGTTGGCACACTGCGTGGTCCGTTGCATGGTGGCGCCAATGAACGTGTGATGGCGGCACTCGAGCAGATTGGCGCTGTCGACGATGTCGAAGACTTCGTCATGGGCCGCCTCAGTCGCAAGGAAAAGGTGCCTGGGTTCGGCCACCGCGTCTACAAGGCGTACGACCCGCGGGCCACGTTCCTCAAGACTTTCGCCAAGGCCATCGCCGACGAAACCGGCAATGAAGCGTTGTACGAGAGGTCACGGGCGATCGAAGAAGTCATGGCACGCGAGGTGGGTGCCAAGGGCATTCATCCGAACGTGGACTTCTATTCTGCGACCACGTACTTCTCCATGGGTCTGTCGATCGACCTCTTCACGCCGGTGTTCGCGCTCAGCCGCAATGCGGGCTGGGCGGCCCACGCCATGGAGCGTCGAGCTGACAACCGGTTGATTCGACCCCGATGTCAGTACACGGGTCCGCATGGTGCGGATTACGTGCCGATCGCTGATCGCTGATCGACGGCCCGAACGCTATTGCGTGTACAGCACCAGACGATCGTGCACCAGAAGCACGATGTCGTCGGCGCCGTCGCCATCGGTATCTGTGATCCAGGCCTGGCGGGGCTGATACTCGCGGCTGCTGCCGCCGCTGAACAAGCGTGATTCGAACACCGGGAATCCTGTGGCATGCAGCAGGCGGCCGCTGTCGGTGAACGTGAGGATGTCCAGCGTCTGTTCGCCCGCATCGAGCGAGACGATGTCGAGGTGGCCATCATTGTTGACATCGCCCACGCTGAGTTCGTGGGGCGTGTGGTCAGTGGTGTCGCTCCGCCAGGCCCCAACTTCACGCAACGTGGCCTGATTGCCAGCTCGTGTGATGGTGGCCATGGCATCGGTGCTCAGGGCCAGAATCGTGTCTGTTGCACTGTCCCGATGCAGCGGCGCGACGAGGAGGGCGTCTGGTTCCATGCCGGGGATCTCGATCGAGTCGGCTTGGGACCAGCCTGTGGCCGTGTCGGTGAACTCAAGCAGCGTGTGTGATCGATCGTCGGCAGCGACCAGGCCTGTTTCGGTGGCGGCGAGTGCCACCAGATCGGCATCGTCATCTGCCGCGTTGATCTGGGCAACCACCTGCCAGCCGGCCTCGCGGTCAAAGCGCAGCGAGCGGATGTAGTTGCGATCGGCCACGAAAAGTGCGCGGTGTCCTTCGGGGCCCGAGATGCGGGTGGTCATCGCTGCGGCGTCGCCGTCGCCGATGAGTCCGTATTGCGGCATGTCGTCCTTGGTGAGCACGGTCCAGTCGCCATCGGGGTCGTCCAGCACCAACACCATCGGGCGGTCGGGCGTGAGCAGCAGCAGGTCGTCGTGGCCGTCCTGATCGACATCGGCCACCACGATGTCCTGTGGTGCGCGGCTCAGTGCGCCGAGATCAACGTGAGCCGGGGTGCCTTGGCCATGTGGAATCAGTTGCAGTCGGTACTCACGACCCTTGTTGCGAACGATGGCAGTGTTCGTGGCCGTGACTGCCACAGCTTCGGGATCCCAGCCACGGCCATCGCCGATGGCGGTGGGGAATGCCAGGGCGCGTTCGCCTGCCAAGGGCGTGGCTCCGACGAAGGCCTCCTTGGACGACAGCACGATGAGCTCGGCCGGGCGGTCGCCCTGGGCTGGTTTGATCGCCACGGCATTGACGTCAGCCACCGTGGGTGAGTCGACGGCGGGCAGCAGCCCGCCGTCGCAGTGCTGCTGATACACGGCGATGGCGCTGCCTTTGGCGTCGGCCACGAGAATGTCCAGCAGGCCGTCGTCGTTGACGTCGGCCACTGCGGCCGCTCGATCCCGATTGCCTCGGTCACTGAAGCCGATCAGCTTCACATCGGGTTCGTCTTCGATCCGTGTGCGCTCGACGGCGTGCACCACGATGCGGCGGGATGGTCGTTCAATCACACCCAGCAGGGCGGCGTAGCGATCGTCGAGGCGGATGGGTTCGAACTCCACCAGCGGCGGCATGTCAAAGAGTGTCTGGCCTCCGATGGTGCGTTCGTCACCATCTTGGTTGGCGAACCAGATGCGTACCGGGGCACCGTCGTCGGGCGCGATGCCAGCGATGTCGGTGAGGCCGTCGCCGTCGTAGTCGGCGGGCACCACGGCAACGAGTTCCACACCGGCGGGGCGGCGCCGCATGGGACCGATGCGTGTGCCATCCATCGGCCACCAGGCCAGATCGCCGTCGACGATGGACACCAGCTCATTGCCGGCGTCGCCTTCAAGATCCGCCAGCACGAATGACGCAGTGGATGCGGACAGGTCGCGAACGGTTTGATGTCGAGATTGCGTGAAGCCGCCCTCGTCATGCTGCACGAGTGCATTGATGCGACCGCCCTGGCCGGCAACGAGCAGATCCATGTCGCCGTCACCGTCGAGATCATCAGCGATCACAGCTCGCACTTGATTGGTGACAGGGATCAGCACACGATCCCAGGCGGGATGCTCAGGGAAGGCATTCACAGTGGGGCCCGGTCCAGCATCGGCGCGTCGCTCATCCGCCGGCAGTTGTCGCAACAGTTCGATGCGGCTGCGGTGATTGTTGGCCACCACGAGATCCGTGAGGCCATCGCCGTCCATGTCCGCCGTGGTCATGGGTCCCGGGTCGTCGCCGATGGGCAGCACGTCCATGCCCGCGAAGCCGAAGTATTCGGCCAGCGCGGGTTGCTCCTGTCCCCAGGCAGGTGCAGTGAGGCTGAGGGCCAGGGTCAATGGCACGATGCGACGGTGGTTCATGTCGGACTCCTGCTGAACATCCTAAGACTCTCACGGACACGGTGGCTACACTCGATCGCATGCGAATCTGCTGTGCCATCGTGTTTGTCGCCGTCTCGGTGGCCCCCGTCAACGCTGATGTCGTCGTGCTCGAATCGGGCAGCGAACTGCACGGCACCGTGGTCAAGCAGAACGAGCATCGACTGTGGATTGATCTGGGCCCACAGATCATCGAAGTGAGCAACGCCGACGTTGCCGATGTGCGGATCGAAGGCACCCCCGAAGCGGTGCGATCCACTCAGGATTCGCTGTTTCACACCGTCGAGAACCCGCCGGAATTGAGCGTTCGGCAGCAGGCGGCGCGCGTGAAGTCCAGCGTGGTGCTCGTGCGCACGCCGTCGGGTCTTGGCTCCGGAGTGATCGTCAACGATGACGGCTACGCCATCACCAATGCGCATGTCGTGCAGGGCGAACAGCAGTTGCGGGCAGTGGCGTGGATTCCACAGCCCGACGGCACACTCAAGCGAACGACGATCGAAGACGTGGAGATTGTCGCGATCAACAATCACCTCGATCTGGCGCTGCTGCGTGTGCCGCATCCGGAGGGCGGTACGTTTTCTTGGTCTCCGCTTGAACGATTTGAGACGATCGAAGTGGGGCAGCCTGTCTTCGCCATCGGCAACCCGCTCGGGCTGGAACAGACCACCAGTCAGGGCGTGATCTCCACGACACAGCGCAATTTTGAGGGGCTCAGTTACATCCAGACGGACGCAGCCATCAATCCCGGCAATTCGGGCGGTCCGTTGTTCAACACTCGGGGCGAGGTGGTGGGCATCACCAATATGGGGATCACAGGTGGCGAGGCGTTGGGATTCGCCATCCCAGCACGCTATGTGAAGGACTTCATCCGCAATCGTGAGGCGTTCGCGTACGACACGTCCAATCCCAACGCCGGTCATATCTACAACCATCCTCCTGTGCGTCGTCGTCAAGGCACGGCGCCGCAACTGTCCAACTGATACGAGAGCACATCACCATGTCATCCATCAGGCTGTCACTGTCGACACTGTTCCTCATTACGCCCGCGGCCCTGGCCGCCGATCTTCGGATCGAAACGGCACTGCCCGAACGGACGGCCATCGCCGTGTCGCTGACCGGTGGCGCCGATCTGCATGCACGGCTGAGCGACGCAGGTGTGTTCGAGGCCATGGCCGGTGACGATGAAGACGCCCAGCAAGTTTGGGTCGATGCATTGATCGAACAGATGCCCGGCCCTGTGGCCGACGCCATCACACAGGCCATCGGTGACGAAGACCCATTTGCGGTGCTGTCGGCCATGGACATTGGTTTCGGCGCATGGCCCGCTGATGTCAAGGGATTCGCCCTGCCCGCCGAGGGTGCAGCATGGATGAACCTCGGTGACAAGGCCGCGGAGCTTGGTGCCGCGATTGACGAGGCGCTCAACGCAGCACGACGCCAAGGCGATGCCGAGTCGACAACGGTGCGGGGCGTCGATGTTGACAAGTTCATCATCGGCGGGCCCGATGATCTGCTCTGCTTCGCACATGTCTCGCCTTGGTTGATCGCAGGTAGCACCGAGTCGGCCATGGACCACATGCTCGAAGTGCTGCAGGATGGACCGGCGGACACGCCATTGGGCGAAACCGAAGCCTGGGTGGAAGCCTCGGCCATGATGAAGGGCAACTCCGGCCTTCGTCTGGTGGCGTTCCCCGAGGTCATTCAAGATCTCTACCAACTGTCCCCGGATGGACAGATGCTCGGCATGATTCGACCGGTGACCGGAGCCGTGTTGGGGCAGCACGAAGTGATGTCGCTGCGGGTGTCACCCGGTGAAGGCGATCAGATTCTCAATCTCGATGGTGGCTCATGGATGCCAGGCGGAGCGGTGGGTCTATTGTTGCCGTTCCAGCAGGGCAACATCGCAAGTGATGCCCAGCGCATGTTTGCTGGTCCCGACACCGTGTCGGTGCTTCGCATGAACGTTGATTTGCCCGGGCTGCCGGACATCGTGGGGGCGATCATCAAGTCGTCGCCGATGTTGTTCATGGCGCAACAGCCTTGGGATCAGATGAAGCCGATGGTGGAGACCTTCGTCAAACCACTAGGTACACAGATCACGCAGATCAGTTGGATCGAACGGCCGATCACTGCGGACAGCATGCAGTCATTGTTCGCTGTGGACGTGCAGGATCGTCAGGCCATGGCCGATGCACTCAGCGGCACGCTCGCTGAGGCCGGATTCGAGTCCCGTGAATTCGTCGGGCACGAGATCTGGTCGATTACGACGGCAGGCATGTTGCCCGGCGCTCCTGATCAGACCACCGCAATGGCCGCAGCTGGCGGATTCCTGTTGTTCGGCACCGATGCGTCGGTGGAGTGGGCGCTGCGGCATCTCGGATCGCGAGCGGCGCAGCCAGACTGGTTGGTCGAGGCGCCCTCATCCGGAGACATGGCGGCTGTGATCTCGGGCGTCATGCACCTGGGCGACATGCTTGGCACGATTCAACGCATTGCCGAATTGGAGAATGCCAGAATCGCTCGGGCGTTGCAGGCTGAAGATCCAGAGCTGTGGGAGCTGCTCAGTGAAGACACCGGCGACACGGACGCATGGGAAGAAGCACAGCGGCTCGCGGGCGTGCTTGGTGTGTTGTCGTGGCAGGTGGATCGAGAGGACACCGCGATCACGATCAGCGCCACGGTGATCGCGGCGCCTTGAGGATCAGGTCCACCCCAGCTGCAGGAACACTGCGGTGTACAGCATGTCCACGATGATCACACTCACGATGGTCTGCACCACCGTGTCCGTGGTGGCCTTGCCCACGCCGGCGGCACCGCCACTGACCTTCAGTCCGTTGTAGCAGGCCAAACCGGCGAGCATGGTGGCGAACGTGGCGGCCTTGATCATGCCGGTCATGAAGTCCATCGTGCTCAGTTCGGTGAGCGTGTTGTCGATGTAGACCTGCCAGCTCACGCCAAATGCGGTGGTGGTGACGATCGCAGAAGCCAGAATGGCCATGATGTCGGCCATGACGGTGAGCACGAGCAGGCTCACGACGGTGGCGATCAAGCGGGGCAGCACCAGGAACCGAATCGGATTGAGGGCGTGCGATTCGAGCGCCTCGATCTCTTCACCGACCACCATCGTGCCCAGTTCCGCTGCGATCGAGGCACCGGCGAATCCTGTCAGCACGATGGCCGAAATCATCGGCCCAAGTTCGCGAGTGATCGCGATGGCGACGATGTTGGCGATGGACGCCTGTTGGCCGAATTGCTCCAGCGGGGGAAACATGGCCATGGCGAGAATCAGGCCGATGCAGCCACTGACCACCAGCACGATGCCGATCGACCGCGTACCGATTCGCACGATCTGGGCGGAAATCGCCTGTCGGCCAAGGCGGACGTCGCCGCGCAGGCTGCGGAACAGCCATGTCATGGTGTTCACGGCGAGCAGCGTGGTGCCGCCCACGATGGACAGCATGCCAAGCGTGCGGCGGCCTAATTCTGCGATCAGGCGACGGGGCAACGCCCAACTCACGTATCAGTCCCTAGGGCTGCGTCGAGGGTGTCGGCGATGGTGAAGATGGCATCCAGCCGGGAGATTTGGAAAATCGAGAGCACACGGTCACTCATGCCGCACAGGAGAAAGGCACTGTCCGCGCGGCGCGTTCGTTGCAGCCCCTCAACCAGCGTGGCCACACCGCTGGAGTCCATGTAGCCGACGCTTGTCAGGTCGACGATCGTGCGTGGCTTGGATTGGGCGATCGCTTGTTCCAGTGACGTTCGCAACATCGGCGACGATGACAAGTCCACGTCGCCCACCGGTCGCACGATGGCAGCCACGTCTGTGGATTCGACATGCACGGCGAAGGTGTGGTCAGCGGACATCGTGTTCTCTCATGGTCACTTCTGGGCTGGTGGCCATGGTCTTGCGCAGGATCAACTGCATACCGCCTTCGGGCCGATGTGACCAGACGGCTTCGTCCATGGTTTCCTTCATCAGGTACACACCCAGACCGCCGGGGCGGACCTCATCCAATGGCCGGGAGCAGATGGACTCTAGCGGCACCTGGCGGGCGTTGTCTGTCAGGGTGAACTGCACGGTGGGGCCGTCGCGATGAAACTCGATCTCTATGCTACCGTCAGGGCTGTTGTCATAGCCATGGCGGATGATGTTGGCGATGGCCTCGTCCATGGCCAAGCCGACCGCGGCGAGTTCAGCCTCGGCACAGCCGGTGAGGCTGCACCAGGCTTCTACCGTGCGGCGCACGCACGACAGCAGGGCGGGCCTGCTCAGCAGGGTGATCCGGAGTGCACAGGCGTCGTCCATCGGCGTTTCGCATCATAGCCCCGCTCGGTACACTGGGCCGCTTTCCTGTCCAGCCCCGGTGCCACCTCTGGTGCCTCTGCCTGTGGAACGCACGATGTCCGTCTCGACCACTGATCCTCGCCCTGGCGACGTAGACACGATTCCGATTCTCGACTTCGGCAGTCAGTATGTGCAGCTCATCGCACGCCGAGTGCGCGAGGCTGGTGCCTTCGGCGTGCTGCTGGCTCCCGATGCCTCGCCCGAAGAGATCATGCGCTGGAAGCCCAAGGGCATCATTCTTTCCGGCGGCCCGGCAAGCATCGACGAAGATGGCGCGCCGACATGCCATCCCGATCTGTTCGATCTCGATCTGCCCATGCTTGGTATCTGTTACGGCATGCAGTTGGGGAGCAGCAAGCTCGGCGCCACGGTGTGTCGCGCCGAGGCTTCGGAGTACGGGCGAGCCCAGCTGCAGGTGAAGCAGGCGACTGGCTTGTTCGCGGGCCTTCCGGACGACACCACGGTGTGGATGAGCCACGGCGATCAGGTGGAATCGGTCACCGATCACTTTGATGTGCTCGCCTCGACCGACACGTGCCCGGTGGCCGCGGTCAAACACAAGCATCGTGACTTCTATGGCCTCCAGTTCCACCCCGAAGTCACGCACACGCCGCTTGGTGCAGACATCCTTCGCAACTTCATCTACGAAGTCTGCTCGTGCTCCGGCACATGGCGGATGGCCGACTACATGGAGATGCAGTGCGCCGCGCTGCCTGAGATCGTCGGTGATCACCGAGTGGTCTGCGGGCTCAGCGGTGGCGTCGACTCATCGGTGGTGGCGGCACTGCTGCACAAGGCCATCGGCGACAAACTCACCTGCATCTTCGTGGACAACGGGCTGCTGCGGAAGAACGAACGAGATATGGTGGAAACCACGTTTCGTGATCACTTCGACATCGATCTGCGGGTGGTCGACGCAGAGGCTGAGTTCCTGTCCGATCTCGAGGGCATCGATGATCCTCAGGAAAAGCGCAAACGCATTGGTCACCGGTTCATTGACGTGTTCTCCAAGTCGGCCGCCGAGGTAGTCAAGGATGGCGGCCCTGCCGTGAAGTTCCTTGCCCAGGGCACGCTGTACCCCGATGTCATCGAATCAGGCCACGGTCATGCCGGTACGGCCGCCAACATCAAACTGCACCACAACGTCGGCGGACTGCCCGACGATCTGGAATTCGATTTGATCGAGCCGCTGCGTGATCTGTTCAAGGACGAGGTTCGCGCTCTGGGTGAAGTGCTCGGTGTGCCGCCAGACATTGTCTGGCGGCATCCGTTCCCAGGGCCGGGGCTGGCCGTTCGAGTGCTGGGCGAGATCACCAAGCCGCGGTTGGATCTGCTTCGTGAGTGTGATGAAATCGTACTCGAGGAAATAGTCGCAGCCGACCTTTACCGGTCCACACAGCAGGTGTTCGCCGTGCTCTTGCCTGTGCGTTCAGTTGGTGTGATGGGTGATGGTCGCACCTACGACTCGGTTGTCGCCGTTCGAGCGGTGGAAACTCAGGACTTCATGACCGCAGACTGGGCGCGTATTCCTCACGACGTGCTGGCCACGATCAGCAACCGCATCATCAACGAAGTCGATGGTGTCAATCGCGTCGTGTACGACATCTCCAGCAAGCCGCCAGCCACAATCGAGTGGGAGTGAGGTCGCGGTTCACTCCGCGGCGAGGCGGGCGAACACGAGTCGGCCGGCGGTGGTCTGCACCGAGTTGGTGATCTCGATGGTGACCGTGGAGCCCACCGCCTCGGCGGCGTGTTCAATCACGACCATGGTGCCGTCGGGCATGAATCCTACGCCCTGATCTGGCGACTCGCCCACACGTTGCACGTCGATTTCCATGTGCTGTCCGGGCACGACAGGTCCACGCAGCAGGCCGCCAAGATCATGCAGGCTGAGCACGGCAACATTGCGCACTTCCGCAACGCGGGCGAGGTTGGTGTCTGACGTCACGATGCGGAGGTTCTTTTCCTCGGCCAGATCGACCAGCAACGCGTCGACATCGTGATCGGTGTCGTCCATCCGCTCGATGTTCACATTGACCCGCGGAATGGCCTGCAGCTGGCGGAGATTCGCCATGCCGCGGCGACCTCGTTCCCGTTTCGTCTTGTCGTCGGAATCCGAGAGCCGGTGCATTTCGTCAATCACGGGTTGAGGCACGATCAATGGGGCATCGAGGAAGCCGGTTTCGGCCACGGTGCCGATGCGGCCGTCGATCAAGGCCGATGTGTCGATCAACATGGGCCGTACGCCGCGGACTTGCCGGGAGAATTCAACATAGGGCAGCAGCAGGCGGATGCTGTCGCGGGTGCTCAGCACCACCGACACCGCCAGATACGTGAGGGTGAGGCCTGTGGCCAGTTTGAGCAGCGTGAGGTATTGCAGCGCCTGCGAGTCGTTGGCGATGCCCCAGGCTTCGGCGATCAGGTCGATGAGCGTGCCCACAGCCAGCGCCGCAAAGAGCCCGGCCACGATGGCCAGATACACACCGACCACATTGGAGATGCGTTTGTTCGGTGTGCGGGCGTCCAGGAGAATCACGATCACCGACACGGCGATCGTGGCGGCCAGCGGCGCGAGTGCCATGGTCCAGCCCCAGCCGGTGGTCGGGGCCGGGCCGATCAGCGGCAGCGAGGCTGCGGCGATCATCAACGCGATGTACACCAGACGAACCGACAGCAGCAGGAAGGGCTGGCCGTCGGGGCGGGCGGACTGTGCCTTGTCTGTTGATTCCATGGACGTCACACAGGCCAGTGTACCTCGCAGGCTTCGCCTCGATTACCATGTGTCCGACGGGATCAGGAGGCGGTCGGGCCCCCGGGCGGGTGGCTCGTGAACCTGGTCAGGGCTTGATCGCAGCAGCCATAAGCGTCGCGATCCGTGCCGTGGATCGCCTGGCCGCCTCCCGGTCCCGTCAAGCATTTGGACGCTTGTCCACAGTGGAGGTTGTGTGAGTTACACGGTTCTTGCCCGGCGATATCGATCCCGCGACTTTGACGAGCTCGTTGGACAGGATGTCGTCGCCGACACGCTTCGACGCGCTGTCGAGCAGGATCGAGTGGCCCATGCGTATCTCTTCTGCGGCACACGCGGTGTGGGCAAGACCAGCATGGCCCGCATCCTTGCCCGAGCCTTGAACGCGGTGGACACCCTCGGCGATACCCAAGGTGTGGGCGACGCCATCATGCGGGGCGACGATCTCGACGTGATCGAGATCGACGGCGCGTCCAATCGAGGCGTCGAACAGGCCAGAGAACTGATCGCAGCCGCCGGGCTGTCGCCGGCTCGGTGTCCCTATCGGATCTACATCATCGACGAGGTGCACATGCTCACCTCGGAGGCGTTCAACACGCTGCTCAAGACGATGGAAGAACCGCCGTCGCACGTGAAGTTCATCCTGTGCACGACCGAGCCGCACAAGGTGCCGGCCACGATCCGCAGCCGTTGCCAGCGGTTCGATTTCAAGCCCATCGCCATGAGCGACATCGTGGGGCATCTGCAGCACGTGGTCGACACCGAAGGCGTGAAGGTAGAAGCCGGTGTGCTCGACCGAGTGGCCGCACTGGGGCAGGGCTCGATGCGAGACGCACTCAGCGTGCTCGAACGACTATTGGCCGCCGGCGACGCTTCGATCGATATGGACACGGTGGAAGCCACGCTCGGACTGCCACCAACCGCGCTGGTACACGGCATCATCGATGCGGTGTTGGATGGCGCTGCCGATGCTGCCTTGCAACAGGCCAATGCGTTGCAACAGCAGGGCATCGCACTCGATCAGGTGATCGAGTCGCTGGTGGAAACCAATCGTGAGCTCATGCTGATGTGCACGTGCGGGGTGGACACCGAATTGATCGACGCCGGCGAGACGCAGCGTGAGGCACTTGCCCAGCGGGCCCAGCTTGGACGCCCGGATGTGTTTGCTCATGCCGTGGCGGTGTTCGAAGCCGTCGCGCGGCAGTCGGCCATGGCCGCCTCGGCCGGTGCGCTCTTTGACGCAGCCCTGGTGCGATTGGCACTGGCCAGTTCGATGGAAGACGACACGCGCACAGATGCGCAGCAGTCCGCGCCGGTCGCGGCTAAAAAAAAACGACCCGCAGCACGGCCTGAGCCGTCGGTGAAGCCAGCGGCGGCCACGCCAAGCATCACGCCCGCTGCCGCCAAGTCTCCCCGGAAGAAGAAGGCGCCGGATGTCTCCGCGACGGCTGAAACACCGCCGCCTGCGGCCGGCTCATCGATGACCGAATCGTGGGCGACATTCTGTAGCAGCTTGGAGTCACGAGCACTGCAGGTAGCTGCGGAAATGCTCACGCCCAGATCCATGGACAATGGCACGATTCACCTCGATGTGGACGGCAGTTCCATCGTGGTGGAAGACAAACTCGATCAATTGCAGGCGGCTGCCGCAGGCATTCTGGGCAGCGGCACCACACTTGTCTTGAACTCGTCGACGCCCGCCACGCCGCCGCCATCGGCATCGGCGTCGTTGTCTCAGGCTGGCGCCGATCCACTGGTCAAGATGGTCAGTGAAGTCTTTGATGCCGAAGTCGTGCAGGTCAAGGCGTCCAGTGCGTCGGCGCCACAGCACACGCAGGAGCGAACGCAGGATGTTTGATGGACTTAAGAACCTCGGCGCGATGGCGTCACTGATGAAGGACCTGCCCCGCATGCAGGCACGCATGCAGGAAGTGCGCGAGTCGCTCGCTGAGATTCGGGCCTACGGATCCGATGCATCGGGCACCGTGAACGTGGTGGCTCGAGGTGATCTGCGGGTGGACGATGTGCACATCGGCGACGGGGCACCGCAAGATTGCGCCGCGCTGCAGCAGGCGGTGAAGCAGGCCGCCAATGCCGCGTTGGAATCAGCGCAGGCCCAGGCCCAAGAACGGCTCGCGGCGGTAGCGCAAGAGATGGGTCTGCCCACGCCTTCAGCTGGTCAGCTGCCAGGCATGGGCATGTAAGCGATGCGTGGCTACCCCGAACCAGTCGAGCGGCTGCTGGCGGCGCTGGAGCGCCTGCCGGGTATCGGTCGTCGAACAGCGGGACGTCTGGCGTTTCATCTGCTCAAGGCCCCTCCGGAAGAAGCACGCGAGTTGTCCGCCGCCGTGGCGGCGGTCGTGGAGACGGTGGGGTGTTGCGGCACCTGCTGGCATCTCACGGATGTGCAGCCCTGTGCCATCTGCAGCAGGCACGACCGGCAGCGTGGCTGCGTGCTCGTGGTGGAACAGCCGCGTGATCTGCTTGGCATTGAAGGCACCGGCCTGCACGATGGCGTCTATCACGTGCTCATGGGCCGCATCGATCCGCTTGGTGGGGTTGGGCCATCTGATCTCACCATCGGCGCGTTGGTCGAGCGTGTCACCGATCCGTCGTGCAATGCCGGCGGGGTGGCGGTGGCCGAGGTCATTCTTGGGCTGAGCCCCACCCTGGAGGGCGACGCCACGGCACTGCATCTGGCCGAAGTGCTTCGGCCCACCGGTGTGCGTGTGACCCGACTGGCTCGAGGTCTCTCTGCCGGAAGCAGTTTGGAACATGCGACGGCCGCCGTGCTCGCAGATGCACTGCATGGCCGAGCTTCGGTTGCGGAATGATGGAACAGCGGCTGACACATACGACGTCACAGCAGACGCAGCAGAACCTGCGTACCTCACCGCGCATGATTCAATCGATGGAGATTCTGCAGATGCCGCTTCCGGCCTTGCAGGAGCGCATTGATCAGGAACTCGAGAGCAACATCGCGTTGGAGATCGACGAGGGTGCCGAGTCAGCCGAGACGGCCGCCGATGAGCAGCATGCTGACGCCCCCGGGGAGAATGCCGAAGAGTTCGCTCGTCTCGACTCGATGGAGCGTGATTTCGGTGAGGACTACGACAACACCTACGGATCGCGTGGACTGCGACGAGAGCGATCTGGAGACGGCGACTGGCGACAGGACTTCATGGCGAATCTCCGGGCGCGGGGCGACTCGCTCCAGGATGAAGTACTGCACCAGTGGACGTTCGCGGAGGTCGAGTCAGACATCGCCAAGGCCGGGCAGGTCTTGATCGAGTCGCTGTCCCCCGACGGTCTTCTTGAAGTGCCGCTCGAGGAACTCGCTGACACGAGCGTGTCGCACGATGCGCTCGAGCAGGCGCTGGCCACGCTGCAAACGCTGGTGGAGCCATCGGGCATCGGTGCCCGCAGCTTGCAGGAGTGTCTGCTGCTGCAGGTGCGAGCCCAGATCGAGCAGGCGCCCGAAGATGCCGCGGCGTGGGGCGCGGTGCAGGCACTCATCGAGGATCACCTCGACGATCTCGTACAGAACCGCCTTCCGGACATCGTCAAGGCCACGCCCTATGACATGGCGCAGGTTCGTGATGCCATGCGGTTGATGCATCGGTTGAGCCTGGCGCCTGGCAAGGACCTCACGCCAGATGACGTACTCCCGGTGATTCCCGACGTGCTCGTGGAGTACGACGACGTCTCGGACACCTACGTTGCCACGTTGCTCGACGGCCCGATTCCGCCGCTGCGAGTGTCGCCTCGCTATGTGGAGATGGCCCGAGACAAGGCGGTGGACACCCGTACTCGTCAGTTTCTTGAACGCAATGTCGACAACGCGCGTTGGCTGGTGGATGCGCTGCAACAGCGGGGGGCCACGTTGCTCAAGGTGGTCGATGTGGTGCTCGACAAACAACGTCCGTTCTTTGATGAAGGGCCACGCAGTTTGAAGCCCCTGCCCATGACCGCAGTGGCGGACATCATCGGTGTGCACGTGGCGACGATCAGTCGTACGGTGGCCGACAAGTGGATGCAGACACCACGCGGCATCTTGCCGTTGCGTAGGTTCTTCTCCGGCGGTACGGCGACATCATCGGGTGAGCAGATGTCCTGGGATGCCGTCCGTGAGGTGCTGCGTGAGGTTGTCGAGCAGGAGGACTGCCGCAAACCTCACAGCGACGAGGCGCTCGCCGCTGCATTGCGTGAGCGCGGCATCGACATCGCCCGCAGGACGGTGGTCAAGTATCGACAGAAGATGGGCATTCCGCCGGCACGATTGCGGCGGGAGCATTAGTGACGATCAGATCTGCTCGATCTCGGTGACTTTGTTCGAGCACAACTCTTCGATCTCGCCGATCTTGGCCTTGGTCAGGTCTTCGATGTCCGACTTGGCTCGTTTGGCTTGATCTTCAGACAACGGGTTGCTCTTGTCCTTGCAATCCGAGTCAATCTGCTTGAGCACGTCGCGGCGTTCATTGCGAACGGCGACCTTGGCTTCTTCGCCCATCTTCTTCACCTGACCAGCCAATTGGGCACGCCGATCAGCCGATGGCGCGGGCACGCTCACACGGATGGCGTCACCTTCGACCATGGGGTTCAATCCCAGATCAGCGCCTTCGATTGTCTTGGCGATCTCGTTCTTGAGCGTCGGGTCGAATGGCTTCACCAGCAGCTGCGTGGACTCAGGCACGCTGACGGCGGCCAGATCACGCAGGTCACATGGCGAGCCGTAGGCTTCCACCTTGAGGTACTCCAGCAGCGCGGTGCTGGCTCGTCCGGTGCGAATACCTCGCAGTTCCTTGACGTAGTACTCGACGGGTTTGGACATGGCCGCACGGGCCGGCTTGACGTATTCAGTGCTCATGATTGGATCCAGAGGGGCTCAGTCGGTTGATTTCACGCGGGTGCCGACATCCTCGCCATCGATGACGCGTTGGATGTTGCCCCGTTGCTTGAAGTCGAATACCACCACGGGCAGGCCGTGTTCCATGCACATTGACAAGGCGGTGAGGTCCATCACGCCCAGTCGCTTGTCGATGGCTTCGGCGAAGCTCAGCGTGTCGTAGCGCACGGCGTTGGCGTTGGTTGCTGGGTCGGCGCTGTAGACGCCGTCGACTTTGGTGGCCTTCAGCAGCACGTCGCAGTTGAGTTCTGTCGCTCGTAGGGCGGCGCAGGTGTCGGTCGTGAAGAAGGGGTTTCCTGTGCCGGCGGCCAGGATGACGACCCGGCCCTTGCCGAGGTGTCGCAATGCTCGCTTGCGGATGAAATCTTCGGCGATGGCGGGCATGTTGATGGCCGACATCAGACGTGCTTCGCATTCGGCGGCCTCCAGCGCCTCCTTGAGTGCCATGCCGTTCATCACGGTGCCCAGCATGCCCATGTAGTCGGCGGTGGACTGGTCGATGCCCAGCGTGCGGGCGACATTGGCGCCACGCATCATGTTGCCACCGCCAACGACGACAGCCAGTTCGACGTCACCCTTGGCGGCCTGGGCGATCTCTCCGGCGATAGTGCCCAGTTCGTCGGCATCGATCCCCATCTCGCCTGGGGTCGAGAAGCTCTCGCCGCTGATCTTCAGCAGCACGCGTCGGTAGGTGGTTGTGCCCATGGGTGGGCATTGGACCTTGGCGGGTGGGTGCAGGTCAAGTCCGGCCCCTTGGTGTCCTCAGGGGCGGTAGGCTGGAGCCATGGCCGTCTTGAGGCGTCTTCCCGTGCACAGTGCCGAACGCATCGGACTGATCGTCCTTGTTGTGGCGTGTTCGGTGCTCCTACATCTGCTGCTGCTGAGCCTTGTGCGGTGGCCAGCGGCCGCGGCGACCAGGACACCTGAGACGGTTACCTTGACCCTACGGCCACCTGTGGCACAGCCTGTTGCCGCGGCCCCTGTGGCCTCGGGCACCACCATGATTGATTTGACACCCGCCACCGAGCCGGCGCCGGCGCCAGCGCAGCCAACCGTACCTGTACTCGATCTCCCGGTCGTCGATGGCTCCACTGGCCAAGGGGCCTCCGGTGGCAGTGGCATGGCGGCGGGGGTGTCGATCGAGCCGGGGCTACTGGTGGATGTCGGCCCGGTGCAGGTGCCCGCTCGACGCATGGTCTTTCTCGTGGATGTCTCTGCCAGCATGGGGGGATCACTCGGGCGTGAAAGCAGACTGGCTGACGCAGCGAGCGAGGCGGTGTGCACCGCGCTGCGTGGCTTGCCCGACACCGTGCAGTTTCGGGTGATGCTGTTCAGTGGCGCGGTGCGTGAACCGCTCGGTGACCGGTGGCTCTGGCCCAGTGCCACCGACGATGCCTGTGCAGCCGTGCAGGCGGCGCTGGCCACACCCAGTGGGCTCACCCGTACCGGCGCCGTGTTTGATGAAGCGGCGCTGCACACCATCGGCGCAGAGGCACTCGTGCTGGTGACAGATGGGGGCATTCAAGATCTCGAAGCTGGCACGTTGGCCCAATGGCTGGAGTACGCCCCGAGCGTGCGATTGGACGTGGTGTTGATTGGCCCGGTCGGCACACCCGATGCCGCGCAGCGTCAGCTCGAGCAGATGGCCAGACGCAGCGGTGGAGGATTGCACCGTCTCTTTGGAGGTGCACCATGATGTTGGCGATGATGCTGGTCTGTCTCGGGTCGGTGCGGAGTGAGGCGATCGCATTGATCGACGCCGGCCGATCGCTGCAGGCCGAGGCGGTTTTGATCCGGTCCGCCGACGAACCCCACCACGATCTGCTCATGGTGGCGCGGGCCCAGCGGGGCGATGCTGCAGCCTTGGCCGATGTGCCATGGGTGCTCGATCACATGAGTAAGGGCGGCGTGTTCGCTGCGGCGGTGGAAGCTCGCCTCGATCGAGCGCAGCGCATGGTCTGGTCCGTACCGCCGCTGGTTCGCAGTGCCGATGAACAGTCGTGGATCATCTCGGCCTTGCAGAAATCCATGCCGGATGAAACGGATGGTGGCGATTGTCGCCGGGCGATCATCGCCGTGCTCAGTGGCACACTTGAAGGTCCGGTCGGCGACGCACCGACGGCCTGGCGAGATGCCGCACTGGCGATCGCTGGAGATGCGACGCAGCGTCGTGGTGCGCGTCATCGTCTGCAGCGGTCCGCCGCGCCGCCGCACGAGTTGGCCTGGCGACTGCATGTGGTGGGCCGATCATGGCTGCAAGAAGACACGGACGGCGCCCGCCGCACCGGTCTGGTGCACCTGGCTCGCATTGTGGCTGACCCTGAACTTCGTGCGGCCAACGGGCACCTGGCGCTGCACGCACTGGACACGTTGATCGATGCGAGTGGACCACATGCAGAAGCACGGGATCGATTGATGGCGCAACGAACACAACTGCTCACTTCCATGGAGATGAAGCCGTGACCGTAGTACTGGCGATAGAAGACGGACTGCTCCCACTGGTGCAGGCTGGTGGCACGATCGGATGGATCCTGCTGGGTCTGTCCATCGTGGCGCTCGCGCTGGTGTTCCTGCATCTGTGGGTGATCAGGCGGGGCAGGCTGTTGCCGCAGGCGCAGATCGACGTTATCGGTGCCGCGCTGGCCAAGGGCGACGTGGATGAGGTGTTGGACACCTGCCAAGCGCAATCTGGCGATGCCCTTCCTGCTCGGATCACGATCGCAGCTATTCAACGCATGCGGGTGTCTCCGCTTGGCGCACTGGAGGTGCACGATGCTGCTGAAGAGGCGGGCGCGGCTGAAGTCGCACGAATCGACCGTTCGCTGGAGGGCCTGTCGGTCATCGCCGCCGTCGCGCCGTTGATCGGGTTGTTGGGCACGGTACTCGGCATGGTTGACGCCTTCGGGGCCATTGCCGATCGTGGTCCCGAAGCGGCGTCTGAGCTGGCGTCGAGCATCTCGCTGGCGCTCGTCACCACCCTGCTCGGGCTGGGTGTGGCGATTCCGTGCGTGGCCTTGCATGCATGGTTTCGCGTACGGCTGGAAGCCATCGCCGCCGATGCGGCGGAGGTGATGGAACTGCTGCTGGCGCCATTGATGGAGTCCGCGGAGGACTGATGCCTCGTCGTCGACGATCTCTGGCGGTAGTGGAACTCACACCCATGATCGATGTGGTGTTCCTGCTCATCGTGTTCTTTCTGGTGGCGGCCGATGCCACCCGGATGTCGCGACCGAGCGTGTCCCTCGTGGACGGCCCCGGTGAGGCACCGGTTGGTACGCATTGGGATCACGTGTTCACGCTCCAAGCCAATGGCCAATGGCGATCAGGACGCGAAGATGAACCGGTCCGCCCGACACAGATCAAGTTGAAGGCGACAGATCGTGTGCTGCTGCGGACAGACGCCGCTGCGCCCAGCGGTCTACTGCTTGAACTCGCGGGACACCTGCGCGGACAGGGCATTGATCATGTCGAATTCGCCGTAGGTGCGGGGGTGGATCAATGAGGTTTGCTGCGCATCGTCGTCGACAATATCGCGCTCGCGCCGTGGTGCGGCTCGCAGGACTGATCGACCTCGTGTTCCTGCTGCTGACGTTCTTTCTCGCCACAACGGCCCTGCTGGATCCGGAGTTTCGCGTGGGCACGATGCTGCAAGGCAGGGGAAGCAGCCAGAACGCGGTGCATGTGCCACCTGTCGTCGTGCACGTGCATGCCGAGGGATGGTCGGTCGGGCCACGGGCATGTTCCACGGTGTCCCAATTGCGGCACGTGCTTGAAGGGCTGCCTTCCGAGCCGGGTGTGGACATTGCAGTATCGGCCGATGCGCCAGCAGGCCATGTGGTGGTCGCAGTCCGTGAGGCCCGTCAGGCTGGCATGCAGGCCTTGCGGTTGCAAACACCATGACGGTTGCCGCCCTGTGTGCAGTTGCGGTGTTGTCCTTGGCAGATGGGTGGACAGAGACTGCCGCGTGGCTGCAGCGCACGGGGCAGCGTGATCTCGCACTCGAGGCGGCGGTCCTTCAGGCCCATGCGGGAGATGGTGGACGCGTTGCGCAAGGCGCACTGCTCGAAGCCATCATCGCCGTACTCGACGACCCCATGACTGATGCCCAGACACGCACTCGAGCCATCGCGGAACTCAAACGGGCACGGCCTGACTTCAGCGGCATGCTTGCGGTCGAGGCAGGCCTGGCATTGATCACGGCCGAGCGTCAGGACGCACTGTCGGCCGAACAGCGCGATGTGCTGTTGGCTGGCGTACTTCGTGATGCTGCGGCCGTGCGACGATCGGTACAGGTGCAGTTGGACGAGAGCACGCGGCACGCGCAGCGGCGTCGATTGCAGGCGCTCCTGCGTCGGGCCGCCTTGCTCGAAGGCACGGTGCGTGTCGATCTGGGTGGGCATGATTCGGGCACGCGGTCGCTGCTGCTCACCGCATTGACCGGTGATGCCCGGGCGGATGACACGCTCGTCGCCGCCATGCCCGAGGGCATGTACGAAACACCCGATGCCGCGTGGGCCTGTGCCGCATTGGCGCGGCTGGCCCTGTCGCACGGTGACGTGCCAGCGGCAACCAGATGGCTGGGCCACCTCATCGCGGTGCAGTCTCCGGTGCTCGATGCGCCGATCGACAATGTGCTCGTGGCCGTGTTATCTGCAATGGGCCAGGAGACGGCCACGGTGTTTGTCGAAGATCACATGCCGATGTTCAGCACGGAGGCCATGATCGAAGTGGTCCGATGGGTGCCCATGCTCGATGGCACGATGGCAGGTCGACTAAGTGACGATCAGGTTCGCGCGGCGCTCGCCAATTCGCCACGGGCCTTGCCCGATTGGGACACGCCAGGTGTGGCGTTGGCGGCCCATGACCGGGCTGTTGCTGGTGCACGGCCATGGCACATGGCGCACCATCGGCTCGAGCAGCTGTGGGCGAAGGGTGATCGTTCCGCGGTCATCGGCCACGCCTTGGCCATGAGCCATGCCCAGCAGGTTGACTTGACTTCAGCATGGGCCGTCCTTGGTCAGGTGCCCGAGGCCAAACGCACTCGCATGACGGACGAGATGGTGGTTTCGGTCTACAGCCGCATGACACCAGAGCAACGGGCGGCTGCGAGCGGCGCTCGCCTGATGCTGCAGGCCGCGATGGCATCACCTGATCTGCAGGTACGCAAGCACGCTGCATTGGCGATCGCAGCTATGGATGACACACCACCGCAGGACGTGATCGCCTTGGTGCATGGTGATGACAGCCCAGCAGCCCGTGCAGTGCGTGATGCAGCCCTGTGGCGAGGCTGGCGTGCCGGGGAGGTTGCCGCTGCACAGGCGGTGCAGGCGGCCGCGGACATGTTGCCCGATCCGGGTGCTGCCCGCCGTGTGCTGGAGGCGTTGCCTCATGCCGAACTGCCTGTGGGTCTCGCTGATGTCCTGGCCACGCGGGCGATTGCGTCCCTTGAGTCCGGGCAGCTGGTCGCTCAGATCCGATGGGCACTGCAGATCGATGACACGGCGCGGGCCCTGGCCGTCTTCAACACCCGCGAAGACCACGTCTCACCGGAGGATGTTCGTATTGCAGCGGGCGTGCTGCTGGAGCATCCTGTGCCGCTGGGCGACCACGTGTCCGATGCGGCGGCCGTGTTGCTTGGGATGGCGCCCGCTGCGGTGCAGGAGAGTGCGCAGCTGACCACTGTTCACCGCACGGTGTTGCAGCATTGGGCTCGGCACGTGCTTGGTGGGGCACACGTGCCACTGGACACCTTGCGCACCCTCGCTGCGATCGACGTGCTCGATCAGGACGGGTGCATGGCGCTGGCCACCGTGGCCCAATCCAAGGGCGACTGGCATTTGGCGCATGATCGCTGGCGGCGAGCGGTGCGCTTTGGTGGCCCTCGGGTGGCCTGGCTGCAGCTACAGGAACTCAAGGCGCTGGTGCATGTCGACGTTGATGCGGCCAGAGTGATTGCAGCACAACTAGCCGTGTTGTTGGAAGGCACGGCAGAAGGTGACGAGATCGCCGCCCTACGGGATCAGCTGGAGCCCGCGCCATGAAGTCGCGTCGTCGGCGAGTGATGTTGGCCGCGCAGCGTCGTGGACGTCGGCCTGGTCGCACAGTACTGTCGGTGTCAGCGCCGCAAGTGCAACGGCCCGATCGCCGATGGGGTGGCGTGGTGTTGTGGAGCGCGGTGGGGGTGTTGATCGTGGCGGCGGCCATCGTGGGCGGCGCGTTGCCTGAGTCCCAGCCGCCACTACCAGCGAAGGCTGAAGCACCTGCACACGAATTGGATGGCGCTGCACACCCTGAAGCGCAATCGCCGAGCGTCCATGCCCCAAGCACGGAGCCCTCGGATGGGCCCGTACTGTCTCTTCAGTCGCCTGCGGTTCGCCCTCAGCACGATGTGCAGCGGCTGGTCACGCTCGCAGCATCAGTGGATCTCGACGAGGCGGCACTGCAGCGCCATGTTGGTGTGATCGACGATGTGTGGGCCGTGTTGTCAGCGCAAGAGCGCGTGGCCGCAGCGACTGCGATTGAACAAGCGTTGCGTTTGCGGCGTGATCGTGTCGTCTGGTCCGGTGCGTTGATCAACGCGATGTCCGCGCCGATGCGCATCGCGGTCAGCACCCGATTTCAGGAAGCATGGCCCCGGCAGGGATGGCCACCGGTGTTCGGCGACGTGGCGATCAGCCCATGAGCCAGGCGTGGCGGGCCGTCACAACGCTGAGGACTTCGTCAGTGATGTTGGCAGCCGACAGCGACCAGACCGCCCAGCGTGTGTGGAACGGATCCTGGCCCAGTTCGAGACCATCGCGAATGGCTCTCTTGAGGCGGCGCACGTTCAAGGTGTCCATGAATGCCGCTTCGATGGGCATCGCCAACTGCAGGTCTTCCGCGGCCGGAATGATCAAGGCAACCGGGTCGTCATCGGTCGTGTTCTCATTCTCGATGAAATAGCCGATCGACCAGAACCAGCAGTCGCCATACCACCGCATCTGCTCGCTGATCTGCTCGAACTTCAGCACCGTCTTGCGGGTGCGATCGAAGAGGTCCGCGGCTTCGGCGGTGAGACCACGACGCAACTGCGCCACGGTGGGGGTGGTGAACTGGTTCGTCCAGGGTGTCTGCGTCGTACTCACGCAAGGGCTCCTCAACGGCCATGACAGCCTTCAAGACGGCATAGTGTAGCCGCAACCGGGCCGTGGCTGGTAGCATCCGCCCCTGTCAGCCCTCAGGACCGGGCCGGCCCTCTGGAAGATGATGCCCATGGATCAGGACACGCAAACCACACCTCAAGGCGATGGCCAGTGCGATCTCACCACCGCCCGCATTCTGGTGGTCGATGACAACGCACAGAATCTCGAGCTGATGCAGGCCTACCTCGAAGGCCTCGGATGCTCGATCGAGACCGCTCCCGACGGCGTTTCCGCCATGGAAGCGATTGCGGCCCAGTCGCCTGATCTGGTGCTGCTTGACGTCATGATGCCGCGGATGTCTGGTTTTGAGGTGTGCCGCAAGATCAAGGCCGATCCAGCCACTCGAGACGTGGTGGTGATCATGGTCACCGCGCTCAACGAGGTTGCCGACTTTGAGCGAGCTGTGGAGTGCGGCACCAACGACTTCATCGCCAAGCCGGTGAACAAGCACGAGTTGCTCACACGGGTGCGGTCCTTGCTGCAGTTGCGACTGCTCAAGCAGCAGTTCGATCAGCTCGGTGGTGCCCCAGGCAGTGGGGCGATGCGGCCCAATGCGGCCGATGTCGAAGGCCTGCAGGATCACGGCGACGTGATCGAGCCACCGCCACCGGTGGATGCCCCGCAGGACGATTGACTGTCGATTCAAACGCACGACGCAACCGGTACCCCACCATGGACCGTCGCGGTCGGTACCGGTTGCGTGCACTGTCGTGTATTCACCTCGAGGCGAGGTGCACCGTGGCTCAGGCGGCCATCATCGCCGGGGCGTCATCGGGGCGAACCCATGTGTTGCCGCGGGGTGCCGTTGCCGTGAGCAGGTGATCGAGGTATCGCTGCAGGTTGGTCGTCTCAAATCGCTCCAGCCAGGCGGCCGAGGCGGTGGGGTTCAAGCTGCGGATGGCATCGATCAGGTAGGTCTTGGGCATCGGGGTCTCGCTCTCTCTGGCTCGGTGCTGTGCTGTGTGGTGTGGCACACCGGCCGTGAGCATTGCTTCGGCAACTGACGTGGGCTGCTTCCATCTGATAACACAGCCCCGTGGCCCCTCAATGGCCTGTGCGGGGCGGTAGACGCCAAGGTCCGGGGATGGCCACACGGGCAACCACAACATCTTGGGGGGCAAAAAAACTCGCCGGAGGGTCCGGTCTGATCAGGGAATGTCGACCCGGAGCACCTGATTGGCCCTGATGGGCCCTGGCACCTGCACTGGCAGATACGGCGGCATGGTCACGGTGATCGAGTTCACCTGGTCAAAGTCGCCCAGCCCCACATGCACCAAGTGATCGCTGGCGGTCATGTACGAGGACGCCGTCTGAACCGGAACGGTGATCATGCGATCGACCAGACGCACCTGTACCACGGCACCAAGCGCCGGGGCGAAGGATGATCGACGCACGTCCACGCCCAGCCAGTTCGAATCCGGAGTGATGTTGCGGTACACCCGGGCAGGTGCGTCGCGATTCACCACGACCACGTCAATCTTGCCGTCGCGATCGATGTCACCAAAGATCGCGCCACGTGAGGTGAGGGGCTCATGGTGCTCGACACCTGCGCGCACCGCAGTGGGCTCAAAGCGGCCCGTAGCGGTGCCGGCCAGCAGTAGATTGCGCTGCGCGTACGGGTCGCCTGACTCGGGCAGGTGTTGGGGACGTAGTACGGCACCATTGGCTTCGTACAGATCGATATGGCCGTCGTTGTTGAAGTCGACGAATCCCAGGCCGAAGCGGGTGTTCGCGCGGGTGTTGGCTCGCAGGCCCGCACGAGTGGTGATGTCCACGAAGTACTGGCCGTCATTGCGAAACAGTGAATCGGACTCGTTGCGCAGATTGCACACGATCAGATCGAAGTCGCCGTCGTCGTCGATGTCGGCGATGTCGACACCCATGCCGGCCTTGGGCTTGCCTTCGTCATCAATGGCCACGCCAACTTGCATGCCGATTTCGGTGAAGGTGCCATCGCCGTTGTTGGTCCAGAGATGATCCGGCATCAGATCGTTGGCCACGAAGATGTCCATCGTGCCGTTCTGATCAAAGTCGGTCGCCACAATGCCAAGCCCCGTGCCGGGCTTGGTGGAGATGCCGGCCGATTCGGTGACATCGGTGAACGTGCCCTTGCCGTCATTGATGTACAGCCGGTCGACGGTGGGCGCCATGAAGTTGTTGGGTGAGCAATACTCGGGCGACCCGATGGCGTCGACGCAGTCGAGGGCCGTGTCAGGCGTCCAGGCGAGGTAGTTCACCACGAACAGATCCAGATCGCCGTCGGTGTCGGCGTCGAAGAAGGCAGCCGATGCGCCCCAGCCGTCATCCTCCACACCGGCGTTCGGGGCTTCTTCAAACGTGCCATCGCCGGTGTTCAGCAGCAGCACATTGGGGCCCAGATTGGTGACGAACAGGTCAATGTCGCCGTCGCCATCCACGTCGCCGGTGGCCACTCCCATGCCGTAGCCCTCGTATTCGGTGCCGTTGGTCCACGGCGTGAACGTGCCATCGCCATCGTTTCGCCACATGGCGTTGGGGCCCTTGCCCTGCACGAAGTACAGGTCTAGATCGCCATCGACATCGGCGTCCAACAGGGCGCCGCCGCCGCCGATGATCTCGGGCATGTGAAACGCACCTTCAGCCCCGGAGTGCCATGTGAAGTCGACACCAGCGGCATCCGTGTGATCCGCGAACCACGGGTGTTGCGGAGGGGCGGACTGCGGGGACTCGGGTGCGTTGTCGCTACAGCCACCGAGGAGCGCCAGCGCCAGGAGGCTTCGTCTGGTCACGGTTGCTGACCGCTTTCTTCGGAGAGCGCCGCATTGCGAACAGCTCGAGCCAGACCCGAGAGTTGTGGATGTTGTGGGCTGTGCTGCAGGCCGGCCATGGCGGCTTCGAAGGCCAATTGCAATTCACCCTTGCGGCGATGTGCTTCACCCAGAATCAACCAGGCACGTGGCGTGGCCGGATGTGATTGAGCAACCATGTGTGATTGGGTGATGGCGTTGTCGTATCGCTCCACTTCGATCAGCACGGCTGCGTATTGCAAGCGCTCAAGTGGATCGGTCACGCCCAGGGCGAAGGCGGTGTCCATCGCGGCAATTGCATCGGTGGGGCGTTTGGCGACCAGATGAATGCGGGCCACCTGCAGGTGGCCATCGGGGACGTCCGGCTGTGCGTCGGCCGCGGCCATGGCAGCCGTGAGCGCGGGGCCGAGTTGATCATTGGCCCGTAGTGCCATGGAGAGATTTAACTGCGTCATGTAGTCGTCGCGTGCCACACGGACAGCTTGTCGGGCGACACGAAGCCACGCTGCGGAGTCGTTCCGGCGGCGATGCACATCGCCGAGGCGAGCAAGCAGGCCGATGTCATCGGGCCATACCTTGAGCGCAGATTGCGCCGTGCGCTGCGCCTTGAGCAGGTCGTTGTCGGCGATGGCGCGATCGATGCGGTCATACTCCGCGTCAAGCCCGTGCTTGGCATCCAGCAGGGCTGTCGCCCGATCATCGGGGAAGCGTGGCGCTTGAGGATCACCATCACGCAAGAACGGCGCAGCAGCGTCGGCTTGGCCACTGCGTTGCAAGGCCTGGCCGAGCAGGTAGCGCACGTGCGGGTGGCTAGTGGCTTGCAGCAGCGACTGCAGGGCGGTGGCCGCCTGCTGATGCTCGCCACGTTCCATCTGGACCCTGGCTTGGCCAAGGCGAGCTGCCGCTGCAGACGGGTCGTGCTTCAGCGCCTCGGTGAATGCGGTCATGGCGTCGTCGGATCGACCCAGATCGAGCAGCCACTGGCCGTGTCGCCAATGGGCCGGGGCGTGCGTCGGGTCCAGCGTGATCGATTGGGTCATGGCATCGACGGCGGCCTGTACATCGCCACGCTCAGATGCCGCCATGGCGGTGTAGTAGGTCGGTCGCGGGTCGATTGGTGCCATCTGTGACACCTGTGCCCAGGCCGTCGATGCATCGGCGGCCAGGCCGTTGGCCTGCAGCACCAGAGCGTAGGCAATCCTAGCTTCGGCACTGTCCCCAGCGTCGACAGCCGTTTGATGCGCCTGTTCGATCGCGGATCGCACCACCGGATCAGCCGCCTCGATGGTGCTTGATGGGGCGGCTGGAGGCGGGGCGGGCGCATCGCAGCCGGCGAGCATGAGTGTCGCCGTGAGGGCCAGTCCAGCAGTCGTGAATGAGAAGAGTCGCTCGATCGCCATGGCCCCGATGATAGACGCTGACGGTGCTCTAGAATCCCGGCATGGCTCGTGCCCCGCAGACCATCGCGCCGTATCACGCCGCTGCCATTCAAACCGCGATGCCCTCGCCGTCGCATCGCGATGCCATCCCTGAGCGAATCGAGCACATGCTGACGCTCGCCGGGCAGACCATTACCGGATATGAGCCGTTCTTCGACGTGCGGTTGCTCGTGTTTCCTGAATTCGCCCACACGGTGCCGATCCACACCACGCTTGAGCCCATCGTGCGTGACCTGGCCGTTGAGCTGGATGACACCATGCTTGACCCCTACGCCAGGTTCTGCGCCCAGCACGGGTGCTGGATTCAAACGGGCAGTTTTCTCGAGGTGGATCCGGCGGTCGGCCGTGACGTCGTCTTCAACACCACGGTGCTCATGGGGCCCGACGGAATCGAGTTCACCTATCGCAAGCTCAATCCATGGATCCCGTGGGAGATCCATGCTTCGCCCCATGATGTCGATCCTGCCGGTGACCATCTGCCTGTCGCCCACACCGAGATCGGGTCCATTGGTGTGGCCATCTGCTACGACTGGCTCTTCCCGGAGGTCCTGCGTGAACTGCGGCACAAGGGTGCCGAAGTGTTGTGCAGGGTGAGCGCCTACATGGATCCGTGGGGGGCCACCCCGCCGATGGACTGGTGGACCCTGTTCAACAGGGCCAGGGCCGCCGAGAACACCTGCTTCGTGGTGGCCGCCAACCAAGGGGCACACATGGACCAGTACCCGCCGTTCTCCTGGCCTGGTGGATCCATGGTGGTCGACTTTGACGGGCGCGTATTGGCCCAGGCAGATCCAGGCCCGGGAGAGAAGGTGGTGGTGGCACCCATTGATGTGATGGCATTGCGTGCGGCGCGCGACCGGCGACGTGGCCATGACATGGCGGCGCATCACCGAGGCACCGCCTACCCGTATGCACGCCAAGCAGGCTTTCCCCCGGCCACCGATCATCCCATCAGTGTCGAGTCACTTGACGCCCGCATCGCCCAGGCCAAGGAGCGGCCATCGTGAACCATCGTGAATTGCTGTGTGTCGGACTTGTGCTCTCCACCTCGCTGGTGAGTGGATGCAGCGATCCGCCGCCACCACCAGATCCACCCCAGCCAGCACCCACCGCCGAGGTTGATGTGGCAGTGCACAACGCCGCAGTGGCGGCCATGGGGCGGTACGACTACGCCGAAGCCTTCGAGTTGCTTGTCGAACTGGATCAACGGTATCCCCGGTGGCCAGATGGGCAGGTCGATCTGGCCATCGCTCAATTGAACAGGCAACGTGAAGGGGATGAAGCCGCTGCGTTGATCCGTGCCCAAGCGGTGCAGGCCATTGCGTCGGACAATCTCAGAGCGTGGTACGTGTCCGGGTTGCTCCGCATGAACGCTGGAGATGCGCAAGGGGCATTGGCCGACTTCATGCGGGTGGCCGAGGCCGACTCGACTGATGCCTACGCCGCGTACTACAACGGACAAGCATTGAGCCAACTCGGTCAACCAGACCAGGCCTTGCCGTGGTTCGAGCGTGCCATCGACATCAATCCGTATCTGCGGTCCAGCTACTACGCCGCCTCACAAGCAGCCCGTCGCTGTGGCGACAGCGCTGCGGCCGATGCCCACCTCGCCGCGTTTCAACGCATGGAACACAACCCTCGCGCGCAATTGGCAGAGCTCAAGTACACCCGCATGGGCCCCAAGGCGAACGTGTCGTCCATCGCAGGTCCGCAGCATGTGGGCGTCGTGCCTGACGGGCCGTTGTTCAATACGGTGGAGGTCATTGCAGGCATCCAGAGTGCCGGCCAGTGGGCTTCATTGGCCGCTACCCGCGTCCTGGATCGGCCTGTGGTCCTGGCCTGTGGTGACAGCGGCCTCGTGCTTCTGCATCGCACAGGTGACCAGTGGGCGACCACCCCTTGGCCTGAACAGGTGGACGATGTCCGCGGTGCGATGTTCGGTGATGTGAATGATGACGGCCATGTCGATGCCGTACTGCTGCGTGATGGCCCGGATCAACTGTGGCTCGGTGGAGAAGGCCTTCGATTCACCTGTGATGAACGATTCGTGAATGTTCTGCAAGACGCCACGGCAGATGGTGCCCTCTTCGATGCGGATCATGATGGTGACCTCGATGTACTCACCCTGACCGATGACGGTGTGCTGCACCTGCTGAACAACAACGGCAATGGCACATGGCGTGACATCTCGTCTGAGGCGTGGGGCAATCAGCAGCGGTCCAGCGGTGGGCGGCAGGTGGTGATTGCGGATCTCGATGCCGATCTCGACAGCGACGTGATCGTGGTTCGTGACGACGGCTGCGAGGTGTGGGTGAACGATCGCCTGTGGGCATGGCGGGCGTCGCCGGATGTATACGACGCATTCGCATGCACCGTGCCTGAGGCGCTGATCGCCTCGGACATCGATGCCGATGGTGTCGTGGATCTCGTGGCGTGCAGCTCGGATGGGGTGCAGGCATGGTCGCGCACCATGGTTGGATTCACAGCGAGGCCGTGCTTTGGTGATGCGGCCTGCAGCGGGACCGCCATGGCGATCGTCGACATGGATGGCGATGGCGCTGTGGACCTCGTGCACGCTGGCGATGGTCGCCGCATTGGAGTGACACGCCATGACGGCACCACCGTGGGCGATACCAACATGCCGCCGATCTGGACCGTGGTCAACACGGTGCAGGGCGAAGGCGTATCGCTGATCGGAATCGATGAGGCAGGCGATGTACACATGGCCGCGCCGGGCGCTGGTCGGTTCACGTTCGTGGATGTGCAGCTGGCCGGTCGAATTGACGAAGGACAGTCGATGCGATCCAATGCCAGTGGGATCGGCGCGACGATCGCAGCGCGGAGCGGCTTGCGTTGGACGATGGCCGGAGGCGTACGTGCCACCGCCGGGCCAGGGCAGAATCTGCAACCTCTGGCCATCGGTCTGGGCGGTGCACCTGCGCTGGATTTCGTGTCCATCGACTGGACAGACGGCGTGTTCCAGACCGAGGCGATGGTGGCGCCCGGGCAGATGCACACGATCGTTGAGACGCAGCGTCAGCTCAGTTCATGTCCTGTGATCTTTGGTTTCAACGGCACGGAAATGGCGTTCATCACCGATTGCCTGGGTGTTGGTGGCATCGGCTTCTTCTTGGCGCCCGACACCTTCGCCCCGTCTCGTGGGCATGAACGGGTGTTGTTACCCGATGGGGCGCTGCAGCCACGCCATGGCCGGATCGATGTGGTCATCGCCGAGCCCATGCAGGAGACGTGCTACCTCGACGATGTGTCGCTGTTGGCGGTCGACGTCCCTGACGGGTGGGAGGTGCTGCCGGATGAACGGATGGGCACCGGCGGCGACGAGCCGACAGGGGAACTGCTCTTCAGCCGACACTCAATGCAGCCGACGGTGGTTCGCACCGACGATGATCGCGATGTGACCGCTGCAGTGCTGGAGGTTGATGGTGTGCCTGCCGATCCAGGTCCACTGCATCGTCGGTTCATCGGTCGGACGGTCGATCCGCTCGTGTTCACCGCTTGGTTCGATGCGGCTCTGGATTCGCATGTCGGCACACCACTGATGGTGATCGATGGGTGGGTGGAGTACCCCTACGGCCAGACCATGTTCGCTGCGTGGCAGGCCAAAGTCGCCTACGACCCGATCAGCGTGGAGGTGCAACTGCCCGGAGGGCTGTGGGTTCAAGTCGCGGATCGTGTGGGCTACCCCGCAGGCATGCCGCGCACCATGGTGCTGCCACTGCATGATCTGCCCAAGGGGGCTCACAATCTGCGCGTGCGAACCACATTGGCCATGTCGGTGGACGCCATTCGGATCGCTTGGTCTGAACCATGTGCAGCGGCGCATGTGACGACGTGCGTTCCAGCCTTTGCCGAGCTCTTTGATGCGGGATTCCCACGGGCGTGGCACGACACGCATGGGCGTCCGCAGTTCGATTGGCATGATCGATCGCCGTGGTGGGATACCCGCACACAGCGTGGTCTGTATTCAGCCATGGGCGACGTGCGGCAATTGGTGCGCGACCGCGACGGCGTGCAGGCCGTTTTCGGTGCCGGTGATGCTGTTGCACTGCAGTTCGACTCGCCGCCAGATGCAAGCACGGGGTTCACCCGTCAATGGGTGCTCGATGTGGGCGGGTGGGCCAAGGACATGGATCTCATGACACGCACCGGAGCAACAGTGGCTCCACTGCCTGGGCGACGCGATGCCCACGGGCAGGCGCTGCAGGAGGCCACGCAGACCCGCTGGCGTGATGGCCGCTGATCGGGTTTCTGGTGTGAAAATCGACGGTCCTCGACCGTCATTTGACCGAAGACTGTTGTTTGAGGCGATCATCTGCCTTGGACAACATGCCCAACGATCACGCAGCATCTGAGACTCCTCTTCACGCCCGGCCTCGCCGTCGACGGCCTGATCCGGTGCTCCCCCCGTGGTTGGCACGTGTGCTGGCCGTGGTGCTGGCACTCTTCGCTCTGCTGGTGGTGAACTCCATCTATCTGGTGGGTGTTCGCGTGCTGGGATTGGCCACCGGCGAAACGCATGAGAACTGGTTCTATCTGGTGATGTTTATGGCCCACCTCGTGCTGGGCCTGTTCTTGTTGGTCCCCTTCGTGTGCTTCGGGATCGGGCACATGAAGCGAGGGCGCCGCCATCCCAACAAGCGGGCGGCGAAGGTCGGCTATGGCCTGCTCATCACCTCAATCATCGTGTTGCTCACGGGCATCGTGCTGATGCGCATTGACGGTGTCATCGTGATCAAGGATCCCGTCATTCGCGACATCTTTTGGTGGCTGCATGTCGTGGCCCCGCTGGTGGCGGTGTGGTTGTATCTCTTGCACCGTCTCGTGGGCGTGCCAATGCGCTGGCGCGTTGGTGCGGCTTGGGCGGGCCTGGGCACGGTGCTCGCCGTGGTCATGGTGCTGCTGCAGTCGCAAGATCCAAGGGCCTGGAACACCGTGGGCAATCCCGACGGGGACGAGTACTTCTTTCCCTCTTTGGCTCGGACCGTCACCGGAGACTTCATCCCCGCTGATGTGCTGCAGAACGATGAGTACTGCCTGCAATGTCATGCGGACATCCACGACAGTTGGATGCACTCGGTTCACAAGTTCAGTTCGTTCAACAATCCGGCATATCTCTTCTCCGTCACGGAAACGCGCGAGAACGCGATGGAGGAAGACGGCAACGTGAATGCCAGTCGCTTCTGTGCCGGCTGCCACGATCCCGTGCCGTTCTTCAGCGGTGCATTCAACGATCCGAACTACGACATGGTGGACGATCCCACGGCCCACGCGGGCATCACGTGCACCGTGTGTCACAGCATCACCCATATCAACTCACCGAGGGGCAATGCTGATTACACGATCGACGAACCGCCGCACTATCCCTTCGCGTTCAGCGATGAGCCGGTGTTGCAGTGGATCAACCAGCAGCTGGTGAAGGCCAAGCCGGAGTTTCACCGCAAAACATTCATGAAGCCACTGCATCGCACGGAGATGTTCTGCGGGACATGCCACAAGGTGCACCTGCCCGAAGAACTCAACAAGTACAAGTGGTTGCGCGGGCAGGACCATCAAGACGCATTTCGCTTGTCAGGCGTGTCGGGGCACGGCATCACGAGTTTCTACTACCCGCCCGTGGCGCATGTGAACTGCAACGATTGCCACATGCCGCTGATGGCGTCTGACGACTTCGGTGCTGCGGTGCGTGATGACAGTGGCGAACTCAAGGTGCACGATCACATGTTCCCCTCGGCGAACACGGCGATCCCCACCATGGTGACGATGCCGCGCAGTGAGGAGGCCATCGCCAAGCACCGCGACTTCCTCGAGGGTGTGATGCGGCTGGACCTCTTCGCCATTCATGAAGACGGCGAATTGGCCGGCGAACTGCATGCACCGCTCGACGAGACACTGCCCGTGCTTGAGCCCGGTGGGGCGTACGTGCTTGATGCCGTCATTCGCACGGTGAAGATGGGGCACATCTTCACTCAAGGCACGGCTGACTCCAATCAAGTGTGGATGGATGTCACGATTCGGTGTGGTGACCGGATCATCGGCCGCAGTGGCGACATGACGGCTGACGGGCAGGTCGACCCATGGAGCCACTTCGTCAACGCATTCGTCATCGACCGTGACGGCAACCGGATCAACCGTCGCAATGCGCAGGACATATTCACGTCGCTCTACAACCACCAGATTCCGCCAGGGGCAGCGGATGTGATCCACTATGGATTCGAAGTGCCGGCCGACTGCGACGAACCCATCACGATCGAGGCTGCACTGAAGTACCGCAAGTTCGACACCGAGTACATGCGGCTCGTGCACGATGATCCAGACTGGAACAACGATCTCCCTATCACCGTCCTGGCGACCGACACGATCACATTGCCCGTGGCCGGTGGAGAGACGATCACGCCTGATCGCGGTTCGCCCGTGCCGGCGTGGCAACGATGGAACGACTACGGCATCGGGTTGTTCCGCAAAGGGGGCCAGGGGGAGCTTCGTGCTGCCGAGCATGCGTTCGGCCAGGTGGAAGCGTTGGGTCGATCGGAAGGACCGATCAATCTCGCCCGGGTATATCTCAAGGATGGCCAGGTCACAGAAGCAGCGCCGGCCGCCCTGGCTCGCGGCGCGGAGATGGATCATGCCGCCCGTGAGTGGCACCTGTTGTGGTTCGGTGGTCAGGTGGACCGCCAGAATGGCCGGCTCGATGCGGCCATCGACAAGTACCGCCAGATTCTCGAAGGTGGCTTCGCTCAAGCGCAAGGTCGTGGCTTCGACTTCACGGAAGACTGGCGGGTACTCAACGAGTTCGCGTCGACCTTGTATCAACGTGCCCGTCGCGCACGTGGTTCCGATGCCGAGGCGCAGCGTACGGCGCTGCTGCACGAGGCCCGCGACATCTATGCCCAATCGCTGACGCTCGATCCGGAGAGTGCTGCCGCCCATCACGGGCTGTCTCTGGTGTATCGCGATCTCGGCGATACGGCCTTGGCGCAGCAGCATCAGCAGCTGCACGCTCGGTACAAGATTGACGACAATGCCCGCGATCACGCGGTGTCTGAAGCACGCCGCAAGTATCCCGCAGCCAACGAGGCCGCCGAGCCGGTGATGATCTACGACCTGCAGCGAGAGCCCAAGGCCCTGTGACCGACCCCAGCAACCAACGAGACCGGTATGTCCCTGAGGGCGGTGATGATCAAGTCATCGCCGTGGCCCTTCGTCGATCCTTGATCGGGCTGTTGGTGGCGGTCTGTGTGGTGGGTGTGGGCGTCGCTGTGGTGGTGCTCAGCGGCGAGGCGGAGCCCGAGCCGGTGGTGAAGGACACCACGGCCCCCGTGGCCCTCGTGGCCGACGAGGCGATCTTGCCCGAGGTTCGATTCACAGACATCACCCGAGAGGCCGGCATCGACTTCGTGCATGTGAATGGTGCCCAGGGCGAGCGGCTCCTGCCCGAAACGATGGGGTCTGGTGCGGCATTCTTCGATGTCGACAATGACGGTGATCAAGATCTCTTGTGTGTCAATGGCATGTGGTGGCCGCACAGTGATCGAGCCAACGAGCTGGCACCCGCCGGTGTGCTGTATCTCAACGATGGGGCGGGGTACTTCGTGGACAGCGGCTGGGGCTTGGGGCCACCGCTGCAGGGCACCGGCGTCGCCTGCGGTGATGTTGACGGCGATGGGCTGATCGATGTGTACATCGCGGCAGTCGGATCCAATCGGCTGCTTCGCAACACCGGCTCCGGATTCGACGACATCACTGCGGTTGCCGGCGTTGGAGGTGGAGCGAACGCCTGGGCCAGTTCGCCGGCCTTTGCTGATATCGATGGGGACGGCGATCTCGACCTCTTCGTGCCGCAGTACATCGACTGGTCCCGCGAGAAGGACATCGCGGCGGCATTCACGCTCAACGGCACCGATCGTGCCTATGGCCCGCCCAAGCAATACGCCGGTACGCATTGCGTGCTCTATCGCAATGATGGTGGCACTTTCACCGACATCTCAGCGCAGGCCGGCGTGCAGGTTGTCAATGCAGCCACAGGCGTACCGGTGGGCAAGGCGCTGGCCGTGGCTCCGGCCGATCTGGACCGTGATGGCCACATGGACTTCATCGTGGCCAACGACACCACGCGCAACTTTCTGTTTCGCGGCAAGGGCGACGGGACATTCGAGGAGGTTGGTGAAACTGCAGGCGTGGCCTACGATCCTCGTGGCATGTCGACCGGGGCGATGGGCATCGATGTGGGCCATTATCGCAACGATGACGTGCTCGGAGTGGGCATCGGCAACTTCGCCAACGAGATGACCAGCTTCTACGTGGACTCCGGGCAGGGCAAGTGGTTCAGCGACGAGGCGACTGTCGAAGGCATCGGTGCGCCTACACGGGCACAGCTCTCCTTCGGCCTGTTGCTGCTGGACTACGACCTCGATGGCCGCCTCGATCTCTTCCAGACCAACGGGCATCTTGAGGAAGAGATTGCTCAGGTCCAGCCCAGCCAGTCGTACCGCCAGCCGGCGCAGATGTTCTGGAATGCCGGCACCCAACGACTGACATGCTTCGAAATCGTGCCGCCTGAAACACTGGGCGATCTTGCCCACCCGATCGTGGGTCGCGGGGCAACCATGGCGGACATCGATGGTGACGGTGATCTTGATCTGCTCATCACACAACCTGGCGAGCGGCCACTGCTGCTGCGGAATGATCAGGCGACCGGACATCACTGGATTCGAGTATCTCTCGAAGACTCGGCCGGCAACGCTCGGGGTTATGGCGCGTGGATCGAATGCACGGTCGGTGGCGTGACCCAGCGACGTCAGGTGCAGCCCACCCGCTCATACCTCTCGCAGGTGGAAGTGCCGGTGACATTCGGGCTGGGCACGGTGGATGCCGTCGATGCGTTGGTCGTGCAGTGGCCTGACGGTGAGCGGCAAGAGGTTGACGTTGACGGTGTGAATCGCCACATCGTCGTTGAGCGTCACTCTTCGATGCAGTAGTTCAGGCCGAATGTCACATCTTCCCAGCCGCTGCCTTCATTGAGGAGCGAGTATCCCATGAGCTCTTCGGTGGATGACATCCAGAGGAAGAGGCAGTCGTCGTCATCGAGTGCATTGGATTGCACGCTTAGCCACTGGGCGGGCTGGTCGCTGTTCACTTCGATCGTCCACGACATCAGTGGATAGTTGCCCAACGCTGTGGGATACACGGTGCCGGTGAATGCCAGTGTGGCTTGGACATCATCGGCGAAGAACGTCTGCTCCCCGGGCTGCCCGGTGCCGTCATCCAACCAGGTGCGGACGTCAAAGAGACCGGCAGGATCATCGCAGGGGGCCCAGGCGCCATCAAAGGACAGGGACAAGCCGTACACCGTAATCACCTGCACCGAGGCAGCGTCCACGGCCTGTGCTCGCATCAGATTCTGCCCCGTGTCGGAAGTGCCAGAGATCCAGTCGTCCGACGGATTCACCGGATCGGCGCCGATGTCGGTCTGGCACGGACTCACGATGCCCGGACATTCGATCGCCTCGCACGGTTGCGGGCTTACCCACACGCCGCCTTGGGCCATGCAGTCGAACTGGGTGAACTGGCCGATGCAGGTGCCGTCCACACAACAGGCCCCTTCAGTCACGCCATAGTTCACGTCCATGGTGAGGGTGCCAGGGCCGACGGCGCCGTCATAGCCGCCAATGCGCACCCAGATCACAGTGCCCGCAGCCACCGGCAGGTCGGCAATACGGGAGTAGTATCCTTGGCATTCAACCTGTCCAGTGCCGTCACCATTGCACGCGATCTGCTCAAGGCTGCTGCAGGCATCGCCTTGATACACGACCATCGAGGTGTCGTATGAATCAATCTGGCAGGTGGACAAGGTGACGAGGGCATCGTTGTCGGCGTACCAGTAGAACCACACGTCTGGTGAGTCTTCCCAGTTGAGGTAGGTGCCTGGGCACTGGGTCTCATCGGGATCACCAAAATTGCTGTCGTTGGCATTGGAGGTGTCAAATGGGTTGGCGCCTTCTTCCAGTCCTACCGCTGTCAGGCAGGTGTCGTTGACGGCGCCGCACAGTGCGTCATCGCAGGGCACGGCAGGGCCCATGAACACGCCCTTAAAACCGTCACAGGTGGGGATGCTCGTGTACACACATTCTTCCGTGCTCACGCAGCAGGCGCCTTGCACCAGCTCACAAGTCACAACATCACACGCGATGCCTTGCCCCCAGAACACTTCGCCCAGTGCCATGCAGTCCGACTCGAGTGTTTCTTCGCAGCTCAGATCGGCCCGGCAGCAGGCGCCGAATACACAGGCATCGCAGCTGGTGTCTTCGCCCATCCACAGGCCGCCAAGCGCTTCGCATGCATCGGCGAGCATGTCGCTGGTGCACCCGTCGAGGCCCATGCAGCAGGCGCCTCGTGGCCGGCAGTCACTGTTGAACTGCGAGATCACCAGGAGGAGGTCGTCTACGTCGACTTCGCAGTCGCCCATGGGCAACGGCGCGCAGTCGCCTTGTGGGCGGTCGCCATTTTCGCCCACGTAGCCGAAGTGTCCGATGACCAAAAGTAGGTCGTTCACGTCAACGATGCCGTTGGGGCCGTCCGGGCCAGTGACATCGCCGGTGCATGTTTCCGGCAGGGGCAGCGCGCAGGTGCCGCCGATCACGGTGATCGCCGCATTGACGCCGACCTCTTGTTGAGTCCACCCGTTGAGACCAGCGGGATTCACCTGGACGCACGATCCGTCACCGATCCAACTCGCCGTCTGTGTTGTCACGCCGTTGGCCGCGAATTCGTTGATTGGAATCAGTGCGATCCAATGATCGCCTGGGTCGCAGGCCCAGGGGCCGCCACTGATCATGACGCGATCCCGAATGCCCGCGAGCGGCCAATCGGGGTCTGCAGATAGAGGGCCGTAGATGTCATCATTGACCACGTCGCCTACGAGTCCACCTTGTTCTGCGGCATCGGTGGAGGAGAACACCGCCAGCCTCATGCCGGCGATGGCATCGACGCCACTGTAGCCACTGTGGCCGCCGATCACGATGCTCACTTGTGTCAGTGATGCCCCGTCGGGATTGGAGAATTGGTCGAGTACAGCCGTGTTCCACGGGCTGTTGTCATCGAGCACATGGATTTGGTGTTGGAGCATGGCGAACGTGTTGATGTCGCTCGCATCGGCAGCGCCAATCTGATCAAGCAGCACAATGCCCTGCCCTGTGGCAGGAGGGCAGGTGAGCAGCATGAGCAGCATGGCGGTCGGCAGCAGTCGCATGGACATCTATTCGTTCCCGGGCGGATGGCAGGTGCAGCCATTGTACCTTCAGGAGCACCTATCTATACCACTGTCAGGCAGTTGGGGCCATGGCCAACTGTGTCTAATTGGGATGTTCACAGCACGGGTGGACTGGGGCGTGCAAAAAGAACCGCCCCCCGGCACGAGGCCGGGGGGCGGGTTTCGATCCATATGTGGGCCCAGTTGGGCCCGTCGCCTCCACAAGGGAGACGCTGGAACAGGGTCGGATCACTCCACCGTGAGGGAGTAGGTGTCCAGACCACTGCCGCAGGTCACGCTGGTGTCCCACTCGCTTACCGAAGCGATTACGGCCCAGTTGCCCGTGGGAATCTCCAGAACCGTCGTGTCGAAGTAGCCACCGACATTCTGCGTGGCGTAATCGACCGTGCCGGCGTCCTCGTTGAGGAACAGGCATACGTCGGAGAAGTTGGAGCCGATGGTCACGGTGAACGTGCCACCAG
>JAKVBV010000110.1 GCA_022446965.1 Phycisphaerales bacterium
CAGTCGCCGGCGTTGGTCGTGCAGGATTGCCTCTTCTGCAGCAATACGCCGGATCACATCTTCGGGCAGTGGACTGATGGTGGCGGCAATGTATTTGAAGACGCATGCGAAGGCGACTGCGCAGGCGATGTCACCGGCGACGGCACTGTGGGTGTGAACGACATCCTGATGGTGTTGGGCAACTACGGCAATGGTGGCGATGGCGATGTCAACGGCGACGGCGTGGTTGATGTCGACGACATCCTGATCATCATCAGTGCATGGGGGCCGTGCTGATCTGCAAGACGGTTCACAACCCGAGGAAAAACACAGCTACGAGGCAGAGCACGCCGGCAAGCACCTGTATGCCGCACACGATCCAGCCGGCAAGGCTCCACCCATTGGACAGTGCGCGTGTGCGCATGGATTCGGTGAATCGGTGTGCGGCGTGGTGTTCGTTGGTCTTGAGGGCATACACGAGGCTCACAATGCCGGTGATGACCGGCAAGCCTAGGCATATGGCACCGATCACCATTTGAATCACCGGCCCGACAACGGACATGGGGCTGTCGTCAACGCCGTGCGGGAACGGCGCTCGTCCAGCGCCTCGCGATGCCAAGGGTGATGGTGCGGACATAGCCGGCGGCATTGGCGGCGGGGTCATGCCACGGTGGCCGTCGTCGGGTGTCTCTTGCGGTGTGCTCATGGCGAGGTGGCTTGGCGTCAGTATAGAACTGGCCATGCGTGGCAAGCTGAACTCGCGGCGCTGGTACCGTGACACCGATGAGCGGTTCGTTGCGATGGTCAACCGTGTCGAGGGCGCATCGGTGGTGGTCCGCCGTTTTGCTTGTTCTTGCTGCTGGCGCAGCGGTCACGGTGTGGCGTTCGCATCCATCGGAGATGGCGTGGTTCCCGCGATGTCCGCTGTATGCGAGCACAGGCCTGCATTGTCCGGGCTGTGGTGCAACACGCGCCGCGCATCATGTCATGCACGGACGGCTGGCCGAGGGGTGGGCGAGCAATCAGGCGTTTGTGTTGGTGGGGCTACCTGCGGCCATCATCCTGGTGGTGGGTGCAGTGAGCGCAGTGTGTCGAGGCAAGACTGTGCGTGTGCTATTGCCGTCCAAGGTCGGACTGGGGTTGGCAGTGCTGGTGGTGCTGTGGTTCGTGCTTCGCAATGTGCCCGGATTCGAATCGCTGCAGCCGCCGCCCTGAGTGGGTCGCGGATCGGTCACGCATCGGCAATGTAGTAAGCAACCTGAATCCCGGTTGTGAGGAGGCCGATGATGAGCGACGCAATGATCCACCCTTGGCGGGTGGATTTCAGGCGTGTGTAGGCTTCGGCGTCACCGCGGGCGGCAGCTTCGTTCACTTGGCTGGTGTACACGATCGTTACGATGCCGCCGATCAAGCACAGGCACAGCGTGAGGGCAACGGGGCCGATATAGCCAACAGGCTGCAACGGACCGTGCTCCGGCGCGGTGTATTCGTTGCTCGAGGGTGCTGTGAATGCTGGTGGTAGAGGTGCGGATACCCCAGAGAAAAGCCCGGCAACCTCGCGAGCGGTTTGCCATGTTTCCGTGCC
>JAKVBV010000111.1 GCA_022446965.1 Phycisphaerales bacterium
CGGTGATCATCGCGGCGATGCTTGTGGGACGGGTCGGGCCGATCCTCCTCTTGGCGTGTACGACCACACGCTGTGTCCCCACATCTCGACCCCCATGGCACGGTCCGCTACCGGGCCCCTGACCACGGCACGAGCGGGAGCCGCGAACCCCGCACGGAGGCACGACACATGGATGTGGTCATCTGCGGCGCCGGCGAAGTGGGACACCATGCGGCGGAAGTACTCGCGGCCGACGGTCACAACATCACCCTCATCGATCTGGCTCCAGAGAAATTGGCAGCCGCAGAAGAGTCCTTGGACGTCCACACCCTTACCGGCAACGGGGCTCACGCAGACGTGCTCCGCGAAGCCGGCGTCCACAGCGCACAGCTCTTCATCGCGGCGACCAACGTGGACGAGATCAACTTGCTGACCGCGGCACTGGCGAAATCCGTAGGCGTGCGGCGTTGCGGTGCTCGCGTACACCACAGCGCCTACTTTGAACAGCGCGGACTCGACTACGCACATCAGCTCAACATCGACCACTTGGTGTGTCCCGAGTACACCACCGCGGTGGCGATTGCCCAGACACTACGCAACCCCGGGGCCATGGCCGTGGAACGATTTGCCCGCGGTCGAATCGAAATGCAGCAATTCCAGGTCAGCCGTGACGCGAAGGTCGTAGATCGACGCCTCGCCGATCTTGATCTCCCTGGCGGATCACGCCTAGCCTCCATCGGGCGCAACGGCACATTTTTCATTCCAACCGCCGACACGATCGTGCGGGCGGAGGACATCGTGACGCTCGTCGGTGACGTCAAGCACTTCGACCAGGCCCACCGATTCTTTCTCGGTAAAAAGATGCGACGTCGCATCGTCACGATCATCGGTGGCACCGCCATGGGAGTCTGGCTCTGTCGCGCCCTGCACAGCAACAATTTTGCGGTCAAGATCGTGGTGGCTGACCCAGCGCGGGCCGAGGAACTATCGAACAAACTGGACTGGGTGACCGTCTTCTGCGCCGATCCCGGCGAGCAGTCGATCTACGATGAAGAGCAGATCCACCAGACCGACGTCTTCGTAGCCTTGAGCGACGAGGACGAGCGCAACATCCTCGCCGCGGCCCGAGCCAAGAGCCTCGGGGCAAAATCGGCGATTGCCGTGCTGCAACAATCAACTTATCTCCATCTTCTCGAACACGTGGGCATCGACCGCGCCTTCAGCCCACGGGTGACCGCCGTGGCACAACTTCGCCACTGGTTGCAAGACGGCCCCGTGCGCCACTTGGCGTCACTGGCCACCGACGTCGCGGATATCTATGAAGTGCACCTCGACGCCGGCGCCAAGGTCGTTGACCACACCCTGCGAGAAATCATCTTTCCTGAGCCGATTATTGTCACGGCCATCGAACGCGAAGGTGACGTGTTCGTGCCCGGGGCCAGCGATACGTTCCAGGCCGGCGACACCGTCGTCGTGGCGGGCCGAACCAACCTCCACAAGGTACTCCGCAAGACCTTCGGGGTATGACGCCCGCAATCCGCCGGAGGCAACGAC
>JAKVBV010000112.1 GCA_022446965.1 Phycisphaerales bacterium
CCAGCCATCGAGCGTCTCACCATCGAAGAGGGTGCGCGTTGACTGGCTGCATCCGCCGCAGCAGATGACCGACATGAACGCGACCGCAACAGTGAGTTCCCGAAGCATGATGCGGGAAGACTACCCGGGCGTGCAGCCATCCGCCATGTGATATTCCGAACACGATTCAACCGCGGTGACAACTAGGAGCAGTGTGACCAAAGAGGCCGTGTACCACTCGATGGTCAATGCATGCAGCACACTGAAGAGCACCACCGCGACAAAGGACGGTCCAAGCCAGCGACCGATGGTGTTCGTTATCCGACATCGCCAGGCCCGCCCCACGCCACCGAGCAAAACAACGCCGACACACAGCAATCCCAAGGCTCCTGTTTCGATTGCAGCACGTATCCAGATGGCGTGCGGGTTTCGGGTCAAGAAGCCTGGAATTGCAGCCCCCCACTGTGATGGCATCTCCGATTCCATCACTGCAAGCGTGTGTTCGGTGCTGCCTCCGCCATGCCCAAGAACTGGTGACCGGCACAACGACTGCCAACCGGCATGCCACCACACGACTCGAATGCCAAGGCCCGAATTGAAACGGTCAAGATCATCAACATGTGATTCGCCAGGTAGGAGCGTGCGTTGCACCTCCCCAGCCACACGGGACATGCGGATGCGAAAGACATCATTGGTGAAGAGGATGCCGGAGATGATCGACGCCGCGAAAACGGCCAATGCAATCACCTGCTTCCGGTGACCGCGATGGGCCGCCCGAGGCCACATCACTCGTCCAAGAAACAAACCAACTGCCAAAGCGCACAGCAAGGCGGTCGTTCGGTTGAGTGTCAACCAGACCACGATGATCGATGCCAACGATGCCAGCACACCTATCGCAACACACCATCGCGATGAACGATGTGAGACAAGCACATCAACCGCTAGTACGAGCGCAACCGTACCCCACAGGCCCACATTCGCCGGATACCAGTACAGGCCTGTATGCGTCCACCAGGTGCCTAGTGCCGCCCCGCCCATCACTCCTGTGGCATCCAGAATCTGCAAGGCACACTGGCCACAGATGCCGGCCAGTATCGGCCAGACCCACCACCGCCGGCGACCGATCATGGGCAAGCACGCAGGCGCCAGCAGGAGTGCAACCGCCGGCTCCCAATCGAGAGGTACCGGCCACTGGGTCCATGTACTGGATACACCCCACAGCCCCCACCAAAGTGCCCATGCCAACAGCGGCCACGACTTCAACAGCGGCCAGAGTCGCCTCCACCACGGCAGGGCAAGGACCGCCGCCGCCACGGTGAGGCACATGCTGATGGTGTCGATCCCACCGATGGGCAAGCTGGCCAACGCAAGGCCCAACACACAGGCGTGGGTGCGTCTGAATCCCGTGCTCCGCTCCGTCCAATGGCCTGCGTCCATGAGCCACACGCTACCGCCCTCAAACTAACCACAAAAGGGTCCATCACCGACATTTGACCCCCGTGACGGTGCGGCACCACTATGTTGAGTGCATCCTGCGC
>JAKVBV010000012.1 GCA_022446965.1 Phycisphaerales bacterium
AAGGTGAGAAAGCCACCCTTGTAGCGGCCGCCGTCGCCGTACAGCAGAAACTGCACCGTGGCCCAAGCCTGCAGATAGTTGGTGCTCGCGGTGCCCTGTTGCACCTGGCTGTTCCACCGGTCGGATGCCATGCGAAAGAAGTCATTCAGCGGGGTGAGTGCGTTGCGATTGATGGCCTGCTGTAGTCGGGCCACGTCGCTCGATCGCACATTGCCCAGGGCCAGTCCGTTGCTCACTGGCACGGCGCGTTCAAACATCTCTGCGATGCCCTCATTGGCCCACACAGGCAGGTCGGGAAACAACAGCGCTGCGGCGTGGTGGAAGCCCTCGTGTCGCAGCGTGCCGAGCAGGCGGTGCATCGGTTGGCCGCCGAGCCATGCCACCAGTGCCCTCTTGTTGCCCGCCTGCACGAACATGCCAGCCGAGCCGGTGGGATTGGCACCGATGCGTCGGTGGACCCAGTCGTTGTAGTCTTCTTGGGTGGCGAACACACACACCTGTTCGCCGGTCGGGATACGGCCTCGCAGGGCGGCAAAAAACTCGGTGCAGGTGTCGTGCAACTGATCGAGGTTGTCGGCGACGTCCTTGGCGTGTGCGTCGGGCAGATCGGTAATCAGGATGTAGTTGCGGCAGCTCACTTGGCGAGCGCGGGATTCCCAAGCCTCAGCGCGGGATTGGGCGGTGCTGTGTGTGGTGCACCACAAGGTCGCCGCAATGGCGATCCAGATGAGCCACAGTGATCGAGGCATGCACATGCACACGAGGGTACCGAGCGAACAGGTGTCTAACACCTTTGGAAAGAACAGCCCCCTGCTCAAGAGCAGGGGGCTGTGAGAATCGCTTTGATTCGCGAATCAGGCTGATTCGTAGCTTCTGACGAAAGAAGAAGAGTCAGGAGCGGCGTCTCCGACCTGCGAGGCCAGCGAGGCCGAGCAGTGCGACGGCACCTGGTGCGGGGATGGCACTGCCATCGAGGCGATAGGCGTAGTTCACACCAGTTTCCTGATATGCACCAAAGCCGAAGCCTCCACCTGGGTTGGCTTGCACACCAGCGCCATTTCCAATACTGGAGATAGCAGCGCCGGTTTGGCCGTTCTCGCCGTACGCGTTGGTGGGCGTGATACCGATGTAGTAGTCGCCTGCAGCGAGTTCAAACCCGCCGAGATCGAAACTAATCAGGGTGAAGCCTTCGCCCGTCCAGTCGCTGTTGACATCTGCAGTCGTGAAAGACATCGCCATGACATCGCCATAGATGCTGCCACCGGCTGCTTCGATGGAACTGAAGATGCTCACCGTATAGCCGTCGACACCGTCAAGGCCAGCGAAGCCGTTCCATCCGCCCAGCACCATGCTGGCGGCATCGAGGGTCATCGCTTCGCCGGTTGAGAATGCATCCATTGCGACAACGTCATAGGCCGCATAGGCATCGAAGTCTTGGCTGGCACCGATACCGCCAGTCAGGTCACTTCCGTCCAATGAGCCAATATTGTCCATGATCACATCTGCCGACGCGAACGCCGTCAGTGTGCACGCAGCAACAGCCGCAAGGCTGAATGTTGTGAATTTCATGCGTACTTCCTTCCTTTCTCTTCTCTTCCGCCAGGCTCTTCCGAAGCCTGACGCCTCAAACCTAGGCCAATCAGCTGGCGGGAACAACCCGCAAATTCGGAAATACCAGTAACTAAGAGCGATTTCTGAACCGCTATCGTGGTGCGTCCTAGAAAAACCGTATCTAAGGGTGCGTCAGTGGTCTTTTTTGCACAGTCGAGGCCAGTGGGACTTGGCCGCACGTTGCCGAACCCTCCCCTTGAGCCTTGTCTACAGTGCCTCATCCGCCCTCAGTGCTGTACAAGGGGGGCATGGCACCCACAGCAGAGGCAGAACTGGTTGTTCTGGGTGTGGCTCAGGATGGCGGATTGCCCCATTTGGGCTGCATGAAGCCTTGTTGTATGGATGCCCGGGCCAATGGCCGGCGAGAAACCCCTGCCAGCATTGCCCTGCACGACCGTACCACCGGCGGCCGAGTGCTCATCGACGCCACTTGGGCGATCGAGGCCCAGCTGACAGCCCTGCAGCGGCATACGGCCGCATCCACGCACATGGTGGACGCCATCGTGCTGACCCATGTCCACATGGGTCATATCACCGGCCTGCTGCATCTGGGCAAGGAAGTGGCCGCCTGCAGGGGCCTGCCGGTGTACTGCACTGCCGCCGTCGCCACCATGCTGCAGACCCACGAACCGTGGCGGCAGTTGGTGGTCAATGCGCACATCGAGGTGCACACAATCGAGCCGGATCTCGCATTCACGATTGACGCTCTCAAGGACGTGATCATCACGCCCATCGCCGTGCCGCACCGTGACGAACTCGCCGACACCATGGCGTTCATGCTGCAAGGCAGCACGCAACGCGTGTTCTATTGCCCGGACATCGACGCCTGGCCGGCGGCCTTCGAACAGTGGATCGACGCGGCCGATGTCGCCATCGTCGACGGCACGTTCCTGCAGGCGCCAGGGCACGACGACACAGGACGTGATCGCGGTGTGATCCCGCATCCACCCATCGCCGACACGATGTCACGGCTAGAGCGACGCCTCAGCACTGCGCCGGGCAGCGTGTGCTTCACGCACTTCAATCACGACAATCCGGTGCTGCACGATGTATCGGTGCGTGAGGCCCTGCGTGCACGAGGCGCTGAACTGGCCCACACTGGCATGGTGATCCCTTTGTAGAGGGCTGTGCGTGTCCACCTGTCCCGATAGCGGCCCGTGGTGCCTTTCTGGGACACCAGCATGTACGCCAAGTTCATAGCTCGGGGGCGTACACTGTGCAGTCAATGCTGTTTCGACTGCTCTATGACGACATGCTTGCCCACGGGGCGTATCTGATCGGCTGCCAACGCACTGGCGAGGCGATCATGATCGATCCGCCGCGCGACATCGACCGCTGCCTGCGTGCGGCCGCAGCTCATGGCATGCGAATTGCCGCGATTGCGGAAACGCACATCCACGCGGACTTCTTGTCCGGGGCCCGTCAACTGGCCGTTGCCACCGGCGCTCCGGTGTACGTGTCCGGCGAAGGCGGTGACGACTGGCAATACGGCTGGTTGAATGACGACACCACGCCGGTGAACGGCGTGGCATTGCGGCATGGGGATTCATTCATGGTCGGCGGCATTCGGTTCGAAGCCATGCACATGCCAGGGCACACTCCGGAACACCTGTGCTACGCGGTCACCGATGTTGGTGGTGGTGCCACCGAACCCATGGGCATACTCACCGGCGACTTCGTGTTTGTTGGTGATGTTGGTCGCCCCGATCTGCTTGAAAGCGCAGCGGGCGTCGCAGGTGCGCGGGACGAAGGCGCTCGTGAACTACAGGCGTCGGCACTGCGATTTCTTGATCTGCCCGATCACTTTCAGGTGTGGCCCGCCCATGGCGCAGGCAGCGCCTGTGGCAAGGCGTTGGGCGCTGTACCCCAGAGCACGGTGGGCTATGAACGACGCACCAACGGTGCGCTGCAACTGGCCCCCGATGCCGACGCTTTCGTGCAGGATGTTCTCGCTGGTCAACACGAACCACCGCTGTACTTCGGCCGCATGAAACAACTCAACCGCGACGGTGTGCAGCTGCTCGAAGCCCTGCCCGTGCCGGAACAGCTCGATGCCGATGCACTGGTCGCCGTGGACACGGCCGTCACGGCCGTGCTGGATCTGCGTCGCTGGCAGGACTTTCGTGACGGACACCTGCCCGGCTCCCTGTATCTGGTGCGGGGGCCAATGATGCTGGCCGCCGCAGGGTCATTTGTTGAGCCGCAGGAGCCGGTGGTGCTAATCTGCGAAGCGCACGAAGTCGACGCCATCACGCGGGCCCTGGTGCGCATTGGTCTGGACCACGTGGTGGGCTGGGCGGACGCGGCCACCGTGCATGCGGCCTTGCAACAGCGATCGGCCACCACGCGGGAAATCAGTGTGGGCGAGGTTGCCTCGGCGATGGCCGATGCGTCCCTGTTGGACGTGCGATCCACCGCAGAGCATGAGGCGGCCTCGATCGATGGTGGCACGCTGGTGCCCCACACGCGGTTGTTGGAACGGATGGATCAGGTCCCCGACGGCGACCTGCTGGTGCTCTGTGCAGGTGGTGTGCGAAGTGCCATGGCCTGCAGCCTGCTCGAGCGGGCGGGGCACACCGTCACCAACATCGCTGGTGGCATGCACGCTTACCAGCGGCACCTGCAGCACGCGGGCACATGACACTGTCGCCCCAGCACCAGCGTGTGCTGCGATACCATGTCCGGCTTCTGTCATCGGGCAGGATCTGACTGGAGCATGCACAGACATGGACTGCGGACTCATCGGCCGCCCCGGCGTGGGCAAGACGACGCTCTTTCAGGCACTGACGGCGCACAGCGTGCCCGTCACGCCCGGCGCCATGAAGCCCGCCATGGGTGTGGCGGCCATTCCTGATACTCGGCTTGATCGCATCGCCGAATTCGTGCCCACACAGAAGGTGATTCCGGCTTCCGTGCGCGTGGTGGACATCCCCGGCGTGCCCGGTGGTGGCGACTCTCTTGGCCAGGTGCTTGCTCACATTCGCAATGTTGATGCGCTCACCCACGTGGTGCGCTGTTGGGACGATGCAGGCCTCGGGCCGGCTGACCCTGCGGGCGACATCGATGTGATGGATGGTGAACTGCTCATCAGCGATCTGGTCGTGGTGGAGGGCGCCATCGACAAGGCCACCCGCGCTGCCCGCGGCGCCGATGCCGAGGCCAAACAGCGATTGGGTGTGCTCGAACGCGCCAACGAACTGCTGCAGGAAGGCCGGCCATTGCGTGATGGCGAATGGGATGCCACCGACATGGGCATTCTCAAGTCGTATGGATTCATGACCGCCAAGCCCGTGCTCATGGTTGCCAACGTGAGTGAAGACGACGTCGCCGGTGACACCGCCGCCGTGCAGGCGGTGCGGGATGCAGGGAACGGCATCGCCGTGGTGTTGTGCGCCACGCTTGAATCGGAAATCGCCGAACTCGAAGAAGCCGATCGCGGCGAAATGCTCGACTCCATGGGGCTCACGCAACCGGCAGTGGGGGCGCTCGCCCAAGGCATGAATGCCGCGCTGGGATTGAGCACCTTCTACACGGCTGGTGAAAAGGAAGTGCGGGCCTGGGTGATTCCCGAATCATGCCCCGCGCCTGAGGCTGCTGGCGCCATTCACAGTGATATCCAACGCGGCTTCATCCGCGCCGAGTGCTACGGTTGCGGAGATCTCTTCGATCTGGGCTCGGAAAAGGCCATCAAGGAAGCGGGCAAGCTGCGGAGCGAGGGCAAGGGATACGCCATGCAGGATGGAGATGTGGTGCACTTTCTCTTTAACGTGTGAGGGTGTGAAACCCGAGGGTTGAGTGACGGCTGGGGGCCTGACGTATAGTCTCGCTGTGGAGCGGGATATGACACATCTACCCAAACGGCATCTGTTCATTCTTCTCGGCGGCATCTTGGGGGGGTGGTATCTGCTCGATGTTGAGATGGCCGCAGACTGGATGCGCTGGGTCATGCTCGCAGGCTGGGTGCCACTGATTGTGTGGATCTTCGTCCGATGTCCCAACGAGTGGGATGAAATGCACGACGAATGACTGACAGCACTCCGATGGTTGAACAGGTTGCCGCTGCGCTCGCCACCGCACTTGATCAGTGCGACTTCGACACGGCAGCCACACTCTTGCACGCTCAGTGCGAGTACGTCATCGATGCGTTTGAAACGCACGTCGGGTCTGATGCGATCATCGCCTCGTATCGCGGCGCACATGACGCGGCGACTGCCGTGCTCGACTCGGTTACGTACGAGTCATCCGTCCGTGGCGAAGGCCCGGACGCCGTCATCGCGTACATCGATCACCTTGTCAAAGGCGCGCATCGACACACGCATCGCTGTGAACAGCTGATCAAGTGTGATCCAGATGGCCGGGTGATTCGGATCACACACCAGCCCATCGATGGCGAGCGTGAGTCGATACGCGCCTTCTTCGCTGCGGCCGAGATTCACTGGCCGCAGTGAGCCAGTGCGATGCGCCTGGCTCGGCCCACACTCAACCGCCCAGCCCAAAACAAACCACCTCCAACCCGAGGGCTGGAGGTGGCGGAAGAGAAGAGAAGGAAGTCTGATTGAGAAGCAACGCATGAACGTCGCTCACAGCCTCTATCGGCCGTCTCTTCAGGCGTGGCTCAAACTTATTGGGACCTTTCCATGTCCTGCAGTGCCATACCGGGGGCCTGATGGCTGCTGTGGATACGTGTCCAACCCTCTGTAGGGCATGATCTAGGGTGCTTGGGGTGACAGATGTTCGTGCATGCAGTGATTGTCGGCTGATGATGCAACCGGTTTCGCTGTAAGCAGTTGTAACTTTCTTCCAAAAAGTGTTCCAAGTGAACACCTTGGATCAGCCGCCAACCGGGGTCAACCCGAAGTGCACCGGGAAGTTGCGCCGGGCCTGCAACAGCGAGGAATCATTCCATCGCGCCGGCGTGTACGGCGCCAGCGGTGGGCGGGGCTAGCGTGGATGCCCGGTTGTCACCTGGGTCGACAACCCGAACACGGCCATCGGCATCGGGTCCAGCACCTGCGGTGACGACCACATCGCCATCGGCATTTCGGAAGGCCGCGGCGCCGCCGCGGCCTTCAGCGCTGGCGCCCGTCAGCACCACGGGCATGCCTTGAGTGTCCATCAGGTTCAGCACGCCACCGGTACCGGTGCCTGCGAGCATGGCTTGTGTTCGCCCATCAGGTCCGAGCAGCGCCGCCATGGGACCGGCGCCCGATCGCACGAGCACGGTGCCGTGTTCGCCGCGGAGGTCGAGGCGTCCACCGATGGATCGCCCTCGCATGATGGCCGTGGGCGTGCCGCCGTAGCCGGCCACGAACGCGCCTGCGCCGGCCGCTTCCATTGACATGGCGGCGACTCGAAGGCCTGCGCGATCGAGTACTTCCACTGCAGGCACGCTGCCGTCGGTGCCCGCGACAAGACGAATACCGCCCGCTTCGCCAGCACCCAGACGGATCGCACCAGAGGGCCCGTCAGCCATGAGTGTGAGCCCGCCGCCACCGGCTACGAGCAGTGGTTCGTCACGATGGGCAGCCAGTGTGACCGCGTCGTCGGAGCCCACCAGATCGGTGCGGGCGCCACCGGCATCCACCTGCATCACGCCGGCGCCAACGCCGTCGACTGCAGTGCGTACCGCCGCTTCGCCAGCCATCACCGACAAGCTCGCTACGGCATCGCCTTCGTGCACGGCCAGCGTGGTGAGGCCATCTGAGGAACGCGCCTGCATGAGCGTGGCCGAGCCGTGTGTCACCTGCACGCCGTCATCGATCACCGCCATGCGCACGCCCTTGTGCGACAACGCTGGCCCTGCATCGGAGAACGTCAGTTCGCTCGCGCCAGCCTGCAGCCCATCAGGGGACACCGCCATGGTGTGGCCGTCGGTCCCCAGGGTGAGCGCCGTCGCTGTGAGTGTGGCGTTGTCGTCAATGCGCACGCCAGCATGATCCAGCGAGCTGGTGATGTTGGCGTGGGTGGCTGATACGCGACCGGCATCGGCGACCAGAGCAATGGTGCCGTTGTCGCCACGCACGTGTACGTCGCCATGCATCTGCATGCCCTTGGCATCGACTCGTGCCAGGCGCTGGCCGTCGGCCTGCCACAAGGCCATGGCCCCACCGGTGGTGGTGGCCCACAGGCCCGCGTGCGTCGTGCCGTCATTGGCCCACATGGCCAAGTCGCCACCGTTGGTGTTGGCAGAGAGCCGCGCGACGTTGTGGCCAGCTGGTGTCCATAGATCAACGCGGCCGCCGTTGGCGTCGGTGCTCAAGGCAAGCACCGTCCGGCCGTCGTCACCGACCACGTCTACCCGTTTGGCTCGGATGTGTTCGGTGGCGGTCATCGATGAGCCCATCAGCGTGGCCAACGCGATGCCCCCGGCAAAGGTGCACGGTAGGCCCCAACGCAGCCGCCGCCGCATGGTGTTGAGATCGCGTTCAAGGGTGTGCAGACGAGAATTGACGTCGGTCATGTCGAGACTCCAAGGCTTTAGAGATCGGTCCACGCGGCTTTGGGGGTGGTGTTTGCCCACGCCGCTGTATAGGTATCGGCTGGAATGGCCAGATAGGCTGGATAGTCTTGCCGGGCCTGGGCGACAGCATCGAGATCGATGTCGACAAAGGCCAGCGGATCTTCGGTTTCAAGGACCACCTCGCCCCGCGGGCACACCACCACCGAGGGGCCGCCGATGGGTGTACCACCTTCGGGGCCGGGCCGATTCACCGAGGCGACCCAGCAGCCGGTGGTGATTGCATTGGCACGCCACATGGTGGTCCATGTGTCCAGCGTGCCCGCTTCGGTGGCGCGAGGGTTGAGGATCAACTGACACCCGTGGGCGGCCAGATGTTGGCAGCCGAAGGGGCGGTTGTTGTCCGAGCAGATTTGAATGCCCACACGCATGTCAGCAAGAACGCACGGCATGGGCGGATCTTGCCCCGCGTCGTAATGATCGGCTTCCCAAAAGCCCACCTCATCGGGGATGTGCACCTTGCGGTAGTGCATCACCAGGGTGCCATCGGCATCGATGCACAGGGCGGTGTTGAAGCGTCGGCCTTCAGCATCGGTGTGAATGCCTCCGCCGACAAGGGCCACGCCGGCCTGAGCCGCCGAGGCACATTGCATGGCGGCGCGAGGACCATCGAGCGGTTCCGCATGGGAGGGATCGGCCTGTTTCGTGCATGGCGCCCACGGCAGGCTGGGGATCTCAGGCAAGCACACCAGATCGGCGCCGCCGTCGCGTGCTTCCTTGAGTCGAGCCGTCAACGCTGCCCCGTGATCGGGTGTGGGGAAGACATCGCGAAGCAGCGCCAACCGTGGCATGGGGGGGATGGTATGCGATCAGCGGCGCGTTTGGCGGCAGGCGCACGCACCCCGGGCAGGACTCGAACCTGCGGCCTGCGCTTTAGGAAAGCGCTGCTCTATCCAGCTGAGCTACCGGGGCAGTGTGTGCCCGTGCGTGTCGTGCGTCAGTCACCGACCAGCTGCACGACAAAGAACAACAGAAACACGCCGCCTGCGATCAGCCCGGTGGTTCGCGCCGCGGCGCTCCATTCGGGTGCCACCGCGTAGGTGGCCCAGGCACCGATGCAGATCAGCAATGACGCCCACGTCAGTAGCGTGAGCATTCGTGATCCTGATGATGCAGTGGTGGTCATGACGCCGTGTTCCTACCGTGGGCGTCAGTCTAGCCGCTGCGAGATGGCGAACAGGTGATCAAGCGATGAGCCGCAAGCGGGGGCGCTCAACCAATTCAAGGAAGGCATCCACCAGAACGGGATCAAACTGCGTGCCCGCACAACGATCGAGCTCGTCGCCAGCCTTACGGTCGCTCTTCGTGGCGGCGTACGGCCTTGGGGACGTCATTGCGTCCCACACGTCGACCACAGCGATCAACCGAGCGATGAGCGGTGTCTCGATGCCGTGGGTGTCGAAGCGGTCATGATGCCGCGCGACGGGTTCGACAAGATGCCCGAGCATCGTGTCGCCCTTGAGCATGGCAGCGCCCAATGCCACATGGCGGTCTACATGGGCGCGTTCGCTGGCAGTGAGTTTGCGTGGCGCATCAAGCAGTGTGGTGTCGATCGCTGCTTTGCCGATGTCGTGCAGCAGCCCGGCGTGGCAGGCATCAGCGACCCGATCTTCACGCCAGCCCAGGGCACGGGCCAATTGCTGAGCAAGACGTCCCACGCGGCGGCAGTGCGACGCTGACGCCGGGTGCACGTCATGCAACACCTGCAGGTGTTGTTCGATGTGTTGGGTGATGCGATCAGCAGCAGGGCGAATGCGGGCCACGATGTTGATGTCGGTCGTCGGGGTGATCGTGGCGTGGGGCATTGGACATGGCTCCTGCAAGACGCGGATCGTGGCGTCGACAGGACAAGCCCTCACCTGACGGCAGGCTTTCAGCAGGACCAGAAAAAAGGGCGTGCCAGGGCCGCCACAGTGGTCATTCCTGCGTGTCGTCGTCGTGCGGTGTGTCGGCCGCGCCGGCGGCCTTGCGGAGCGTGTTGCCCAATGCGACCCGGTCGGCACCACGAATGATGAGATCCAAGCCCAGCAGGAACAGCACCAGATACGCGGCGATCTGTGGCTCGGTCAGCATGAAGATGCCCGCCCCAAGCGTGATGAGACCAACCAACAGGCTCAACTGCCAGCCGCCGCGGGGGCGGTGGGACAAGGCGAAGGCGGTGGAGACCACGCCCCACAAGAGCACGCTGATTCCCACGATCACACCGAAGGCGGCCAGGGCTTCCTTGGCCCATAGCAACAACACGAGCCCGAGCACGAATGGTGCGAGGGCGGCGATCCAGGCCAGTGGCGACACCGGTGCCTGCGCATGTGACAACCACAGTCGTGCACCGATGGCGACGCCGGCGAGCATCAACAGCCCTCCTCCAGCTTGCACCACCCATGGGTTGTCCGTGAATGCGTCGCCCACCAGCACGATGCCCAGCAACAACAACAGGACACCGTCGACGAGGATGATCCATGCGGCGGGACGAAGCAGGTTGGGGGCACTTGGCGTGGTCATACTCGCAAGCGTACCGTGTACATGCCCTCGAGGCGTTTGGAGGCTGACCATGGCGAACAAGACACCGGTGACGATTGAACTGACCCCGCAACAGTTGCAATGGCTCGAGTCCAAGACAGCCGATCACGGCCTGCCCAACATCGGCAAGGCGGTGCGATGCCTTATCAATCACGCCCGTGACGAGGCGTCGGCGGATGAAGCCATCTTCGGCACGATTCGCTGTCCGGATTGCTGACCAATTCAGGATTGATCAGGGCCCAACGGGATGGTCCGGTCCAGATCGAGCGATGCTCGCAACGCCGCGATGCCCTCGGGTTCACCCAACAGCACCACACGATCACCATGACGCAGCACCGTTGATCCGCGTGGCACGATGCTGTCTTCATCGCGGCCGATCATGGCCACGATCACATCCTCGGGCAGTGTGAGATCACGCAGCGCGATGTCGATCCAGTCGTGCGCGGGACCGCCGGTACGCAGCCGGAGATCCAAACTGCGTTCACGCCGCAGCAGGCACGCCTTCAAACTCTCCGAGCCCGTCACCGATCGCCAGCGGTCGTGGAAGCCAGGTTGCTCCACAGCGATGGCGATGCTCGCAAGCAGGCGCAGGTGCATGCCCGGGTCTGCTTCGGGTGACACAAGGAAGAAGATCGCGTCCACGTGCTGCGTTCGCACCACGTGGTCTGCGCCACCCACCTCGATGTTCATGCCCTCCCGGCATCGCACAATCACCAACTCGGGAGTGGCAATGTCGTCAGACCGTGTGTGGGGCAGGGCCGCGCCACCAGCCACTGGCGTTGCACCGATTCGGGTGCCTTCGAGGAACTCGGTGCAGAGCCAGTTGCTGTCTAAGCCACGTCGTTCTGAGATCGCGGCGGAGGCCAGCGAGGCCGCCGTTGCGAACCCCGAATCGGGTGGCAAGTCGATCACGTGCGCTTCGGCCACGACCGCTTCGAAGGGGTCGGCCTTGCGCAGCCCCTTCTCCTTGATGATCTCACGCAACTCCATGTCGAGGGGGTTGAACTGCTGCTTGCCCAGTTGGGCGAAGATGTGATGGATGGCGCCAATTCGCCGCACCCGCTTGGATGCGTACCAGTGGAACCACAACACCCCGACGGTGATCAAGCTCAGTGCGAAGAGCACCGGGATCCAGCCCAACATGATGATGCAGAACAGACACGCCGCCATGCCGGCGATGGGCAGTAGGGGATAGAGCGGCGCACGAAAGCCCGGGTCGTACGATTCGATGCGGCTTTGCCGCATCACGATCACGCCGGCGCACACCGCAGTGAACAGCAACAGTTTGAGCGTGCCGGCGTACTTGGCGATCACCAACGGATCGAGCAGCACGATTTCGGCAACGATCAATGCCACCGTGGCGATCACGGCGCGTGTCGGCGTGTTGAAGCGACCGACGGCGCGGAAGTAGGCCGGGAATGTGTGGTCGCGCCCCATGGCGAATGGGTATCGCGATGCGCTCAGGATTCCTGCATTGGCCACCGACATGAATGAGCCGATTGCGGCAATCGACACCAGGATCAAGCCGGTGCGTCCCGCCAGCACTTGGGCGGCGGCTGCCGCGGGCGTGGACGATTCCACCAATTCGGTGGGCGACAGCACGCCGATCATCACAGTGACACCCAGGCCGTACAGCGTCATCGCTGCGCCCAACGCGAGCAGCATGCCCACGGGGATGTTGCGTTCGGGGTTCTGCACTTCTTCGGCGACGCTCGCCACCTTGGTCAAGCCCATGTAGGCCACCACCACGACACCGATCATGCTGATCATGGTGCCCTCGCCCTTGGCGAAGAAGTGGTCGAAGCGTGCTTGGTTCACTTCCGGCAGGCCATTGATGCAGAACCACACCAGAAGGCCGATGACGCACACCACCAGCCCCTGCTGAATGCGAGCGGCTTTACCTGCCCCGACGATGTTCAGCAGCCCGAACAACACGGTAGCCACCACGGCGATGACGGTGGTGTTGGGAGGATGATCAAAGAACAGTGAGATGTAGAAGCCCGCACCGACGAGGGCGAAGGAGGCTTTGAGGGACAGTGCGATCCACGAGCTGATGCCCGCAATCGAGCCCGCCATGGGGCCGAACGCCCGGTCCATGTAGAAGTACACCCCGCCTGCCCTGGGCATGGCGGTGGTCAGCTCAGCCTTGCACAGGATGGGCAGCAGCACCACGACGCCGGCGAGCAGATAGGCCAGCACGATCGCCGGTCCGGCCATGTCGTAGGCCATCGAGGGCAGCAGAAAGAAGCCGCTCGACACGGTGGTGCCAAAGGACAGGGCGAAGACGCCGAAGAGCCCAATGTGCTTGTGCAATGTTCCTTTTGAGCCAGCCATGAGCATTTTTGCGAGTGTCTTGCCGCGGAGATCGCGGGTCATCGTCCTCCAATGGCCGCGCGTGGTTGGCGGAGTCCATCATAGGTTGGTGGTGCGTACGGTGTCGTACAATGCACGCTCGGCGGAGTTGACCGCTGGTGGAGATGACACGTGAGCGATTCGTTCTTTGACGCACACCGCGCCACCCTCGAGGGCGCACTGGCCGCCATCGATGACCGTGGATTTTGGGCCGCCTATCCCGAAGTGCCAAGCAAGCGCATCTATGGTGAAACCGCCCGCGAAGATGGCATGGCCGCGTGGAAGTCGCGGTTGGGCAAACCCTTCGAGGTCGATCAACCCGGTGTGGTGGGGACGGTCGCGGCCGAGACCTCGCCGTATGGCATCGCCACTGACATCAGCTATCCCAGCATCGATCTGAATCAACTGCTACCCGCAGCCGTGGCCGCGATGGACACCTGGAAGCGCGCGTCGATCGAAGATCGCGTGGGCGTGTGTCTCGAAATCCTGCACCGGCTCAATCGTCGTTCGTTCGAGATGGCCTTCGCAGTGATGCACACCACGGGGCAGGGCTTCATGATGGCGTTCCAGGCCGGTGGCCCACATGCGCAGGATCGCGGCCTTGAAGCGCTGGCCATGGCCTACCGTGCGATGAAGGCATGTCCCGCTTCGGCCACCTGGACTAAGCAGGTGTCCAAGACCGAGACGATCACCCTGAACAAGTCGTGGCGGATCGTGCCGCGTGGTGTAGCAGTGAACATTGGGTGTTCGACATTCCCCACCTGGAATGGCTATCCCGGACTGTTTGCATCATTAGCCACGGGTAATGCCGTGGTCGTCAAGCCGCATCCCGGTGCCGTGTTGCCGTTGGCGATCACGGTGGAGATCGCCCGCGATGTGCTGGCCGAAGCGGGCTTTGATCCCAATGTGGTCACGCTCGCATGTGACACGCAGGATGCACCCGTCGCGCAGGATCTGGTGGTCCACGACTCGGTCGGCATCGTGGACTTCACCGGCGGCAACGCCTTCGGTGACTGGATCGAAGCCAATGCCACGCAGGCCAAGGTGTACACCGAGAAGGCCGGTGTGAACGCGGTCGTGCTCGACGGCTGTGATGATCTTCGTGCCATGACCGGCAACCTGGCGTTCTCGTTGAGCTTGTACTCCGGTCAGATGTGCACCACGCCGCAGAACATCTTCATTCCCGAAGACGGCATCGATACCCCCGACGGCCGCATGTCGTTCGACGACACGTGTGCCGCAATCGTGAAGGCCGTGGACTGGTTCCTGTCCGATCCGGCCCGCGCCAACGAAGTGCTCGGCGCGGTGCAGTCTCCAGCAACCGTGCAACGACAAGGCTCAGCCAAGACCGCCGGCGGCACGATGCTCCGTGACTGCACGCCGGTGCCGCATGAGCATTTCCCAGACGCCCGAGTGTCTTCGCCCCTCATCATGCAGGTCGATGCCGCTGATGCAGCGTTGTATCAGCAGGAGTGCTTCGGTCCGGTGGTGTACATCGTCAAGACCGGGTCCACATGCGAGTCGATCACGCAGGCTGCGGACACGGCCAAGGCCAAGGGCGGGTTGACCGCGGCCCTGTGGACACGCGACGACAGGGTGATCGACGCGGCGACCGATGCATTTGGAGACGCCGGCGTGGCGTTGTCGGTGAATCTGGCGGGGCAGATCTGGATGAACCAATCGGCAGCATTCAGTGACTTTCACGTGTCGGGTGCCAATCCCGCGGGCAATGCCACGCTGTGTGACATGGCCTTCGTGGCGGATCGATTCCGCACCGTGGCCACGCGCATTCCCGTCGCCGCGCCTGTTGAAGAGGCCGCCTGCTGATGCCCTGCTACACCTGGGAGGGCATCACGCCCGTCGTGGATCCGACCGCCTTCGTGCACGCTGATGCCGTGCTCATTGGCGACGTGATCATCGGACCGGGGTGCTTGGTCGGTCCGTGTGCTGTGCTACGCGGCGACATCGGCCGACTGGAACTCAAGGCCGGCAGCAACGTGCAGGATGGTTGCGTGGTTCACTGCTTCCCGGGCAAGGATGTCATCGTGCATGAGAACGGCCATGTGGGTCATGGCGCCGTGTTGCATGGGTGCAGTGTGGGTCGCAACGCCCTCATCGGCATGAACGCCGTGCTGATGGATGATGTGGTGGTGGGGGAGAACGCCATCGTCGGCGCGCTGTCCTTCGTGAAGGAACGCACCGAGATTCCTTCCAACACCCTGTGGGCTGGGTCGCCCGCGAAGCAGATTCGTGAATTGAGCGAGAAGGAAATCGGCTGGAAGTCGCGTGGCACGGCGGTGTACCACCACCTCGCCGCGCGTCATCTGGCGACGGAATCACAGGTTGATCCTCTGCCCATGGCTGATGACGATCGTCTCGCCCAGCGTGTGCCCGACGTGTTGTACGAAACAAAGAAGACCAGCAGCGACGATCAGTGATCGGCCGGGCGTTCAAACGCCCATGGCGGTCCCCACACGTCCAACGTGCCGATTCGTGCCCGTTTGCGGTTCTGCATCGTGATGGCATCCCACGGGATGCTGGCATCGACAGCACCGAACACCCGCAGCAGTCCGATCAGGCGCAGATGCAGGTGCGTCTGGTCCTTGGTCACGTGCACGCACAGACCGAGATTCATCAGTTGCATGCGAAACGACTGAAAGCGGCGGCGCTGGGCATCTGCAGTTGGTTCGATCGGCGGCCATGGGGCCACCATGCGGTTCCATAACAGTGATATCGCGGCACGCATGGTGCACAGCAGAAATGCGACGGTGAGCACGCCGATGATCCAACCGGTGAACGGCCACTTCATGAACACCGCAGCGAGGATGACGCCGAGGATCGCCATGTCGGCCAGCAACAGCACGCCGATGAACATGGGCATGGAGACCGGTGGCTTGGGCGATGTGGAATCGACCTCGCTTGGCGCGTCGTCACCTTCGCGAACGGGAAGGTCGTCGCGACTCATGTGGCGATGGCCTGTCTAGCGGTTTCGCCCAGCAGTTCAGCCTTGGTCGGATGCGCTGGTGTGCATGCAGCCAGGTCTTCGATCGTGGCGGCCAGTTCAACGGCGAGTGTGAATGCTTCGGCGTGTTCGGCGGCGTCGACGCCGATGGCACCAGCGCCATGCACGATGCCAGTGACCGGATCCCACGCGAGCATCGTGCGCCCTGTGGCTGCTTCGCCCCGCAACACCGCCTGACCGCTGTGGCCCCAGGGCACAATGACGTGGGCGAGGCCATCTAGTGCGGGCGGGCCACACCAGGTGAGGCCCGGGATGGTCCAGGCGCACACGGGTTCGACGGCAGGGTCGAAGGCGTCATGGCCTTCTAGGATCGTCGACGCCGCGACGGCGCCCATCCGCAGCGCGGCGCCGGCGCGAAGACTGCGTCCTGTGCAGCGGCCCGCCGCGAGGATGCGAGTGTCGGCGGTGCGCATCTGCTCGTCGACTTTGATCCATCCCTCGGCCGTGCAGGCGGCCTGTGTGCTGTGCAGATCGAGTGCCGAACAATCGGGCGAGCCGCCTGTGGCGTCGATCGTGAGATCGGCGTCGACCGGATCGGACGCGATCGTCAACTCACGTTGCAGGGTTCGCTTGAGGTGACGAACAAGCGTATCGGGCACCTCCGGGAGCAGGGCGTCGCCGCATGCCAGGGTGACGGTGCACCCAGCCGCCGCCGCCATCGCTGCCAGTTCCATGGCATCCGTTGAATTACCCAACACGCACACCGACCCCTTGAGGGAGGATGGATCCTGCAGCACATCGATCGCCGGCACGGTTGCATCGGACGATGCACGCCAGCCGCCCGTGCAGATGATGGCCCGCTTGAACCGCAGGCGGCCCACGGATTCGCCTGCCACCTGCACGGTGCGTCGATCGGCGAAGCGTGCGGTGCCCTTGAGCACACGTACACCTAGCGATCTGGCCGTGGCATCGAGGCCCTTGGCGAGCGTCGCCACGTGAGCAGCGGCCCGCTCGGTGGCGTGGTCCAGCGATGCGCCGGCGCTGCACAGTTCGTGCAGCAGCGTCTTGGACCCAATGCAGCCCGCGTGCAGGCAGGTGCCACCAAGATCACCGCGAGTGTCGACCACGATGGGTGATCGGCCACCGCGGGCGAGGGCAAATGCCGCGCTGTAGCCGGCCGGGCCGCCGCCAAGAATGACGACGTCCACATCCTCGGTGAATTCACCAACAACCATCGGTGTGATTCAGCCCTTCGATACCTGATCGAGGTAGTGATTGAGTGTCGATTGGATCGACGACTTCATCGTTGGCGATGCGTGCTCCACAGCTTTGCGCTGCAGATCGATCGCTTTCTCGGTGTCGCCTCGTTCCCACCAGCATCGCGCCAGTGTGTCGATGATCTGGGCATCCTTGTGATCGGTGAGGGCGTCGGCTCGCTCGGCCCAGGCCGTGGCCTGTTCGAGATTGCGATGCACCGCCACCGGGTCGTCCACGGTCCACCAACTGATCGAGTTGAGGAACATGGCGTCGTCCCAGTTGATCTTGGCGATGCGGGCGCCGTAACCGCTGACGGCGTCGGCGGTCGTGGCGAACTGCAACATCGTGCGATACTTCAACTGTTGAGCAAGGGGTTGATCGGGGTACGCCTTCACCAGATCGTCGACTAGTGTCATGGCTCGCCCTCCGTCACCGTCGCGGGTGGCGGCGCTGATGGCTGTGGCAGCACGACGATGATCGGTGCTCCACGCTCGTTCACGTGCCTCTTGTTCGGCGTACTTCTGTCGGTCGAATGTGCCCGCGACGATCTGCTCCAGTGCGGAGTCCATGCGGCCGGGGTGACCCATCCATTCAATCTTGCCCGTCTTGCCCACGATGAAGGCGCTGGGAATGCCGTTGCGTCCGGCGGGCCGCATCCAGGTGTCGCTCATCGTGCGATCGGCGTCGACAGCGATGGTGTAGTCCATCTTGTCACCTTGCTTCTCGACGAACTCGGTGACGGTGGACTGCCGGTTCTCTTGCGTTTCTTCCCGCTGCCAGATGGCGGTGCCGACGATGGTCACACCCTTGTCCTTGTATTCCTTCTGCAGTTCGGTCAGGTGCGGGATGCCCACGATGCACGGTCCGCACCAGGTGGCCCAGAACTCCATGACGTAGATCTTGCCTTTCTCAAACCGATCGACGGGCTTGCCCTTGACCCAGGCGCCCACCTTGATCGGCGGGGCGGGATCACCCACCTTGAGCACCTTGGGGGCGTCAGGCTTCTTCTCCGGCGCAGGAGCCGCGGCGCCCGAGCCACCCATGGCCTTGGCCAGTGCGTCATCCATCCGTGCCGGGTGACCGATCCACTCGATCTTGCCCGTCTTGCCGATGATGAATGCGGCGGGAATGCCATTGCGACCGGCAGCGGCCATCCATGTCTTGGCCATCGTGGAGTCGTCGTCGACCGCCACGGTGTAGTTCATTTTGTCGCCCTGCTTCTCGACGAAGTCCCGCACCTTGTTCTCACGGCCGGCTTGGGTGTTCTCCTGCTGCCAGACCGCCATGCCGATGACCGTGAGGCCGTCGTCCTTGTACTTGGCCTGCAGTTCGGTCAGATGGGGAATGCCACGAATGCACGGTCCGCACCATGTGGCCCAGAACTCCATCACATACACCCGGCCCGATTCAAATTCGGTCACCGGCGAGCCCTTGATCCAGGTGCCCGCGGCGATGGCCGGAGCATCGTCGCCAACCTTGAGTGTGGCTTGAGCTGTGGCGGTGGAGGCCACGGCGAGGGTGGCGACGGTGACGATGGATGCGAACAGATTCATCAGAGGCACTCCTTCACCATGCCGGGGATGGCACGGGATCGCGACGATACCACCATCGAGAGTGCGGTGTGACGCTTCAGAGCGCGAATCGCATGGGGTGCTCGAGATCGTCCATCACGTGCTCGATGAACGGGATTTCGCGTCCCCCGTCGACCAATCGATGATCCATCGAGTGGCTCAACGGCAGGATGAGACGCGGCTCGATGGCGTCGCCCACCACCCATGGCATCTTGCGAGCTCGGCCCACGGCGAGACATGCCACCTGGCCGGGCGTGATGATAGGCGTGCTGTAGCGAGTGCGTCCCATCGCGCCAGCATTGGAGATCGTGTACGTGCCACCGCGGGTGTCTTCGATGCTGAACGACCCGGCCCGTGCATTGTGCGTGATGGCAGCGAGATGATCTGCGATGTGGCCCACGCCCATCGTGTGGGCGTCGCGGATCACTGGCGCGACCAGGCCGCGCGGCGTTTCGATGCCGATGCCGATGTTCACGTAGCGGTGGTAGACCACGCTCTGTGTGGTCCAGTCGATCGTGGCATTCAGAATGGGGTGCTTCACCAGGGCGCGGCACACGGCGCGAATCACGAAGGCCAGCGTGGTGATGCGGCGTTCAGGCGCCGATGGGTCGGTGAATTCTCGCCGCATGGCTTCGAGCTGCGTGATGTCGGCATCGTTGCAGTCGGTGACATGCGGGATCGTGGCCCACGCTTCGCTCATCACTCGGGCGATGGTCTTGCGGGCCTGCGTGAGATCGCTGCGAACAATGGCTCCGTACTCATTGGTGTCTTCCACGCCGTCCAGTTCGGCGCGGAGTGGCGCTGGTGTCACCGCGGTCGTGGCCAGTTGCGTTGGTGCCGCTGGCGGTGGTGCAGGTGCTGCCGGTGCGACAGGCGCGGCTTGCGGTGTCGGCGTGGGCGTTGGCTGTTGCGCCGCGGCCAAGACGTCGGCACGTATAAGTCGGCCGCCCGGGCCTGATCCGGAGACGATCGACAAATCCACGCCATGTTCGCGAGCCAGTCGTCGCACACTGGGCGATGCTGGGGTGCGACGGCCGGGTGTCGCCGGAGCGTGAGGTGCTGCTGGTGTTCGTGCCGGTTCCACATCAGGTGTGGGCGTCGTCACCGATGCGGCTTCTGCCGTGGCCTGCCCGTCACCTGCGATGGTCACCATCACATTGCCCACGAAGACGAGGTCCTTTTCGGCCACATGCCACTTGGCGATCGTGCCGGTGCGGGGGCAGGGAATCTCCACCGCCGCTTTGTCGGTTTCGACTTCCATCAACGGCGAGTCTTCGTTGATGGCGGCGCCTTCGGCAGCGAACAGCCGCAGTACACGGCCTTCGTGCACACCTTCACCCAGGTCAGGCAGCTTGAATTCAAAGGTGCTGGCCATGGTCAATCCCAGGTCATCGCGTCGCGAACTGCTTCGATGATGTCGTCCGCCTCGGGCAGCGCATGCTGCTCGACTTGGAAGTAGGGGAAGGGCACGTCAAAGCCGGTGATGCGTCGCACGGGGGCAACGAGATGTTCGAAGGCATCTTCGGTGACGCGGGCAGCCACTTCGGCGCCCACGCCACAGGTACGGTGTCCTTCGTGCACGATGATGCAGCGGCCGGTGCGACGCACCGATTCGGTAACCGTGTCGGTATCCATGGGCGATACGGTGAGCAGGTCGATGCACTCGGCGTCGATGCCGTGTTCGTCTGCGAGGTCTTCGGCGGCTTCCTTCACAGGACGAACCATCGCGCCGTAGGTGACCAGCGTGACATCGGAACCGGTGCGGAAGACTTCGGCCTGGCCCAGTTCGATCGTCTCCGGAGTGTCGGGCACTTCCTCGCGGAAGGCGCGATACACGGCCTTGGGCTCGTAGAAGATCACTGGATCGTCGCACTCGATGGCGGCGCGAAGCAGGGCACGAGCGTTTCGTGGGCCCGACGGGATCACGCACTTGAGGCCGGGCGTGTGTACCCAGTACGCCTCTCGTGATTCGCTGTGGTGTTCCACGGCTCGAATGCCGCCACCGAAGGGCGTGCGCATCACCATCGACACGGTGTAGCGGCCCTGAGTGCGGTTGTGCAGGCGGGCCATATTTTGTTCTATCTGATCGAACGCTTGCATCGTGAATCCGGAGAACTGAATCTCGGCGACCGGACGCATGCCGTGCACTGCCATGCCCACGGCAGTGCCGATGATGCCGCACTCTGCCAGAGGCGTATCCATCACACGATCAGTGCCGTGTGTGGACTGCAGGTCCTTGGTGACACGAAACACGCCGCCGTTGACACCGATGTCCTGCCCCATCAGGCACACACGTTCGTCTTCTCGGAGTGCTTCATCGAGGGCCTTGTTGAGCGCCTCGACCATGGTGAGCTGGGCCATCACTCCACCCCCTTGCGATCGAGCCGCTTGAAGTACTCGGCCTTCTGGCGTTCGAGGGTGACAGTGGTGTCGACGTAGAGATAGTCGAAGATCTCACGCGGCTTGGCTTCAGCGCTCTCACGGAAGGCGTCGCGGGCGGCGAGCACTTGGGCTTCGCAATCGGCCTTGATGCGATCGCACGCGGCGCCGTCGAGCAGGCCACGTCGCTTGAGCCAGGCTTCGAAACGACGGATGGGGCAGCGATCCTGCCACGGGTCGACCAGGGCCTCATCGCGATACACCGTGGGGTCGTCCGCCGTGGTGTGCAGACTCATGCGGTAGGTGACGGCTTCGATCAGTGTGGGGCCTTCGCCATTGCGGGCTCGATCAGCGGCATCACGAGTGGCCACCATCATGGCGAGGATGTCGTTGCCGTCCACGCGAATGCTCGGCACGCCGTACCCCATACCGCGAATCGCCAGTGATTCCACTCGCGTCTGCTTGGTGAGCGGTGTGGAGATCGCCCACCCGTTGTTCTCGCACACGAAGATCACCGGTGCGTTGTCGACGGCGGCAAAGTTGAGGCTCTCTGCCACGGCACCTTGTGAGAACGCGCCGTCGCCGAAGTTCACCACCACGCAGTTGGCTTCCTTGCGTCGTCGCATGGCCATGGCTGTGCCCACGGCCGGTGGGACCTGAGCGCCGATCACGATGGAGAAGGGGTAGTCGTTGACATCGGGTGGGGGCACGAAGCCCTCGTGGTACCCCGCCCACAACTTCATGAGCCGTTCCATTGACCAGCCCCGCCAGATCTGGGCGCCGAAGGATCGGTACGACGGGGCGAACCAGTCATCCTTGGTGAGCGGCCACACCTGGCCGATCATGCAGGCTTCCTGGCCGATGTTGGGTGCAAACGTGCCCATCTCGCCCTGTCGCTGCATGGTGAGCATGCGGCTGTCGAACGCCCGGCTGAGCACCATGGCTCGGTGCACATCGAGCAGTTGTTCGTCAGTGAAGCCCGGGTCCATGCCCTGCTCCACATTGCCGTGCTCGTCGAGGATCTGCAGACACTCGATACGGCCCGGATCAATGGCGCGTGTGCTGAACGCACTGGCGTGCGGCGGGGGTGTTACCTCGCCGGACTCGTGCGATGACCGCCGTTCGATTGGCGGGGTGTGGGCATGTGGATCAATGGACATGGACCCCCCATTGTAACGGAGAGCTCATGGTGTTCCGGAGTGCAATTTGGGGGCTTCAGAAGCAACTTCCCCAGCCGGTGAGCAGGGTGACCAGATCGTGGACGTCGACATCGCCATCGCCATCAACATCAACATCGCCGGGGCAGTCGCCAGGCATGCCAGGGCACAGCGTCCAGTCGGTGAGCAGCAGGAGAAGATCGTCGGCGTCGGTCACGACGTCCATGGAGGTGTCTGACACCTTTCTAAGACACGGGCTTCATGTGCTCGAACTGATTGCGACAGTCCTCACACATGTGGATCTGACGGCACCGGGTGGGGCCGTAGGGGCTGTCCAGACGGGTGTTCGCCGAGCCGCAGTAGGGACACGGCACCGCCGACGTGGTCAGCGACACGGTGGCATCGCCCCCGGCGGCGCCACAGCAGGCCGCTGGTGTGGTCACGCCATGGGCGTGCAGTCGTTCGCGACCAGCACTGGTGATGCGGTCGGGTGTCCATGCAGGTTCGTACTGCCAGGCCACGGTGCAGGTGTCGACACCATCCATGGCCGCTACGGTGCGGCGGACGTCGTCTTCGATCATCTGCAGGGCTGGGCACCCCGTGAAGGTGGGCAGCAAAACGATGTGCGCTACGCCCGATTCGATGCCGATCGACTCGACCAGTCCCAGCTGAACAATGCTGCAGGGCAGCTCAGGGTCGTCGATGCCGTCCAGCACCGTGCGGACGTCCTCGATGCTCACCATGCGGCGGTGGGATCCTCGGCCCACACCTGTGTCATCTCCGCGTGTTGCTCGACGAAGTGATCGGCATGAGCGCCGCGGCGTCCGCCGTGCACGGATTCGTCCGGGAGGTCCGTGTGCATGGTGAGGCCGGCATCGGCAATTGGCGACGCAATCGCCGCGCACCATCGAGCATGGCGATCAGCACGGTTGTCGATCGCTTCGAACAGCATCCCCGCGTGGGGCGCGAGTGTGTCGAATGCGTGTTGCATGCGACCCTTGGCATCGTCGCCACCGCGGCCAAGTCGGCGAATCCACGCATCGAGATGTTCGGTCTGCAGTCGCTGTTCGATGAGCAGTCGTGATGCACGCTCAGGGATGTCGCCTTCGCCCTTTGCGAGATCCTCCAGCACGATGGTGGCGAAGTGCGCACAGATAAAGCGACGCACGGTGGCCATCGCCCAATCAAGTTCATCTGGCACGGTGACGAGATCGCAGCAGCGATAGTCCGCAGCGGCACGTCCGAAGGCCAGCGCATCGGGGTCTTCGCCGAGGGCTTCGTACAACACCGTGGCATGGCTCAGATCATCCTGGGCCATCGCCGAGGAGGCGATGTCTTCTTCCAGGATCGGGCCGAGGCCGGTCCAGTCACTCTGCGTGTGACCGAGCATCAGTTTGTCGTCGGCGAGCGCCAGCACGTCATTGGACATGGCTCAGAAGTGCTCCTTGATGTCGCCGCGGCGATACCGCTCGAGATCTTCGTCACTGCGGAAGTTCGACCACTTGGAGCGGACACCCTTGCTGTATCCGCGGGCGAACTTGTAGGTCATGTCGTGGTCGCGCCACAACGGCACATCGTCAGGATGCACTTCGGTGCAGTCAGCCGTACGGACGACGCGAATGTTGGTGATCCTGCCATCAGCATGAATCGCACGGGCCCGTGCCAGGGCAGTGTCGGCATCCGGGGCCCGCACCACACCCGCTTCGATGTGAATCATGCCGCGGCGCCGCTGCGTGAACACGATCCACGATTCGCCGTCATCGCCGGTGGCGTCGCCACCTTCGATCGGATCGATGCCGTACTCGCAATCGTGCAAAGCATCGTGTGGGTGAATGAGGATCCCCGTGCAGGCTTCGTCCAGGCCGTAGTGCTCGCGGGCATACTGCATCGCGAGCTCGACATCGACGGCGTCGAGATAGCCCGCCCATCGGGCCGGGCCGTCCCTCTTCTTGCGGGTGTACACCACCCAGTGGGTGTCGTCGGGCTTGCCTGTGGGCAGCTCGTCGGCGAACTCGTAAGTCTGTTGACGTCGCTTGGACATTGGGGATCAGGCTGCCGGAGGCGTGGTCGTGCCGCCCTTGGCGATGGCGTTGCGCACCCACCTGCCTTGTTCATACGAGAATCGACGCAGGTCCAGACGATGTGCATTGCACGGACCGTTGCCACGAATCACGCGGAAGAACTCGTTCCAGTCGGGATCCGTGAATCCCCAATTGCCGGTGTCGGTGTCGAGCACGCACTGCTCGTCTTCGCGAACGCTTGTGACAAAGCCGCGGTCGTCCTTCTCGCACACGTTGATCGTGAAGCCGAGGTCCTTGGCCGCGGGCGCGAATCGATTGACGAAGCGCTGTCGCAGCGAATCATTGCGTTCGATCTTCATTCGCCATCGCATGGCGGGCCGCTGTTCTGCATCGGGCTTGTCGTGTGGACCAAAGAACATCAGCGAGACCGACCACCATCGGTCGAAGGCCTCTTGTGTCATCTTCTTCTGCTTTCTGGTTCCGCTCATGAGCGTGAGCACCATGTCTTCGCCGCTCTTGAAGTGGAAGGCCTCTTCCATGTTGATGCGGTTCATGGTGCGTACGTAGGGGCCGTAGGCGCCGTCGGCGAGCGTCTTCTGGTTCATGATCGCCGCGCCATCGATGAGCCACTGGATCATGGCGATGTCGCCCCATGTGGGCGCGGGGTAGTTGAAGCAGTTGTGGTACTTGGTCTTGCCCGTGATCAGGTCGCGAAGCATGTCATCGCGGCTCTTGCCCAGTTCCTGAGATACCCGGTAGAGCATCTGGCCGTGGCCCACTTCGTCCTGCACCTTGGCGGTGAGCGCAAGCTTGCGACGCAGGCTGGGGGCACGAGTGATCCACTCACCCTCCGGCAGGGCGCCAATGATTTCGCTGTTGGCATGGTGTTCGGCCATGCCCAACATGCCCATGCGATAGGCCTCGGGCATCCAGTCGCCGGGTTCAATGTGCACGCCATCGGTGATGCGCTGTTCAAACTCAGCGAGCTTGTCGGGATCTTCGCCTTCGCATGGACACAAAGGCTGAACTGGGTTGGCGGCACCACTCACGGTGAATCTCCTGCGGGCATCCGATGGATCAGGATGCGGCCGGGTTCTCGAAGACGGCGGCCAGTCCCTGGCCGACACCAACGCACAGTGTAGCCACGCCTCGGCGTGCTCCACGACGACGAAGTTCATGAACAAGAGTCGTGGCCAGCCGCGCACCGGATGCACCCAGCGGGTGTCCGATTGCGATGGCGCCACCGTTGACGTTCACCTTGGCCAGATCGAGCGCCAGCCCTTCGACACACGCGATCGATTGCGCCGCGAAGGCTTCGTTGAGTTCGAACAGGTCGATGTCGTCGGTTGTGAGGTCGGCCTTCTCAAGCGCCTTCTTCGTGGCGGGCACGGGACCGAGGCCCATCATCGCCGGATCGACACCCGCCGACGCGCTGCTGGTCACCAGCGCCAGGATCTCGCGGCCTTCGGCGCGAGCACGCGATGCTTCCATCAGCACGAGGGCGGCGGCGCCGTCGTTCACGCCACTGGAATTGCCGGCAGTCACCGAGGCGTCGTCATCCTTGGCGAACGCAGGACGTAGCTTGGCAAGCGCTTCGATGGTCGTGCCCGGGCGTGGATGTTCATCGGTATCGACCATCACTGGGTCGCCCTTGCGTTGTGGCACCTCCACAGAGATCAACTCGTCGGCGAAGTGGCCCATTTCATTGGCCAGCGCCCATCGCTGTTGGCTCAACACGGCGAAGCGATCCTGTGCTTCGCGGGTGATGTTGAAGGCGCGAGCCACATTCTCTGCGGTCTCGCCCATCCCGTAGGGGTGGTGCAAGGCAGAGAGGGCAGGATTGGTGAAGCGCCAACCGATCGTCGTGTCGTGTACATCAACGGCGCGGCTGAAGGCGGTGGCGCCCTTGGCCATCACAAATGGCGCACGGCTCATGCTTTCGACGCCGCCGGCTACGTAGATATCGCCAGCGCCAGATTCGATCAAACGTGCCGAAAGGATTACTGCCTCAAGTCCAGATGCGCATAGGCGATTTACCGTGCAACCCGGCACAGTGACGGGAAGTCCTGCCATAAGGGATGCCATGCGGGCGACATTGCGATTGTCTTCCCCAGCTTGATTGGCCGCGCCAAAGTAGACATCATCAATGCAGTTGACATCAATCCCGGCTTGACTCACGGCGGCCTTAATGGCGAGAGCAGCCAAGTCGTCTGGGCGAATGCTGCTCAGGCTTCCGCCATAACGGCCAAAGGGAGTACGAATTGCGGCAACGATCGCGGCCTGACGTGGGGGTGGCAAGTGGGTCATGAGACCCTAATTGTACGTTGCTAAGGTTGGCTTACACCCTTTAAGGGTCCCATGGGGCTTCACGGAATGGCCCTCAGGGGCTCCAATCGTCGCTCAACCGGTTCATTGGGTCAAAAAACACGATTCTTGCGTATCTAACTTGGTCTTTCAGACGTGCATGCCGGTGGATTTGGGCTAGATTGAGGCACGAGTCAAACCCCCATCTGGGGCGGGAAGTTCTGATCAGAATCAGGAGGAGTTTCGCAAAATGGCGAACATGAGTATTCGCAAGGCTTTGAGTGCCGCCGCAGTTTCAGCGGGCACAGCAGCCTTTATTACAAGCCCGCTAACTGCAGGTGGTGGCCCCTGCGACGATAATCCGGGTTTTGATGTGACCACAGTTTTCGTTGGCGAAGATGGTTACGGCGGCGGTGGCACCGATATGGAGTACTACGGTACTTCCAACGGAGTCCGTGGTTTCGCTGTTGGCACGACCTCATGTAATCGTGGCAATGTGGTCGCGCCTTGGTACGGGGGAACCAACAACGTTCCGGTTATTCAGCAAAGTGCTTACCGCGTTCACGAAGGTCGCTTTGAGCAGATTGGGATGAGTTGGCTTAAGCACAGTTTTTGTGCGGTCAGTGAACCAGGCTGTGACACTTGGACAGGTGGCGGCTGCAACAGTACAGGTTGTAATACCTTAGGTATTGGTTGTGCCGACACCTACTGGGCAGGCTTGAATGCAGATGCAAACGCTCCTCGTAGCGAAATCAATGCCTACACCGGTGAATATGACTACCCATTCAACATTAGTCCTTCAGGGCCGAGTGGAGTACGTGGCAAGTTGCAAATGGTTGATGCCGACACTCAGATTGAAGGCGCTGACTATTACATGGAAGCCTCTTACGTTGAGCCTAATGAGCACACACAGTGCGATGGACGCCGTCACTTGAACAACGCCTCGCATTCAAAGGCGTTCTTCAACAGCCCGACAGACTTGCGTCGTGACCAATCTTGGGGGCCGACGGCACATATGGTTCCAGCGATCTTCAGCTGGGCAGATTATGGCGCAACCGTTGAGCAGCATGACACGCTTGAGGCCGACGGCGGCCCTGCTCGTGTGAATACTGGTTACATGGTTACGGATAATGGCAATGGCACTTGGCATTACGAGTATGTCATTCATAACCAGAACTCCCATCGCAGCATTGAAAGCTTGTCTATTCCTGTGCCGAGTGGGACAACTTTGACAAATGTTGGCTTCCATGACGTCCATTACCACAGTGGCGAAGAAAACGTCATCTATGGAACAGATTGGTCATTTGAGAACGTCGGCGGTTATGCCACTTGGACAGCAGTCGACGAAGGTTCAGCCACAAATGCTATTCGTTGGTCAACTAGCTACACCTTCCGGTTTGACGCTGATGCGCCGCCAACTGAGAGCGTTATCTCAATGGGCTACTGGCGTGCCGGCCCGGGGAGTGCTTTGGTCTTTGTCGGCGAAACACCTGATTCAGCAGGTTGCCCGGGCGACCTCAACGGTGACAACGTGGTCAATGTTGATGACGTTCTCGTGGCCATCTCCGGCTTCGGCGATGAGTACAACGTCGAGGACATCCTCGAAGTCCTGGCCTACTTCGGCGAGGGCTGCTGATCACGCCGTTTCAGTTTGATTGAATCGATGCGGGCCGGAGCATGTGCTCCGGCCCGTGTCGTTTTTCACGCGTGATGTCACTCAGGGCCGCGTGAATCGACCAGCACTGACGTCGGCGGATAGTGCATCGAATGCCGCGTCGACAACGCCGCCGTCGAAGCTGGACATCCACTCGAACGGGCCCTTGGGGTAGTTCACGCCGAACGTCATCGCGGTGTCGATGGCGTTGGCATCGGCCACACCGTCGTGCCTCGCCCACAATGCTTCGTTGAACAGGCCACACAGCACCCGCATCAGCGCCACCTGTACGGGGGCAGGGCACGTCGCCGCCTGTGATGACACGCCTGCAGCGAAGGCGGCTGCGGCCTCGGTGAGGCCGCTGGTCAAACAGGGGGCATCACTCATCCCTCGAAGCACCGCGACGGGTGCATCGCCGGTGTGGTCGTACACGCCGCAGCCGGTCTTGCGGCCCAGGTCGCCTGCGGACACGAGTGCTTCCTGGGCGTGTACCGGGCACAGTCGCTGTGGCTTGTCCCACGAGGTCCACACGCTGCGCGTGGTGGCGGTGTTGACGTCGTGACCGATGAGGTCGGTCAGTTCGAACGGGCCCATGCGGAAGTTCGCAGCATCACGCATGGCTGCATCGAGCAGATCGGGCGTGCACAGGCCGTCTTCCAGACAGCGGAACGCCTCGAGGTAGTAGGGGCGTGCCACGCGATTGACGATGAAGCCGGGCGTGTCGGCGCAGTGGGCAACTGTCTTGCCCCATTTGGTGGCGATGTCAGCCACACGATCGATGACGGCCCGGTCGCAGTGTTCGGTGGCGACCACTTCGACCAATTTCATCACAGGCGCCGGGTTGAAGAAGTGCATGCCGCAGGTGCGGTCAGCTCGATCAAGGCGAACGCCCAGTTCAGTCACGCTCAGCGACGACGTGTTCGAGGCGATGATGGCGTCAGCTGGCAAATGCTCGAGCAGTGCCGACAGGGCTGCCACCTTCATATCGATGTCTTCAACGATGGCTTCGATCAACAGCGCGCAGTCTGAGAGCGAGTCGGGGGATCCAGCGGATATCCGTCCGACGATGGCGTCGGCGTCGTCCTGGGTCATGCGGCCACGCTCAATGCGTTTGGCGAATCGACCAGCGATGCCGTCGATGCCGGCCTGCGCCGCGGTCTGATCAACATCAAGCAGCACGACAGACCACCCTGCGGCCGCGGCGACCTGAGCGATGCCGGCGCCCATGGCGCCCGCGCCGAGAATGCCTGCGGTTGGCATGGTCAGCACCCCTTGAATTCGGGCGTGCGCTTCTGCAGAAACGCGGTGACACCCTCGAAGTGATCCTGCGTGAGTCCAGCGGTTTCCTGGGCGAAGGCCTCGGCGTCCAGCTGTTCAGCAAGCGGTGTTTCCATCGACTGATTCAGCAGACGCTTGGTCATCGCCAGTGCCTTGGCTGGCAGCGCCGCGAGACGAGCCGCGACCTTGGCCGTGGCGGCCGGCAACTCGTCTGCCGGAACAACCTGACTCACCAGACCGATCTGCAAGGCTTCTTCTGCACCAACTGGCCGACCCGTCAGGCACATGTCCATGGCCCGTCCAAGGCCCACGAGGCGGGGTAGCGTCCAGGTGCTGGCCGAATCCGGCACGAGGCCGACATTCACGAACACTTCGATGAACTTGGCATGCTCCGACGCAATGCGAATGTCACAGGCCAGTGCCAACGAGCATCCTGCGCCGGCTGCGACGCCGTTGACGGCCGCGATCACCGGCTTGTCCATGTTGCGGATGCGCTTCACCCACGGGTCGTACCGCTTCTTGAGATCAGCGCCCAGATGGGGTTCGTGCCCCGGCACGTACTTGGCCTTGAGGTCATCAAGGTCCTGGCCGCTGCTGAATGCGCGTCCGGCACCGGTGATGACGATCACGTTCACTTCCGGGTCTTTCTCCACCTGCTTGATGGTGTCAATGAACTCGGGACTGAATGCGTGGTTGAACGCATTGAGCACGTCGGGGCGATTGATGGTGATCGTGGCGATGCGATCGGCGATGTCGAGTGTGAGCGTTTCCATGTCGTCTCAGCAGCCCTTGAAGTTGGGGCGTCGCTTCTCCATGAAGGCGGCCATGCCTTCCTTCTGATCCTCTGTGTCGAACAGGTCCATGAACAGCCTTCGTTCTTCAACCAGGCCGCCGCTGAGGTGATCTTCTTCCGCATTGAGCACCGACGCCTTGGCTGCTCGCAGCGCCACAGGAGGCATGGTGGCCAGCTTGCGGGCCACGGCCAGTGCTTCGGTGTACCAGTGCTCGCGAGGGACGACACGACTGACAAGGCCGTGCTGCATGGCTTCCGCGGCGGACAGGAATCGTCCACCAAGCACCACGTCCATCGCGATCGCCTTGCCCACGGCACGTGTGAGTCTTTGCGTGCCACCGGCACCAGGCATCACGCCGATGTTGATCTCTGGTTGGCCGATCTTTGCCGTATCGCTGCAGACGATGATGTCGCAGTGCATCATCAATTCGCAGCCACCGCCAAGGGCGAAGCCGCTGACCGCCGCGACGATGGGCTTGCGCACCGCCTTGATGCGTTCCCATTGCGCGAACTGATCTCGATCACGCATGTCCTGGGCAGAGGCGGTGGCCATGTCGCCGATGTCGGCGCCTGCAGCCCAGGCTCGTTCGCCGCCGGCCAACAGCATGACGACGATCGAATCGTCGGCGTCGTACTGCTCCATCAGGTCGGCGAGGTCCTTCATCAAGTCGAGGTTCAGTGCATTGAGCACCTTGGGACGATTGATGCGGATGATGGCGATGGGGCCGTCAACTTCCGTCAACAGATGCGGGGCGTCGGTCATTGGTCGCTCGATTCGCTGCTTGTCTTGGCGCGACGCATGATGTCGTCGATCACGTCGCGGGGGAAAATGCGTTGCGTCTGTGTGCCGGTGGCCACCACGGTCTCGCCGGTGCGGGCCTCGATCGCGCACACCAGTGTGGAATCGGAAAGGGCTTCGGCTCGTGCCTCCACGTGAAGCGTGCATCCCACCGGGGCTGGTGCTACATGGTCGATCGACACCTGACTGCCGATGCCTTCCTCATGCGGTTCTAGATTGGGGGCCAGCACCGCGCGGGCGGCGGTTTCCATGTGCCGGACCAGATCCCACGTGGAACACACGTCGTGGACGACCGTGCCATTGAAGGCGGGGCGCATGTCGAGCGTGACATCCACCTCGACCGACGCGGTCGTTCCTATCTGCAGGTCCGGTTTCATGAGAGGCAGATTCTACCGGTCCACAGCAGGGGGAATGCTGGCATGCCGTACTGGTCGAGCACATGCCGCAGCCCATCAGCCGTGTCCCGCCAGGCCGATGTGACATTCGCTTCACCTCGGTCTGCACACGACAACGCGATCAAACCGCCGAGCCCTGTGCCGTACAGGGCGACAGGCCCCTCGATGGTGTCCAGCACGGCGGAGACGTCGTGGACTTCTTCGCGGCCCAATGTGCATCGGCCCGATCCTGGCCCATGACCACGCAGGGTGGGAATGACGACGGCTCGGGCGGCGGTCACCAGATGCTCGGCATCGCCCAGCAGGTCGATGGGCTGCTGTGCCCAGTCGTGCAGCAGGACCACCGTCGGGCCGGTGGCGTCATCGCCCTCGATTGTCCAGACCTCCATGTCGGCGCAGGTCCATGCATGCCACTGCAGCCCGGCTTCGCCGGGATCGGTGGGCAGGCCGTGTGCCAATGCACGTCCCAATGAACCGGACGGCGGGTGGGTGGCGAGATGCACCACCCAGACAGTGCCGATTACGAGCAACAGCACCACCGCGATGGCGACAAGCAAGAGCACGAATCAGTGGGGGTGGGTCATGGCGGTGACGTCGAGCAGGGTGTCGAGTTCGTCGGCCGGCAGGAGATCGTGTTCAAGGCAGTATGCCCGGATCGTGCAGCCTTCGGCATGGGCCGCCTTGGCGATGCGAGCTGCTTCGTTGTAGCCCAGCACTGGTGCCAGCGCGGTGGCCAGCATCAAGCTGCGTTCCACGGTGGCCGCGATCGACTGGCGGTCGGCCTTGAGGCCGTCGACGCAGTCTTCAGCGAACACCGCGCTGCCGTTGGCGATCAACCGAATGCTCTCGAGCAGGGTGTCGGCCATCATCGGCATGGCGAGCGTGAGGTCCATGATGGATCCACTGCCGCCGACATTGCCGCAGGCCACCGCTACGTCGTTGCCCATGACTCGCATGGACACCTGCATGATCGATTCCACGAGCACCGGATTCACCTTGCCGGGCATGATGGACGATCCGGGCTGGATCGCCGGCAGTTCAAGTTCATGAATGCCACAGCGGGGGCCGCACCCCATGAATCGCACGTCGCTGGCGATCTTGGACAGGCTCACGGCGATCGTCTTGAGATGGCCGTGGGCATCGACCACGCAATCACGGGTGTGCTGTGCCTCGAAGTGGTTGGCGGCTTCCTTGAACCGCACACCTGTGGCCTTGCTCAACCGCGAGGCGACCATCGAGCCGAAGCGGCGATGAGTGTTGATGCCCGTGCCGACGGCCGTTCCGCCCAGCGGCAGGTTGGACGCGAGCGATTCCAGCGCCGCCTGCGCCCGTGTGATGCCGCGGTCGATCTGGTCGGCGTAGCCGGAGAACTCCTGCCCGAGTCGGATGGGCGTGGCGTCTTGCATGTGCGTGCGGCCGATCTTGACGATGCCGTCGAACTGCTTGGCCTTGCGGCGGAGCGACTTGGCGAGCGTCTTGAGGGCGGGCAGCAAGGTGCGCTTGATCTGCACCGCCGCGGCCACCTGCATCGCCGTGGGGAACGTGTCGTTAGACGACTGCCCCATGTTCACATGGTCGTTGGGATGCACCGGGTCTTGAGCGCCGATCTTTTTGCCGGCGCCAATGCACGCGATGTTTGACACCACCTCGTTCACGTTCATGTTGGTCGACGTGCCAGACCCCGTCTGATACACGTCCACCGGGAAGTGCCGCATCATGTCGTCGCGGGAGAGACTGTCGTCAAGCATGTCGGCGACTTCATCGCAGGCCTTCGTGATCAGTTTCGAGTGTCGCGCATCGAGCTGCTTGAGCGCGTGATTGGAATCAGCGCATGCATGCTTGAGCAGTGCAAAGGCGTGGATCACCTCCCACGGCAGGGGCCGGTGGGCGATGGGGAAGTTCAAGACGGCACGTTGGGTGGTGGCTCCGTAGAGCACGTCAGCGGGCACGTCCATCGTGCCCATTGAATCTCGTTCGGTGCGAGTGGTCTTGCGCTTTGCCATGTCGCAGGCTCCTGATCAAAGGCGAAGTGTGCAAAATACCAGAGGCAGGTGCGACAAAATCGACCGCTGTCAGTGTGGGAATAGCGTGGGCAGCAGGGTATCGGCCGAGCCGGTGAGGACATGGTCCGCGAGCCCGTCGGCGGCCGATGCATCGGTATTCACCACGATCACGCTGGCCCCGTGATCGCGAGCCAAGGCGATCAGCCCTGCGGCGGGGTGGACGACCGCGCTGGTTCCCACGACCACAAGGACGTCGCTCTGCTCGATGGCGTCGACGGCCGCCGTCCAGATGTCCTGTGGCAGCGATTCGCCGAACCACACCACATCCGGTCGTGATGGATGGTGGCCGCACCCGGGGCAGGACTGCACACCTGGCGGATCAGCCAGATCGATGGGTGACCGCCAGCCGCACCGACCGTGGCATCGTTCCGCATTGATGGTGCCATGCAGATGTAACACGTTCGTAGCACCGGCTCGCTCGAGCAGATCGTCGGTGTTCTGTGTGATGTGCACCATGGTGGGATGCGCCGCAAGGGCACGGTGCCCGGCATTGGGTGTGGCTGCGGCCATTTCCCTGCGTCGCATGGCGTACCAGGTCATCACCAGTTCCGGATCACGAGCAAAGCCAACGGGCGACGCCAGATCCATGGGATCGTGCTTGGCCCAGTGACCTTGGGCCGTGTCACGAAAGGTGGCTACGCCAGATGGGGCGCTCAGGCCAGCGCCGGAAAACGACACCAGACGACGGGCGGAAGCAATCGCATCAATGGCTGGGGTGCAGGTCACGGCGTCACTCGCCGGGCGGATCAGTGGCGTCACCCATCAGAGGGTCGTCAGCCATGCCCAGTCTTGAGCGGAGTGCGGCGTCGAGATCGTCGTTGAAGCGGCGCACAATCTCTGTGCGAAGCAGGTCGGCGAGCTCTGGTCGTCCTGCCTGCATGCCTTCGAAGGCCACGACCCACGCTCGGGGCACGCTGCGAATGGTGGCAGCGTCATCAAAGGCCTTGGCTCGCAGGGCGGCGAGGAAGGCCGCGTCGTCGAGGTCGTCCGTGCGATGGTCCACGGGAATCGCATCGACCAGCGCCATGATCGCGCGATCATCTCCGGTGGCTGCGAGGAGCTCGACCAATGCGGCTGCCGCAGACAGCCGCAGATCGAGCGGCTGCTCAGGCGCTGTGGCACTTGAGAGCAGTGCGATGCGTTGTGTAGGCGTGATGCCTTCAACCGTGGACAACTGTTGATCCACCTGGACGCGGTCTGTCATCGGGATGGCGGCTGCGGTCTGAAGCAGGGCAGTGCGCCACGCATCGATCTGGTCACTGGGTGGCTGCAGTGCCATGAGGGATGAGAAGCCGTCGATCGTGCCCTGGTCCTGCAAGATGCGCAGGACGACCGGGAACAAGGCGGCATCGGTCGATCGCTCTAGCACCGTGGCGGATCGTCCCCCGCGTCGCAGGGCCTCGGCCGCGTCGGCTCGCGCTGTGGGGTCGTCGGCGTCGAGCTGCGCCACGATTCGGGTCGCCGCGTCGTCGTCGCCGAGGGAGGCCGACAGCAGATCGAGCCGTGCCTCCGGGTTGGACAAGGTGGCGGCGGCGATGGCGTCTTGCACCGCGCTGCGATCTTCGTCACTCAATGTTGCATTGGTCCGCGGCCATAGCGCTGCTGTTGCGGCCTGGCAGGTGTCGGCTTTGGGCAGGAAGCCAGCGAGTGTCGCGACGGGCACCTGGGCACGCTCGGTGGCGGCGCACCAGGTGAGCAGGGCGTTGGCCACCGACGCATCACGTTCCTGATGCAGGCGGCTGGCCACTGCGGTTTGGACTGCGTCTTCGGGCAATTCCGGCAGTAGCTTCACGCAGACTGTACGGACGGCCGCCGACGGATCGTTCAACCGTGCGAGCACCGCCGCATGGGTGGCATCGGTGGCATTGCCGTCACGAAGCAACACGGCGGCGCGTTCGAGGCCAAAGAGGCGAAGGACTTCAAGGTCATCCGTCAGCAGGGCGTTCAGTTCGTTCACTTGTGCCTGCACACCCATGAGCGGCCACAAGTCGCGATGCACCGTCAACAGGCGCTGGGCGAGGTGATCCACTTGCGTCCGATTCGTGTGCGCGTCACGCTCAAGTGTGGCCACGCGGCTGGACAATGCCTGCACCATGTCTTCCAACCATCGTTCCGCCGGGCGATTGCGATTGGTCTCCCACCATCGTGTCCAGGTCTGGACATCGTCGCTCGCGGGCAATCCGGTGAGGGCGCTGAGGGATGTCATGGCCGCATCGAGCACCGGCGGAGGTTGTGTCGAGGCCGACTCGAGCAATGTGATCAATGCCGCAGCAGCCTGCACTGGAGTGTGACGAAACTCACCAAGCGCACGGATCACGTTTACCCGGCGGGCATCGTCGAGGTCGCCATTGGCAGCAGTCGCGTGCAGTCTGGCCACGACGTCTGGGGTTCGGCCCGCGGCACGAGCAAGCATGCGGGCAAGCACGTCACTGGTGTCCGTGGCATCGGGTAGTTGGGCGACAGCGGCATCGAGCAGGGCCGGGTCGAGGCCGTCGTGGGCGGCCATCGCCTCATAGACCGCAGATTGCACGGCCTGTTCGGGGGATCGCATCGCCTCGAGCAGGATGGTGTTGGCCTCCGGGGTGTCCAGTGACAGCAGCTCCGTGGCCGCTGCCCGGCGCGTGGGGGCGTCGATGTGGGCGTCGGTGCTGTGCAGCGTGACGCGGAAGATCGACAGTCGATGCCGTTGGCGGTCGTCGCTACTGGTTTCGGCCACGGCCACAGTGGCCATGGCGAGTACCAACATCGGGACAAGGCGTGGATACCACATGGGTGTTCAATTCTACGGTGCATTGGGGAACAACCGGGCGCCGCGATCAGTAGACTTCGCAGCGGAGAGGCACAGGAGGCACACTTTCCATGGACAACTGGCTGGATGCCGAACAGCTTGCCGATCAGGCCATGGACCTGTTGGACCGGGGGCGGTGGGCGCAGGCCGAGGCACAACTCCGTCGAGCCCTCGCTGTGGATCCCCAACAACGGGAGTGGCGGTTCAATCTTGGTGTGGTGCTCGAAGCCCAGGGGCAGGACGCCAAGGCGGCCGAAGCCTTCGATCAGGCCGTGGATCCCGCAGCCGACGACACCGACGCCCTGCTCTGCGCCGCTGCAGCATGGGCCCGGGTGCAGCACTGGTCCAACGCAGCCGACCGGCTCCGCCAAACACTGGAACGTGATGCCTCGATCGAAGCGGCCCACGCCCGCTTGATCGAGGTCCTGCGTCTTCAGGGCGAGCATGAAGACGCCGAAACCGCCTTCTACATGGCTGAGCACGCCCTCGATGGCCCGAGTGCCGATTGCCTGTGTGAGATCGGCGAGAGCCTCGCGACACGGGAGCAGTGGCGTCGAGCCGCGTGGTGCCTGCGCCAGGCCACTCGCCTCGATGCCACCATGGGACACGCTCGACGCCGCCTTGCTGATGTGCTGGCCAAGATGGGTCAGGTGCAGCGTGCGGTGGAGGTGTACGAGTCAGAACTCCGTACCGACCCCGATCAGATTGATCTGTTGGTGGGCTATGCCGGATTGCTCGAACAACTCGGACGGCTGGAAGACGCGGCCATGCGGCTGCAGCATGCACTGGATCTGGATCCCACCAGCATTGAAGCCAATCACCGTCTTGGCGTGCTGGCACTCCGCATGCGATGCCCTGATCGTGCTGCCGTGGCCTTTCAATTGGTTCGCCGTCTTGATCGCACGCACCCCACGGTGCAACGCGATCTGGCCCACGCGCTGTTGTGCGCCGGTCAGCGTGGCGACGCCAGCCGCATGCTAACCACCATCGTGCAGCATGAACGCGAAGCGGCTGAAGACGGCCACAGTGCGTCGATTCCGGATCAACTGGCACTGATCGATCTGCTGTCGGCCACCGGCTTGCATGCCGATGCCGCGGAACGTGTGGAGGCCGTCTTGGCTGGCGGGCTCACGCCCGATGTGCATCACTGGCGACAGTTCGCCCGGGTGCGGTTTCTCAGTGGTGACCTCGATGGCGGTCGAGCAGCCAGCCGCCGTGTGCTTCGGCACGAGCCCACGTGTGTGGCGTCGATAGGCAATCTCGCTCGGGCAGCATTGCTGCAAGGGAGTTTGGACGAGGCTGCGGGGTGGATTCGTAAGGGGCGCAGCCTCGACCGGGGCGACGCTCGATTGCGGTCACTTCGAACTCAATTGTGGGTGGCTCGGCTCCGTGCCATGCTGGTCCGTTGAACACGTGCAGACGCGCATGCAGCGACAGGCATGCATGTGCACGCCTGGTCAATCTGCAATGCACAGAAGATCAAACGGTGCCGCTGGTGTAGGGCAGCAGGCCCATGAAGCGTGCACGCTTGATCGCCTTGGCGATGCGGCGCTGCTCCGAGGCGGTGGTGCCCAGACGCTTGCGGGAGTAGATCTTGCCGTTGGGGGTCATCATGCGACGCAGCTCGTCGACGTCCTTGTAATCGACCCAAGGGTTGCCTTTGACGTCCTGACGGACGACCTTGGCACGGCGGCTGCGACGGCGTTGCATGTGAGACATGAGCAGGGGTTCCTCTCGTCGTGGATACTGTGAGCCAGCAGTCCCCGACACTGCGAGGACGACGAACGGAACAGTGTACCCGAACCCTTCCATTTCGCCAATGCCCGGCCCGCTTGTGGCTGTGTCCCCGGACGTCCGTGACGGCCGGGTGCGGGTGTCAGAGGCTCTGCTGCAGGCCGTGATCGCCGCTGGCGGTGTGCCTGTGGTGCTCAGCCATGCACCAGCCGCGGCCGTGCGGGTGCTGGAGCAGTGCCACGCGTTGGTCATCGGCGGGGGCGACGACCCGCGGATGGAGCCCTTCGGACAGGCCACCAATGCACACAGCGTGCTGGTGCATCCCACTCGGCAGGAGCTCGATCTGGCCCTGCTTGACTCCACCGCTGATCGGCCGGATATGCCCATGCTGGCCATTTGTCTGGGCATGCAATACATGGGCCTTGCGGCTGGAGGATCGCTGCAGCAGCATCTGCCTGATGTCCTGGAGCATCCCGAAATCCACCAACATAATGCCACCCACGCCATCCAAGGCGTCATGGGCGACGGCGATGTGGTCTCACACCATCGTCAGGCACTCGATGATGCGGGCGCACTGGAGATCATTGCTCGTGCACCAGATGGTGTGATCGAAGCTGTGCGGCGACCGGATGCGGTGTGCCAGATCGGTGTGCAGTGGCATCCCGAACGCATGGGCGAGGGGCCGCTGGGCAGCGGCGTGTTCACCACCTTGATCGATGCAGCACGGGTGGCAGCACCATGATCGATGCGTCGCCCGTGCAATCACTGATCCTCGACGAGGCCCAGCACCGCACCATGGCCCCTGACGGCGGGCAGCGACCAGGTGCCGCCACGGGCGAAGCACCACCACTGCAGTGTGAGTGGGTGCCGTGGGGGCCTGAGACAGACGACGCACGGCCACCGCTGCTGCTGGCCACATTGGGCAGTATCGAACTGGAGTACGCGGCGCTGCATCGTGGCGTGGGCCGCTTTGATACACCACATCGACGCGTCATTCGAGTGACCGGCGACGACCGCGTGGATTTGCTGGATCGCCTGTGTACGCAGCGTCTGGCCGAGCCGTCCACACCGAGTGTGCACGAGTCGTTCTTGACCGCTCGTACTGGTCGTGTGATCGCTGACATGGTGATCGTGCATACACAGGATGACACCTGGATTGAGCTCGATGCATTGCAAGGCGACGACGTGCTGAGCACGGTGCAGGGCATGGTCTTTGCCGAAGACGTCAACCTGCACGACATGGGCGATGCGATCACGCGCATAGATCTGTTCGGTCCCGCCGCGTTCGCCGTGTTGGCAGCGATGGGCTTCGATCTGCTCGAGGTCGATGTGGCCGTGCAAGGGCAGGCACGAGCTTGGCGAATGCCCACCGGCACACTCGGCGGCGCATCGCTGGCAGTGCCGCCCGCCGCAGCGGCCGAAACCTGGCGGGCGATTGACGAGGCCGCCCAAGGCGGAGGACACACGTGTCGTACGGTGGGGTGGTATGCCCTGAACATGGCTCGGGTGGAGGCGCATGAGCCTGTCGCCAACATCGATTTCGGACCGGGCAACTTGCCGGCAGAGACAGGCGTGCTGCACCGCCGCGTGAGCTTCGCCAAAGGCTGCTATCCCGGTCAGGAAGTGGTCGCCCGCATGCACAATCTCGGTCATCCCAAACAGGTATTGCGCGTGCTGCATATGCCGGGGATGGAGTTGCCGGTGGCCGGAAGCCAGGTCTTCGCCACAGACGACGTCGATCTGGCATCACCACTGGGACAGATCACCTCCAGTGCGCCGGCACCCATGGCCAGCCAGCGGGGCACCGCACTGGCCATGTTGCGATGGAAGATCGCCACGGTTGGCGATCACGTGCAGGTGATGTGTGACGGCGCACCGGTGAAGGCTTCTGTCGTGGAGGTCTCATCTGATGACGCATGAGGTACAGACCGTGCCGCTGCCACCCATTCCCGAAGCGGGTCTGGTGGAACCGTTCGCGACGACCGGTGAACTCGTGCTCTTGGCACTCGGGGGGTTCATGACAGTGTGTGTGGCTGTTGCAGCGATCACATTCTTCGTCCGCATGCAGCGTCAGGAAGGGTCATCGGACTGATGCCCGAATTCGTACGTATCACAGACGTTGGCCCACGCGACGGCCTGCAGAATGAGGCCGCGCCCGTGCCGACGGCCGCAAAGGTGGCGCTCATCGATGCGCTCGCTGGGGCCGGTTTGCCCGAGGTGGAAGCCACGGCGTTCGTGCGCAGCGATCTCATTCCTCAACTGGCTGACGCCGCTGAGGTGATGTCCACCATCGAGCGGCGCCCGTCCACGGTGTACTCCACGCTCGTGCCGAACGAACGCGGGTTCGACGCCGCCGTCACCGCCGGGACGGACAAGGTGGCGGTGTTCACAGCCGCCAGCGAGACGTTTTCGCAGCGCAACACCAACACCTCGATCGAAGGCACATTGCACCGCTTTGCACCGGTCTTCGCTCGATGTGATGCTCAGGAAATCCCGCTGCGGGCCTACGTGAGCACGGTGATCGCCTGTCCGTATGACGGGCCGATCGATCCCAGCGCAGTCGCGAACGTCGTCGAACAGTTGCTGGCCATGGGTCCGTGTGAAATTGATCTCGGCGACACGATTGGTGCCGCCAAGCCGGACGACATCGAACGATTGCTCGAGGCCGTCACGCCGCTTGTCCAGATGGATCAACTCGTGCTGCATCTGCACGACACGGGTGGCCTCGCGCTGGCCTGTGCCGAGCGTGCACTGCACCTGGGCGTGCGTCATTTTGACGCATCGTGTGGAGGGCTCGGGGGCTGCCCATTTGCGCCGGGCGCGCCGGGCAACATCTCGACCGTGGCCTTGGCGAAGCTGTGTGCATCGATGGGATTCGAAACGGGCATCGACACGATAGCCGTGGCGGATGCCGCGACCACGGTGCGTTCACTGCTCAATCGAGATTGACGGCGTCGGGACCGAACGTCAGGCAATTCTTGCCGCGACGTTTGCTGGCCAGCGCACGCTCATCAGCCACCCGTTGCAAGGTGGCCGCGTCGTCTCCATCCCACGGGAACGTGGCCAGGCCGCCGCTGATGGAGACGGCGCCGGGCGCTGCAAGGCCAAGTTCAGGAAACTTCATCGACGTCACCTGCTGCTGGAATCGACGTGTAATGGATTCGATCGTGTCCGGGTGCTGAGAACCAGGCGTGCGCGGTGGCGTGCGGTCGGCGAACACCACCACGAACTCGTCGCCACCGATACGGGCGACGGCATCGCCGTCGCGAATCACCGATCCCAGCAGTCGGACGGTGTGCTTCAGGATCACGTCGCCGGCTTCATGACCCCAGCGATCATTCCAACTCTTGAAGTCGTCAATGTCGAACACCATCACGGTGATTTCGCGACGCGCCGCGCGGGCCTGTGCCACAGCGGCGTCGAGAAAGCGATCGAGACCGCGACGGTTGAGCGCCCCGGTGAGCTGGTCGCACATGGCCTCTTCGCTGAGCCGTTGCATGCGCTGTTCGAGCCGCATCCAGGATGCGGCCCACGCGGCCCAGGGCCGCAGCCGCTCGAGCTCACCGCCGGCGAGGTGTCCCCAGGTGACGCCGTCGTACTGCACGGTGGCGGCATCGTCCGAACCAGCGCCGTCTTCCAGGCGTGCACCTGGTTGTCCGGATCGCTCAGCCACCGCGCGAAGCAGCAGTGCGCGGAATCGATCCGGCGTGTGCAGCAGTGTGTCGATCAGCTTGCGATCGGTCACGCGATCAGTGGTCGTTTCGCTGGGCGTATCGAGTTCCGGGGTGGGCGCGGCAGTGTCGGAGGCTGGCGCACCGGTGCCGTCGAGCATGGCCTTGATCTGCGTGATGTGGAGATCCGGCTCCACCTGCAGATCAACACGACCTTCCAATGCGGGCAGGGGCAGGCCGGGGGCCACGGCGATGATCTGCAGCATGGGTTCAAGTCGTTTGACGGCGTCCACGCCGCGAAGCAGATCGGGCAATCGATGCGTGGATGGTGCGGCAATGACCAACGCTTCGATGGGCGATCGTGCTGGGCAGGTGGCCAGTTCGCCAAGCGCCGCGAACACGTTGGCAACATTGCGCACGTTGAGCGAGTCATCGGCGCCCTTGACCACGGTGTCACCAACTACCAGCACACGTCGCCGTGTGGTTCGACTCGTCGCGGCCGAACTCATGCCTGACCTTGGTGGGCCTGATCCGCAGGGCGTCCGAGCAGGGACTCGATTTCATCAGGCACCAGATCGGCCGTCGGTTCGGGGCCGCCTGCGTCAAGTTCGCCCAGCGCTTCACCGACCAGCATCAACACCGGGATGTCGGGCACGATGCGTTGCAGCGTGTCGACCATTTCACCGGCGGCACCTTCAGGCGGGCTGAGTAAGATCAGCGGGGGCGTGAGGGCATCCTCGAGGCCCAACGCAGCGCGTTCGCGTGTCTCGCGACGCAGCAGGCAGGCTTCCGCCATGGCCAGCCGTGGATCGTGCTCGATGCGCGGTGCCAGATCCGCCGCCTGCAGGGCGTGGTGAAGCGCATCGGGAATCGGGCTGTCCAAGGCGGCCAGCACTACGCACGGGCGCAGCGGACCAGCTTCTGGTTGAGCGCCAGAAAGTGACGGCGTCCAGCCGGGGGTAGACGTGGTTGTGTGGTCATCCGACATGGACAGCCTCCAGTGCAAGTCTACCCCTCCCAGAGCGTGGCACCAGCAGAATCATCGCTGCAGGGCCAGCAGCATGGCGGCAACGGCCGCGGCGGCATCATGGCCGCGGGTGCGGTCAGCAGCGGTCTGCATGGTGTCTAGCGAGTCACCCTGCAGTATCGACTCCAGGACGGGCAGCGCGTGGGGCCAGGTGGCGTGTGGATCGATCCGGTCATCCACGATCACGGCCCGGCCCGATGTCACGGATTCCTGAGCGTTGTGCCACTGGTGCTTGTCGCGATGCCAGGGATAGGGCAGGTACACCGCGGGAACGCCGGCGTATGTGGCCTCGGCGATCGACGAAGCGCCCGCACGCGACAGGCACGCGTCCGCTGCGCCCCAGGCCAGGCCCATGGTGTCGAGATAGGGCAGCACGGTCGCGGCGATGTTTGCCTGTGCGTAGGTGTCACGGAGCGTGTCGTCCTCACCGTGACCAGCAAGGTGCAGCACTTGCCATCCATCTAGCATCGCCGGCGCGTGGTGCACGAGATGGCGCATCAGGTCGTTCAACGTGCGGGCGCCTTGTGATGCGCCTGTGACCAGCAGCGTGCGTCGATCAGGCTGCAAGCCCAGTGAACGGGCGCATGTGGCCTTGTCGTCATCGGGCATTGCCGCGGCTCGGACAGGGACGCCCTGCAATCGGGTGCAGTTGGCCCGCAGTGGGCGGGTGGTATCGACAGCAGTGGCGCAGTGTGTGGCCAGTCGCGACATGAGTCGGTTGGCGCGTCCAGGTACCACGTCGAGATTCACCATCACCGTGGGGACACCGGCGCGTCGTGCGCCCAGCAGTACCGGGCCGGCCACAAAGCCACCATGCAGCAGCACCAGATCGATGCGCTGCTCGCGCACCATCGATCGGGTGCGTTGCATGCATCGCATCGTGGCGATGGCGCACCGTGCCACGCCCGTGGGCGTCTTGCGTATCGGCACCGCGGGCAGTGGTGTCCATGGCAGATCGCAGCCGTCCATGACACGAGCGTCGATGGGACGATCGGAACAGACCAGATGAACGTGTGTGTCGGGCGAGGCAGTCTTGAGTGCTTCGGCCACGGCGATCCCCGGCGTGACATGTCCGCCGGAACCACCACCGGCGATCAAGATGCGAGGGGCGCTCATGCGGGCAATTGTGACGCCTCGAGCGATGGCGTGGTGGCCTGGGCATGCTGCCGATCGATCGCCCGGATCCAGCCCAAGGCGAAGGCGGTCACCAACCACCCGGTGCCGCCGGAGGAGATCAACGGTAATGCGATGCCTTTGGTCGGGGCGAGGCCGGTGACGACCAGCAAATTCATCAGGGCCTGCCCACCGATCGTGAGCAGCACGCCGAGGCACAGCAGGCGGGCATGCACACTCGATGCCGATCGCAGCACGGTGAAGCCCACGAGCAGTAGGCCAATGCACAGCGCCACCACGAGCACGGCGCCGCCCACGCCGGTCTCTTCGCAGATCACCGCGAAGATGAAGTCGGTGGTGTCTTCGGGCAGATAGCCATACTTCTGAATGCCGTTGCCCAGCCCGCGGCCACCCGGCCCAGGTCCGGCAATGGCAGCCATCGATTGAATGACGTGGTAGCCCGTGCCGGTGGGGTCCGCCCACGGATCGAGGAAGGCCTGCAATCGTTGCACGCGATAGGGCTCGATGGCGATGGCACCGACGATGGCCGGTGCGGCCACGGTGCCCATCACGGCGAGGTGCCAGATCTTGGCGCCCGCGGCAGCCACCATGCCTGCGGCGACCGCCAACATGAGGACCGACGTGCCGAGGTCTTCCTTGAGGACGGCCACCGCCATCACGCCCACAGGAATGAGCACCAGCAGCAGTCGGCGGAAGCGGAAGAGGTCGCGGGCCCACCAGGTGCAGGCGGCGGCTAGAAAGATCACCGTGGCCCATTTGGCCAGTTCACTGGGCTGAAAGCCAACCGGGCCGACATCGATCCAGCGACGGGCGCCGTTCACTTCGCGGCCGATGCCCGGTATCAGCACCAGCGCCGACAGCACGGTGGCGACGGCCAATGCGGTCCACACCACCCAACGCTTCTGCAGGAATCCCGGTGACAGCCGCCCTCCGGCGAGAAAGGCGAGCACTGCCGCGATCCCCAGCCAGATGATCCGATCGGACATGGCCGCGTCCAGTGGAAGGGCGTCGGTCACGCGGAGTCCGGCGGATTGCACCGCCACGACGCCGGTGCCGAGCATCGCTACGACCAGAATCAGAAGGACATCACCGCTACGCATGTGCAGTGTCTATCGGCCATCGGAGCGATTCTGGTTGGGCATTTGCGGGTCTGGTTGCCGGTAGCATGCGTGGTCCATGGTCGACCTCACAGTGCACGGTGGTTCCACGGGGCCGAACATCTATCTGGAGACGTTTGGCTGCCAGATGAACGAGCTTGACAGTGAGCTGGTTCGTGGGCATCTGCATGCCCTTGGCTATCGGTTCATCACCTCCCGGGACGAGGCAGACATCGTGCTCTACAACACCTGTTCGGTGCGACAGCAGGCCGAGAACAAGGTGCTCAGCAGGATTGGTGAGCTCAAGGTGGAGAAGGCGCAGGGCCGCGACGTGGTTCTGGGTGTGATCGGCTGTCTGGCTGAGCGTGAGGGTGAGGCGATGCTTCGTCGCCTGCCCGAAGTCGACCTCATGTGTGGTCCGGGCGAACTCGATCGGTTGCCCATGCTGCTGGACAATGTCCTCAAAGGTGAGGCGGTGGCGCAAGCCGACCGATCCGCGCTTCAAGGCAACACGTCGCGACGCTCAACCACCCTCGCAGCGGCCGAAGACTCCCTCGAGTCACTCGATCTGTCTCGTGCCTTCGATCCCGATCTTGCCGAACACGGTGGACGCAGTGCGTACGTGCGGATCACACGCGGGTGCAACAAGTTTTGCACGTACTGCGTGGTGCCCAACACCCGCGGGGCCGAAGTGCATCGTCCTCCCGATGCGATCGTGGACGAATGCCGCCAGCTCGTGGAGCAAGGCGTGCGTGAAGTCACGTTGCTTGGGCAGACCGTCAATCACTACATGTACGTGCACGATCTGGCTGTGGGCGATGACGGGCGTGAACTGCCGCAGGTCGGCCCGGGCCTCACAGCATTTCGGAAGGACGATCGTGGTGTGCCGGGCAAGCGAGTCACGACATTCGCTGATCTGCTCGCCCGCATTCACGAAGAAGTGCCCGGGCTTGCTCGGCTGCGCTTCGTCACCAGTTATCCCCGCGACTTTGGCGACGACATTCTTGATGTGATTGCATCGAGCCCGCGGATCTGTCCCTATCTGCACGTGCCTGCGCAGTCAGGATCCGACCGTATTCTCGGTCTGATGAACCGTGGCTACACCATGGGGCAGTACATGGAGTTCATCGGGCGTGTGCTGGACCGGGTGCCCGGGGCGTCGATCGCCGGTGACATGATCGTGGGCTTCCCCACGGAAACTGACGAAGACTTCGAGGCCTCGGTCGAGCTGATCCGGCAGGTGCCTTTCAAGAACAACTTCGTCTTCAAGTACTCCCCGCGGCCGGGGACCACGGCGATCAAGCGGTTGCCCGATGACGTGCCTGAGGCGGTGAAAAAAGAACGATGCAATGCGCTGCTGGCGGTACAGGCGGAGGTCTCACAGGCCGTGCACGCCGCACAGGTGGGCCAGGTGCACGAGGTCTTCGTCGAAAAACTTGGCACCGGGGGCGGGACGAGCAGCCCCGGCCGAGTGGAGCTGGGGTGGGCGAAGCCCCCGGTACAGCTCTCAGGACGCACCCAGGGCGATCTGATCACTGTTTTTGACCGCCCAGCGGGCCCCGCCGCGGAGGCGTTGATCGGTGAAATCATTCCAGTTTTTGTGGAATCAGCGGCACCCAGACTGCTTCGGGGCCGAATGGTGCAGGGTGCCCCCATCAAGAAGGCCTAATATTGGCCGTGTGGCGGGGATGTACAGCCCCTTCGCGGGGAAAAAATGGCGACAGATCGCCCTTCCAGTGGTTGACCTGTGTGATCCGGAAGGTAAGGTCGGCAAGTAGTTTGCGACTCTACGCATGGGCTTTGTTGGCCTTTAGGAGTCGTGGGAGAGATCAGAAGGAGACGCCACGGCGTCAATCAGCAGATCAATTCCATTCATTGACCACATTCCCGGACGCGTGTCCGGGTTCCAAGCTTGGCTTCTTATGTGGGTCCGCGGGGTCGGACCTGTCCCGAGCAAGGCGTGGGGGCGAGATCTAGATCAAATCATGTGCACCCCGGCACGAGAAGAGAAAGGTTCGGAGGAATGAACGTGAAGCGTCTTTCCATGTTTGCGGGCACCGTTGGCACTCTCGCCGTCGCTGCTTCCGCCACGGCCGGTTTGAACGGCCTCAGTTATGACGTCATCGGTGATCAACTTGTTGATCCCGGTGCTCCATATCACTACACCGTCCGTCTGTATGCGGATGTGGATTCTGGTGATCGTCTTGATGCCGTCTACGGCAACAGCGACATCGGTTTCAGCATCACGATGAACGGTGGCGCATCCACCTATCAGAACACGAGTTTCGGTGGCCCCACGTCCACGAGCATCAACGACGCCCTCTTCACGGCGTTCCCTTCGCTCGAATGGGACTCCTACGTCACCATCGGCGCCCTGTACTCCAACGGCAACGCCCTGCAGCAGATCGGTATTGACTGGTCTGGCTTTGAAGGTGGCGGCGACGCCTCCGCCGACAACGGCACCTGGTTCGTGACCCCCGCCGACGCGCAGGGTGAAGAAGTGGGCGGCCGCGTCCTGATTGGTCAGTTCACGATCTTCAAGGGCGATGGCGCTTATGACATGACCTTCAGCGCTGGTTTCCAGGGCAGCAACGCTGCTGGCGAAACGTGGAACGCTGCCGGCAGTGTCGACATTGCTGTTCCTGCCCCCGGCGCTGTGGCGCTGCTGGGCTTGGCCGGTCTCGCCGGCCGTCGTCGTCGTCGCGGCTGAGCCCCTGACGCCAGCGGGAACTCGGGCCCCGCTGTTTGACGAAACTTCCCGCCCGCCGTTGTGTGCCCCCACACAGCGGCGGGCGGTCTTTTTGGCGCTCATATTTGGGGTCAGACCCCACTGGTGTAGGTGTCGATCGCGTCGCCGAGCGCTGTTCGCAGTGGGTCCAGCAGCTCGCCCCACGCCTCGTGACGGCCCACGGCTGAGGCGTACAGCGGACGCCGCACCTGATCCTGGCTCAGCGTGAGCACCGTGCGTTTGGTTTCCCAGAACCGCAGACACGCCTCGTCGAACGGCAGGCCGACGAACTCCAGGATGCGACGCACCTGGCCGTCGAGATCGTTGACAAGCGCTTCGTAGCGCACCTCGAGCGTTGGCAGCGGCTGGATCTCGGACCAGTGGTCGATGAGTCGCTGCCCGTTGTGCCACATGCCAGCGATGTGCTCTTGCGACGACGCCCAGCCATTGGTCTCGGGAGGAAACTTCTGCGTCCAACACGACAGGCCCAGATCCATCGGATGCCGCGTGCAGTGAATGATGCGAGCATTGGGTGTGAGCAGACCGGCGAACCCGGCGAGCACCAGATTGCCCAGCTGCTTGTCCACCACCCGACGGGCCTTGGGCGCCGTTCGACGCAACACCTTGAGATAGGCCTTGGCGACGGACGAGAGTTGCAGTTCGTTGGTTTCCATCAGGCATGCGGGGAAAGGCAGTCCGGCGGCCACGCGAGGGCCCAGACCGCTGGCCAGTTCGGCCAGCGTTTCGAGTTCGCCAGCACCGGCACCGTCGGGGTGCGACGCGATGATCTGCTCCACCAATGTGGATCCACAGCGGGGCAGCCCGACCACATACACCGGCACATCGCTGTCACACTCGGCACGCGGCAGCGTGGGCCATGCCTCTGCAGCAAAGCCCTCGAGGACGGCCTCGAGTTGTCGCTCGTGTTGCCCAGATGCATCGGGCTGCGTGGACATCGCGTTGCCCTGCGTGAAGGCCGCCGAGGCCGCGGGGTAGTCCTGCAGCCCATCGCAGACATGGCCCAGCTCAAACCACAGCGTGCGGTGCGCCTCGTGAGGGAGATCAGTGGCCTGCATGTGGGGCGTCAAGCGTGCACGAGCGGCCGCAGGATCGCCAGCTCGCCGCAGGGCTCTGGCGGCCATCCCAGCCATCATGGGCGTGTCAGGGCTGTCCTGAGCGGCCTGTGCAGCGTCCTCAAGCCGTCTGAGCCTAAGGAGGGCGTTGATCCGGCCCGACATGGCGGCTTGGTAGCCAGGATGCAGCTTCAGCGCTTCGTCAAACCGAGCGAGGCCCTCTTCGGCCTTGCCCCACGTGGTGAGGACTTCGCCGGCGAGGGCATGGAAATCCGCCCGCTTGCGATCGCCTGAAATCGCGCGTTGGATCAACGGCAGTGCTTCGTCGAAGGCGCGACGGCGAGCAAGCACCTGGCCGAGCATCGCCATGGCGTCGAGGTCGTTGCGTCGACGCCGAACGAGATCGCGGAGCAACTGTTCTGCCTCGTGAGGCTGGCCGACAGCCAGCAGACGCGCCGCTTCTTGCCGGACGCCATCGTCGGCCTTGGCCATCAGCCGCGCACCAGATCGTCGTTCGAGGGGAACCGCTGCAGGGCGCTGAGAAGTTGTTCAATCTGCACGGCGGGCTTCATGTTCATCAAGCGTCGACGCAAGGCCGAGACTGTCTTGAATTCCACGTCGCCCATCAACTTGTCTTCTCGACGCGTTCCCGACGCGGCGAGGTTGATCGCTGGATACAGCCGCTGATCGGCGATGGACCGATCAAGGATCAACTCCATGTTGCCAGTGCCCTTGAACTCCTCAAAGATCACCTGATCAGCGCGGCTGCCGGTGTCCACGAGGCACGTGGCGAGCATGGTGAGCGAGCCACCTTCTTCGGCCTTGCGGGCGGCGCCGAACAACTGCTTGGGAATCTCGAGTGCCTTGGAGTCGAGCCCGCCGCTCATCGTGCGGCCGCTGTTGCCGTACTTGCGCGAGTTGTTGAAGGCGCGGCCCAGCCGGGTGAGCGAATCAAGCAGCACCACCACGTCTTGCCCCGCTTCGAGCAGGCGCTTGGCTCGGTCGACTGCGAGCATGCCCAGCTCGATGTGCCGGTCGACTGCTTCGTCGTTGGACGAGGCGAGCACTTCAGCGGGCACGTTGCGGCGGAAGTCGGTGACTTCTTCCGGGCGTTCATCGATCAACAAGGCGACCAGTTTCACATGCGGGTGATTCTGGTGAATGCCCTTGGCGATCTGCTGCAGCAGCACGGTCTTGCCGGCTTTGGGCGGGGCCACGATCAAACCGCGGGTGCCAAAGCCGATGGGGCAGAAGAGGTCGATCAGACGACACGCCGGGGGACACCCTCGGTGCTCGAGGGCCATCCGTGGTTCGGGGTCGATCGGGGTGAGTTCGGTGAATGATTTCCGGGCCGCCCAGTCTTCCGGATGCATGCCTTCGATCTGCACCAGCGTCTCTACCACCGCACGAGCGGCGCCGCGGGGCTTGCCCGACCGGCGACGCGGCCGCTTCATCGTCACCGTGGCTTCGATCCGCATGCCTTCGCGCAGCGCATGATCGTCGGCCAGCTGCTGCGGTACGAGCGGGTCGGCATCATTGACGACGATGCCATTGTCGTACTGCCGGAGCCGGCACTCCTGGGATGAAACCCAGTCGAGGATGCCTGATACGGAGTCGGTCATGGGTGTGTGGTGTGCAGGAGCGATCGAACCCATGTTCGGAAGTCATCTCCACGCAGCCGGAGGTATTGGACCAGCGCCGCGGGGGCAGGTCAAACGGCGGAACGGGCCAGTGCAGCTGCGGTCCGTGCATTGGCCACAAGGACGGCGATGTTGGCCTGCAATGTGGCGCCCTTGGAGATGGTCGCCATGGCCTGCAGCAGATCGGGTGTACGCATGGGACCAGTAGTGCTGACACCCGCTTCGGCGGCGTCGGCCCAGGCTGAAGCGTCGGTGCGGTCCAACGCGGCTTCGACCGGAGGATCCTGCACGCACAGCACGCCGCCACCGCCCATGGTCCAGTGGGCCTGCGCAATTGCCGCGGGGTGTTCGGTTGACGTCACCGGCGGCGCATCATCGGCCCCGGTCGACAGGAAGGCGGGCATGCGGGAGGTGTCCATGCCGAGTACCGGCACGCCCAGCGTCTGCAGCGCTTCGGCCGTGGCGTGCACGTCAAGAATCGACTTGGCTCCTGCGCACACCACGCCCACCGGCGTGCGGGCGAGCATGCCCAGATCGGCCGAGACATCAAGATGGTCCTGCCAGTTGCGGTGCACACCCCCGATGCCGCCAGTGGCGAACCAGCGGATAGGTGGAGCGATCGATGCGGCCTGCTGCAGCAGCATCAACGTGCCGCCAACGGTGGTGCCTGCAGTCGTGCCCGCAGCACAGTGCAGGGCGGTTGATTCTGGTGCGGCTTTCGCCGGTGCGGCCAGTGCAAGATGTTCGAGCGTGGCGTCATCGAGGCCGATCATGGGCTGGCCATCCACAATGGCGCACGTGGCCGGGACAGCGCCAGCTGTGCGCACCGTGTCGGCGAGCAGGCGGCTTGTGGCCAGATGCAGTGGGGATGCTGGATCGATGCCCTCTGGGCAGTCGCCATGGTCAGCCTGCCACGTGGAACGAGGCAGCCCGCAGGTGAGCACTGCTGTTTCCAGTGCCACGACAGGTCGGCCCTGGTCGAGGGCGTCGGCGACCTCCGGATGTAGTGTGACGACCGTCACGAGCGACGAGTACGCAGCCGTCCACCCATGCCCTTCTTGGGCAGTGCAGTGGGCACGATGCCGCCGGGGAACTTGGCTTTATCGGCCGCGGACTTGGCGTCGGGCAGCTGGTTCACGGAGCGGGACTTGTCCTGCACCTCTTGTGCCTTGGCCTTGGACTGTGCTTCGATGCGACGTCGGTCCTTCTCCGGCGGCGGCGAGGGCGTGAAGTCCTCGTAGGTCATTTCCGGGATCTCGACGTTGGTCAACTGCATGATGCCGTCGACGAGCCCGCCCTGATCCGGCGTGACGAACATGATGGCCTGGCCATCGCTGCCCGCTCGGGCGGTGCGTCCGATGCGGTGGACATACACCTCGGGGTCTTCGGGCACGTCGTAGTTGACCACATGCGTGATGCCCTTCACGTCGATACCGCGGGCGGCCAGATCTGAAGCGATCAGCACACGCAACTTGCCTTCACGCAGTTTGCGCATCACGCGGTCGCGTTGGCTCTGTCCCATGTCGGCGTGCAGGGTGCTCGCGTCGATGTTCTTGCGGTTGAGGGCGTCGCTGACCTTGTCGCAGGTGGCCTTGGTGCGGCAGAACACCAACATGAGATCGGGATTCTCGGTCTTGATGACCTTCTGCAGCAGGCGTCGTTTGTCCCAGGGCTCGACAGCCATGAACCGCTGGTTCACCTGCGACACAGTGAGACTCTTGGCCTCGACCGTGGACAGATCCAGTGGGTTGGTCATGTACTGCTTGGCGAGCTTCTCGATCTCGGGCGAAATCGTGGCCGACACGAAGATTGTCTGATGCTCGTGCTTGATGGCCCCGAGGATCTTGCGGATGTCCTCGCGGAAGCCGATGTCGAGCATGCGGTCCACTTCGTCGAGCAGCGCGATCTTGAGATGCTTGTAGGGCAGCATGTGCCGCTGGTGCATGTCCATCACGCGCCCAGGCGTGCCCACGATGATGTGGGGGTGCCGCTCGAGCTTCTTCTGTTGCACCGTGATCTTCTGGCCGCCATACACGGGGACCACATCAAGCTGCGTGTGCTTGCCGAGTACGTCGATTTCCCGAGCCACCTGCACGGCCAATTCCCGTGTGGGCACGAGGACGAGTGCGCCAAACGTGTCTTCCACAGTCAGGGCGTGCAGCAGGGGCAGGCCGAAGGCGGCCGTCTTGCCGGTGCCGGTCTTGGATTGCCCGAGGATGTCGCGGCCTTCGATGGCCTGCGGAATGAGTTCCGCCTGGACATGTGTGGGGTGTTCGAAGCCCGCTTCGGTGATGCCTTTGAGCACCTCCGGGCGGAGGCCGATCGACTCGAACGTCGCGTCGGTGTTGAAGATTTCGCTCATTGAGGTCTCGCCGAGAATGGGGATCGTGGCCGAGGTGGCGGAGATCCGCTCGCGGCGTGTGTAGAAGCGCTCATGATAGGATTCCGCGGCCGTCGATAGCAACTATTGACGACGATTGAAGACCACATGTAGGGCACGGATGCACGCTGACAGCACCTTACAGATCGATTTGGACGCGATTGCTTCCAATGCAGCAGTGCTGCACGACCTGTGCGATCGTCAAGCTATGTGTGGCGTGCTCAAAGCCGATGCCTACGGATTGGGCGCGCATGCCATCGCACCGGTGCTTGAGGCCGCTGGTTGGAGCCTGCTTGCTGTCCATCGCATCGACGAAGCCCTGGCGCTTCTGGATCACGTGTCGGTGCCCTTGCTGGTGCTGGGTCCTGTGCGTGACCTGACCCCGCTGCACCCGCTGGCGGCACCTTTGGGTGATGGTCGAGTGCAATTGGTGATTCAAGATGGCGCGGCGCTCGATGACGTGCGTGGGCTGGCGCACGCCATGTCGCGTCCGATCGGGGTCCATCTCGAGGTGGACACCGGCATGGGCCGTGGTATGCATCTGAACGACGCGGCCAACATGCTGCGCGGCATGCTGGCCGATCCACGTCTGGTGACACATGGTGTGATGTCGCATTTCACAGCGGCAGCTGATCGAGAGCGAACCCGGTCGCAGTTCGCAGACTTCGATCGCATGCTGTTGCCGATGCGACGGCGATTGCCAGTGACGTGTCGGCGACACATTGCCGCGACCACCGCTGCCCTTCGAGACGCCGAGGTTCGCGGTGACATGGTGCGCATCGGACTGGGGTGGGCGGGGCATGCCGTAGCGCTGGATGATCAGATGCATCTGACCGGCGCCGTGCGATGGCAGGCCAGCATCGCAAGCGTTCGCGCCGTGCCATCTGGGACTGCCGTTGGGTATGGCGGTCGTCACGTGTGTGCTCGCGATGCCAGACTCGCCATGGTGCCGGTGGGCTACGCCGATGGACTTCCTGTGCAGGCCACGGGGCAGCGACTCACGGTGCGCGATGCCAAGGGGGAAGCGATCGGCACGGCGCCCATCGTGGGCACGGTGGCGATGGATCAAGTGATGATCGACGTCACGCATCTGTCCGCGGCCGTGGATGTAGGCACCAGTGTCGAGGTGTTCGGGCCCGAGACGTTCTCGGCATTTGCTGCGTCGATGGGGTTGCAGCCACACCATCTCTTGACGAACATCGGCCCACGTGTGCACCGACGGCTGATCTCCAGCGCGGGCGCGACACGCACGCACGCTGTTGCCGCGGGCTGACGCATCCTTCGCTGAGTAGGGCGTGGAGCGACCTATACTTCACGCATGTCCGTCGTTGCCGAACGTCCCTTGCCACTTGATGCAGCACCTGTCACCGGTGACCGGGCGCTCTTGCGTGTTGGACTGGTGCCCTATCTGAACGCCTGGCCCGTGGCCTGGGGGCTTGATGGGTTGCGTGACTGGCAGACCACCGCGATGGTGCCGTCGGCCCTAGCTCGTGCGCTCGGCGAGGGGGACATTGATCTGTCGCTGGGATCATCGATCGACGCGGTACGCATCGATCCTCAGCCACTGGTGATTCCTGTGGCGCCAATCGCGAGCAATGGTCCCACCCGCACCGTGCAGTTGGTGTCGAGTGTGCCGCCGGCGGAGATCACGCATCTGCATTGCGATACCGACAGTCACACCAGTGTGGCACTAGCTCGGATTCTGCTGCGTGATGTGTGGGGTGTTGATCCTGAACTCGTTCCGTGGGATGCGCGAGCTGGATTGGAGTCATGGGGGGCGGATGACACACCCCGATCGGTGCTCATGATCGGCGACAAGGTGATGACCGACATCGTTGATCCGGCCGTGCACGCCCACACGATCGATCTGGGTGAAGCATGGTGCTCAGCCATGGGACTGCCTTTCGTCTTCGCAGTGTGGATGTTGCGTGCCGAGTGTGCCGACCGTGCCCGTGGCGTGGCTGCGGTGCTTGATCGTCAGCGACGCGCGAATCTGATGCGATTTGAGGCGATGGTGGCAGCAGGTGCACGGCAGCATGGCTGGCCGCTGCGCGTGGCCGAGGGCTATCTGGCCGACACGCTGTGCTATGAGTTCGGCGCAGCGCAACGGCAGGGGTATGAGGCGTTCGTTCAGCGGTGTGTCGAGCACGACCTGTTGCCAGGCGGCACGACGATTCGCTGGGCCGACGTGCACTGACATGCCCCGGCGTCCGGAGTTTCGCTCCAGCGTCATCGCCGATCTCAATCGTCAATTGGAGTGGGCGCCCGAAGCCGTGCGCCGCAAACGCCTCGAGTCTGCAGAAGCACTGATTCGTGACATCGATGCTGACCGTGGCTACCCCATGGACTTCATTACCTTCCGTTTGACGGGCTATCGGCCCGATGAAGCGGGGCAGGAGGTGGTGGTGGGCGCCGCACTGCGGGCTGATCTGGTGACGATGATTCAGGTGGCATCGCGTGGGTGTCCACTTGAAGCTGGCGGTTCGCGTGGTCCATTGCGGGATCTCGATCAGGTTGCGGCCTCCTTTGGCCGGAGTCGCAGTGGATTGCGGTCGATGCGTGATCAGGGATTGGTGCTGTGGTGGTCGCGGCTTGGCGATGGGCCGCTGCGCTTGGCGGCGCCCGATGACATGCTCACGTGGTTTCGCACCGCCGTCGATGTGGCACCCGGGTCGTCGCGAGTGGCAGGTCAGGTGGAGGACATCGAGCGACGCGCCGCAGCAATGGCATCCAGGCACGGCGATCTGGCCAGTTTGAGTCGGGCTGTAGCCCAAGATGTGGGCTGTTCGATCGACACCGTGCGCGGCGTGCTTCGTCGGGCGGTGGATGCGGGCCGGTTGGCGTTGGCCAAAGGCACGCGATTGGATGATCGACAAGGCACGCTGATCTTGCGAGGTGTGCGGCGGGGGGTATCTGCAACGGCGTTGGCATCAAGGCTGGGCATTGGTGTGCCCAGCGTGCACCGCGCGTGTCGTCGTGCGCAAATGAAACGTATCAAGCGGGTATTGGCGTCGCCCCCGGTGCCGCGCAGCGATGGCGAAGAGACAGAGCCACCACGATTGCGATGGGACGCGGTGCTGGTGCCGGGGCGCGATGTTGATGTCGATGTGGTGTCGTCGTATCACGGAACCGCTGCGGCGCTGGAGGTGTTGGCCGAGGCGGCATCGGGGTGCACGGCGCGGTCGGGCATCGACGCATGGGTGCGCGTGGAGGCGGCCGTGCAGGCCATGACGCGCCACTGGTGGGGTGTGCTGTTGGGGTTGACACCGGCTGTCGCGGCAGCGTTGTCCCAGTGGTCAGGGCGTCCTGCGGCCACCTTGCCAGCGCCGGTCATGGTGCGCGTGCTGCCGCCGCTGGTGGATGCGATGATCGACACCGTGAAACGAAGTGAAGACGGGCCAGAACGCCTGTCGCAACGAGTTCGTGCGGCATGTGATCGGCGGTTGGTGCAGGTGGCAACGATGTCCGACCGCGGCATGAGCGCATCGGGCGAGGGCGTGTTTTTGATTCGGCACACGCCATGGCGTTTGGTGTTGCCCGATCCACGATGGGAACGGTCTTTCGATCGACTGCAGGACGACGACGTGGACTTCGCGTGCACACAACTGGCCTTGCGCGGGCAGACATTGACGTCTCCGGCGGCACTGGCTGCACGATTGGGCACGAGTGTGCAGTCGATCGTCGCCCGCACGGCCGCCATCCGCTCACGCTTGGGGTCAGACCCCAATTGTTAAGGAAAATCGAAGTATGGCCATCATGTCGGCTACTGACGCCAACGTCGTCGCTTCTTCGCCGATCGTGCGGCATCGTGCTTTTCGCGCAATATACGTTTGGGGTCTGACCTCCAATGCAGCCTTTTCGCACGTCATCCCGAGGGGACCTGTCTCGCGTGCTATCTATGGCGGTATCAGGCGTTGCGCCTGTAGCACACGGTGTGCCACATGAGCGACGCCCGCAGCTCGGTGCTGCGGGCGTCGTTCGATTCGTGGTTGTCAGGCCAGACGTTGGATCAACGCTTGGAGAACTGGAACCGCTTACGGGCACCAGGCTGACCGGGCTTCTTGCGTTCCACCTTACGCGGGTCGCGGGTGAGGAAGCCGTGTTCGCGGAGGACGCCGTCCAGGGACGGGTCGAAGTTGCGGAGTGCTCGGCCAAGGCCCAGCACGATGGCACCGGCTTGTCCGGTATAGCCGCCACCGCGGATGTTGACGGCCACGTCCACGCCACCGTGTGTGCCGGTGGTCTTGAGGACATAGTTGATGTCGTTGTGGTCACGCTCCTGCGAGAAGAACTCGGTGAGGTCGCGGTTGTTGACCTTGAACTGACCGTTGCCGGCCTTCACGCGGACACGTGCGACGGCAGCCTTGCGGCGGCCGGTGCCCCAGAACCAACCGCCTGAAGCGGGCTTGGTCGCCGCGGCGACGGACGCCGGTGCGGGGGTGGTGTCTTCGATGACGGGAGCCTCGATGGCTGCAGGTGCTTCGCTGGGCGTTTCGGGTGCCACTTCAGCGGGGGCTGCTGCTTCGGTCGGGGTGTCGGCGGTGTCGCCGTTTTCGATGGTGCCTTCGTCGGTCATTGCTGGTCGAACTCCAGATCAGCAGGACATGGCAGCTGGTTGCTGCGCGGTGTGCGGGTGGTCGCTTCCGGCGTACACCTTCAGCTTGGTCATCATCTGACGGCCCAGACGATTCTTGGGCAGCATGCGGCGGACCGCGGTCTCGACGACACGTTCCGGATGCTTCTCAATCACGGTGCCGACAGGTCGCTGACGCAGACCGCCGGGATAGCCCGAGTACGACTTGACCATGCGCTGCTCAGCCTTGCGGCCGGTGAGCACGATCTTGTCGGCATTGGTCACGACCACGAAGTCACCGCAATCTACATGCGGTGTGTAGTCGGGACGATGCTTGCCCATCAGAACCCGGGCGATGGACACGGCCATGCGGCCGAGCACCTTGCCGTCGGCATCGACGTGATGCCATGAGCGATCAACGTCTTCACGCGTTTTGAAACTGGTCTGACGGGGCATGGCCCGGTCCTCCTGCACCCCTGTTCGGGGCGTGCAATCACACGAAAGCCGTGGCCTGAATCGACCACGGGCGAACCGAGGAGGATAGCGAAATCAGTGTGAAAATCAAGCCCACAATGCCCCTGCAAGGGGCATCAGCAGGGGTTCAAGGGCCGCTAGGGTGTTCGCCATGCAGCCATCACCTTCATCTTCAGCGCAGCACATGCAGCCTCAGCCCGGAATCGCCTGGATTTTGATCGCGCTGATCACCAGCTTCATCGCCCTGGGCGTGTGGATCGGAGGTGACGAGGCCCAGGGCACAGAGATCGAACCTGCGGCTGCCGAATTGGTCGAAGAGGCCCCCAAGACCGACGTGGAACAGGAAATCCAGGCCAAAGTGCTGCTCGGTCAGATCACCCTGATGCCCAGTGACACGCCGCTCGAGCCGCTGCTTGAGAACACCGATGCGATGCAACGCTTGCGGGGCATTGTGATGCTGTCCGTGCTCGACCGTGAACGAGCCACACTCATGGCCAAGGCACTCCGCATGGAGCTCGACGCAGCCGCACCCAACGCCGAGTTGGTGCATTCGGTGCTGCAGATCCTCCAAGGGGATGACACCGCGGAAGACGGCAATCGCGCCAAGGCCGAATTGGGCCCCTTCGCACCGATCCTTTGGTCGGCATGTGTAGATCAAGATGCGTTGCGGGCCTTGCAGGAGCGGGCGGTTCGCGCGGTGATGATGATCGTTGCCGGGTTGCTCGTGGTCGGCGTCTCAGCGTTGGTCGGTCTGGTGCTGTGCATCATCGCGTTGGTGCGTGTGCGAGCCGGCACGATGCGTAGCGCGTTGACTGAGCGTTCGGTGCAGCACGGGCTGTACGCCGAGACGTTTGTTGCCTGGTTGATCGTGTTCAATCTCCTGTCCATCGTCGCCGCGGAAGGGGCGAGGGCATTGGCGTGCAGTCCGTTCAGTCTGCTCGCGGTTGCGTTCCCGTTGAGTCTGGTGGCGTTGGCATGGCCGTCATGGCGTGGGTCGTCACTGAGCCGCACACGGCAGGACATTGGACTGCACTGTGGCAAGGGCCTCGTTCGTGAACTGGCCGCAGGCGTGGTGGGGTGGATGTGCATGTTGCCGATCCAGGGCATCGGCTTGCTCATCACCTTGATGTTCATGTCGATGGCGGGGGTCGTTGAGGGCGACGCTGACGCGCCATCGCACCCGATTGTGGAGGTGCTCGGTGATCCAGCCGCGATCGCATTGAGTTTGATCGTTGCGGTGGTGATGGCGCCGCTTGTGGAAGAGACGGTGTTCCGGGGCCTGCTGTACAGGCAGCTGAGGAGCGTGGGGAAGCTTGGTCGAGGTGCGGTGTCGTGCGTGAGCTCGGCGTTCATCACGGGATTCGTGTTTGCCGCTGTGCACCCGCAGGGGTGGATGGGTGTTCCGGCGCTGATGGGCATCGCGATCGCCATCGCACTGGCCCGCGAGTGGCGTGGGTCACTGATCGCTCCGATGGTGATGCACGGCATCAACAACGGATTGGCGATGACCGCGCTGCTGGTGCTGTTGTACGCCTGATACTGCTTCGGGGTCAGACCCCACGCCTAGCGCACGCTGATCGTGGGGGTCACCGTGGCCGCACTGGCGATGGACACCTGCTGGGCCACTTTCGCTGCGAGCTGTTCGAACGCCGCTTGCACATCGGCATGAGATTCGAACATGGCCGTCGGGTCGCCTTTATCGGCGCCCACCCGCACCTGCGTGTGCATCGGTACCTGGCCAAGGAAGGGCAGGCCCATGTCTTGTGCCATCGATTCGGCGCCACCGGTGCCGAACAGATCGTGCGTGCCGCCAGCGTCGTCGATGAACCAGCTCATGTTCTCCACGACACCGAGCACTGGTACCTCCAACTGTCCGAACATCTTTACCGCTCGCCGGGCGTCATCAAGCGCCACGCGTTGGGGCGTGCACACGATCACACTGCCCGACAGTGGCAACGACTGCGCCAGACTCAACGGCACATCACCAGTGCCCGGCGGCAGGTCGACGATCAGGTAATCGAGCTCGCCCCAGTTGGTCTGCATCAGCAGTTGTTGAAACGCCTTGTGGGCCATGGGGCCACGCCAGATCATCGCCTTCTCGGGGTCTACCAGTTTGCCGATGGTCATGGACTTCACGCCATGGACATCAAAGGGATCAAGGATGTTGCCTTGGGCCGTTGCCTGCAGTGCATCGAGGCCGAGCATGGTGCCCAATGACGGGCCGTAGATGTCGCCATCCAGCAAGCCCACTGCAGCGCCAGCTCGAGACAGGCCAAGAGCGAGCATCGTGGAGATTGTGCTCTTACCCACGCCACCTTTGCCGGCACCCACTGCGATCACATGCTTCACGTTGGGCAGTACCTGTCGATCAGGATTGCCACCACGCACTTTGGCGGTGAAATCCACGGTCACCGCGACGCCGTCGCCGCACGCACCATGCACCGCCGCGACCACATCGCGTTCGATGACATCCTTCATGGGACATGCCGGTGTGGTCAATTCAATGCCCACGGTCACGGCGTCGCCGTCACAGTGGACACCCTTCACCATGTTGAGCGACACGAGATCGCGGCCCAGATCGGGGTCATTCACGCCCTCGAGGGCCTTGAGTACGGCATCTTGCGAAACGGTCATTGGGGGATGGTCTCCGAGGTCCGTATCGTAGACTCTGGTGGACACCCACAGGAGGCCCGCCATGCACGTCATCTTCCTTGCGCTCGCCACAGTGCTCACGCTGCAAGACGCCCCGCCTCCTCCAGGCAACTGGGATCCCACCAATCCAGAAGATGTCGCCCGCCGCACATCTGATCCTGCACAGCCAGGCCAGGCCGACGATCCGCTCAAGGGACCGTCCGTGCCAGCCCAGACCGACGACCGTCGCGGTCGCACCGGCGGCGCCATGATGACCGCGGTCACCGTTGAGTCCATTCTGCAGGCCAACTGTGCGTCGTGCCATGCTGGTGACAAGCAGAAGGGCGGCGTCGAAGTGTTGCCAATCTCGCGCTTGCATGAAGGGCCGGAGAAGTTTCGGGTGGTCAAGCCCGGTGATCCCGCCGGCAGTCTGCTTGTGCAACGCATCAAACTGCCGGCCGGCCATGACGACGTGATGCCACCGTCGGGCAAGGTGTTGACGGCGGACCAGATCAAGGTCATCGAAGACTGGGTTCGCGATGGCGCCACCGAAGCAGATGCCAAGAAGCCCATCGCCGGCATGTCAGCCATGTCTTCGGGACGGGGCGGGCAACAGAAGACATCCGCTCGCGAGTTTCTCCGGGCCTACATGGCGCTGCCGAATCTCACCAAGGAGCAACGTGCTGCGGGGATCAATGCCGCCGCTGAAGCTCGCAAGAGCCTCTCCCCAGAAGACAAGCAAGCCCTCGCCGACTTCAACGCGTTTCGGCGAGCGATCGGCGAGGGAGAAGAAATCCCGCAAGACATTGCCGAGCGTCGTCAGGAATTGATGTCAAAGGCACAGGAACTCCAGGCCCGTGCCGCCAAGGCGCAGCAGGATCTGTGGAACCTGCTCACGACCGAGCAGCAGACCCAGCTGCGAGCGCGTCTGGACAAGGCTGCCGAGGACGCCGCCAAGCGACGACAGCAAGGCCGTCGTGGGGCCGACCGTCGAGGTGGTCAGCGCGGCGGCACGCAGCCTCCGCGCCAGAACTGATCCAGACCGCCGCGCCGCCGTGGGGGCGACTGTCGAGGCGATCATCGCGGCGGTACGCAGCCGCCGAGCAAGGACTGATCTCGCCACACGTGCGAAGCGCCATCGCCGCGACGGCCTCGATGGCGGCAGCTGTATCACCGCCTCCAGGCACTTACTGAGTTTGCCGCACGAGCGAATGGCCAACTTCACGGTGGTTTGAGGCCCTGCATTGGCCTGAAATCTGCGGTGCTGCGTGGCACCTGCAAATGCCTGCGAATCAGGTCTTGCCCCGAGGCAGGGGAGTCTCTACGATCGTCGTTTTCCCGCCCATTTCGGCGGTTTTTGCCCTCGGCATGCGTGCCGATCACGACCGATGCTCTGGCATTGGCTACCCCCTTCGGCTCCTTCGGCTGTGCCGATTCGCTGAGCCACAATTCACAAGGCCTTGAATCCCATGGGTACAACGCTCGTCCCCCCGCATGGCGGCTCGCTCGTCAACCGTTTCGTCGCCGCTGATCAGGCTGATGCCCTTCGCGCCCAGGCCGCATCGCTGCCTCGCATCGAGATGTCCGCCAAGCAGGCGTGTGATTTGGAGATGATCGCCACTGGTGCGTTCAGTCCGCTCACCGGCTTCGTCAAGGAAGCGGACTTCAGCAGCATTTGCACCGACATGAAGTTGGCCGACGGCACCGTGTGGCCCATCCCCGCCACGCTGGCTGTTGAGGACGACGTCAAGGCCACGCTCGAGACCGGCGGTCGCGCCGCGCTGTATCACAGTGACGGCACGCTGATGGCCGTGATCGATGTGGAAGAGATCTACGCCCACAACCGTGACATCGAACTTGACGGTGTGTTCCGAACACGCGACGACGCCCACCCGGGCGTTGCTCAAGTGCTGGCCGAAGGCAACTGGCTCGTGGGCGGCACGGTGCACGTGCTCACCGTCACGCCCGAGGTTGAGCCCGGCGAACAGTTCACCGAGTACCGCCTGACGCCTGCCCAGACCCGCGCCGAATTCGAGCGTCGAGGCTGGAGCACCGTGGCGGGTTTCCAGACGCGCAACCCGATTCACCGCGCCCACGAGTACCTGTGCAAGTGTGCCACTGAAATCTGCGACGGCCTGCTGATCCACCCGCTGGTGGGCGAAACGAAGGAAGGCGATATCCCTGCTGACGTTCGCATGCAGTGCTACGAGACGATCATCGAGCACTACTTCGTGCCCGATTGCACCTGCCTCACGGTGATGCCCGCAGCCATGCGCTACGCAGGGCCGCGTGAAGCCGTGCTGCACGCCTTGGTTCGTCAAAACTACGGCGTGTCCCACTTCATCGTGGGCCGTGACCACGCCGGTGTGGGTGACTACTACGGCACCTACGACGCCCAGGAGATCTTCGACACCATCGAGACCGGTGCCATCAAGGTGACGCCGCTCAAGTTCGAGCATGCCGCCTGGAGCCACAAGGCTCAGGGGATGGTGTCCGCTAAGACATTCCCCAAGCTCGAAGGCGATCAAGTCTTCCTCAGTGGCACCAAGGTGCGTGAATTGTTGGCCAAGGGTGAGCGTCCCCCGGCCGAGTTCTCTCGACCAGAAGTTGCTGACGTCCTCATCGAATGGGCCACCTCGCTGGCCACCGCCTGATCGGCAACGGTCTGAGTTCATCCGACAGGCTCCAACAGCCCGACAGGGCAGAACAAAGCCCCAAAGGGCAGAATTGAGAGTTTCTCATGGCCGAACAGGTCGCAACGAACATCACCTGGCACGACGGCACGGTCACTCGTGAAGAGCGAGCTGCCTGCCTCAAGCAGACTGGCGGCACCGTGTGGTTCACCGGTCTGAGCGCCAGTGGCAAGAGCACGATCGCCGTGGCACTAGAGCAGGTGCTGATCCAGCGTGGACACGCCGCCTATCGTCTTGATGGCGACAACATCCGCATGGGTCTGAACAAGAACCTAGGCTTCAGCGCCGAGGATCGCGCCGAAAACATTCGCCGCATCGGTGAAGTGTCCAAGCTCTTCGCCGACTCGGGCATGATCTGCCTGTCGTCGTTCATCTCGCCTTACACAGCCGACCGCGACGCAGTGCGGGCACTCCACGAAGAGGCTGGTGTGCCGTTCATCGAGTGCTACGTGGAAGTGGATCTGGCCATCGCTGAAGAGCGAGACCCCAAGGGCTTGTACAAGAAGGCCCGCGCCGGCGAGATCAAGGGCTTCACCGGGATCGACGATCCCTACGAGGCGCCTGAGAAGGCCGAGCTAGTGTTGAACACCGGCGAGTCTTCACTGGAAGACTGCGTCGCCGCAGCACTGGAAGCGATCGAAGGTCGCGGCCTGCTGGGCTGAGGCAACTGCAATCCAACTGGACCACACGGCCCCATGCTCTGGTGTGGGGCCGTGTTCGTTGTGCTGTCTGCATGGGGCAAGGGCCGGTGGGCGTACGCATGCAGGCTGTGCATTGGTGCTCAGCGAGCGCGAGACGACTTCGGGCGGATGCGAGAAGCGGTTCAGGGATGGCGCCGCATCATTGGGCACAAGACTGAACGACAACCGCCTCGCACACGAGTGCGAGGCGGCTGTGAATGTGTGCAGTACATCGCGATTCAGCGAACAGCGCCGCCCGCCATGCGGATGTCGTCAAAGTCTTCGAGGTCTTCAAAGTCCATGCTGGCGAAGGAGGGGTTGTGCTGGCCATTGCTCAGCAACGGGCCATCTTGATGGCTCAGGTAGATGCCATCTTGCCCAGCGGAGAGCAGGAGATAAGCCCCTGCGGGCTGACCTTCAAACGTGCTGGCGTTGAGGGTGGTGAAGGTCGGATGGGCAAGCATCAGATAGAGCCAGTGCTCGCGTTCGCCGTCGGCGGCGCCGCCTTCGTCGGCCCCGGCCAATCGTGAGCCGATTTTGCCGCCGGTGGACATGTCTTCCTGCCGTTGGCGGGCTTCCTTGTCACCAAGCGTGGCGGCCGCGGCGTACACGCACATGCCTTCCTGATGGAACTGCGCGGTGTGCGTGTCGTCGTCATCCCCATGGTCGTGTTCGGTGATGAGCGGGCCGTTGCCACGTTGTCGCGTGAAGATCAGCAGCGGCTGGCCCCAGGCGTCGACGACATCTGGTAGATCGTTGTGGCCGCTGGTGAGCGGGTCGTAGGTGCCCGGGCTCACATCAGGGAACCGCACTTCGTCATCTTTGGGTGCCAGATATGGCGGATAGGGGCGGCCTTTGATCCAGGGGCCTTCGCCGAAACGTTCACTCTTGTAGATCACGTAGTAGGTGAGGTCGCCATCGGAGATAGGCGTGAGTTCCACCGGAGCAGTGCCGGGCAGATCGCGGAATCGTTCGTATTCGGCCAGTGCGGCCGGATCGAGCGCGACTTCTTCGCCTGCGCCGTTTACATACGTGGCGTATGTGCGAGCGCCTCCGGTGAGATGCAGGACCACGTTCTGCGATTGACTGAGCACGTCGCCTTCGCCAAGCAGGTGGGCCGGGATCAGGCCGGGCAGTTGGCCGTGTTCCAGGACGAAGCCGTCGATCGCGGCGGACACGGAGTTCATCGTGGCCATGGTGCGCGAGCGTTGGGCGGAGTTCGTGGCGCTGCCTACGGCCACCAACAGGATGCCTGCGAGCACGCCGATGAGGGCGATGACCACGAGCAGTTCTACAAGCGTGAAGGCACGTCGATTGGACATGGGATGAATGATCCTCCGGTGATACTTCAAGATACCCGTGCAACGAGCCAATGGTTGCTGTGAACCCGCTGCCAACTGCAGGAAAGCGGCTTCAGGGGGGTTTTTAGAGGGCTGCCAGCCGCTTTGCGACGTCCATTTCGCCAAGGGCGTCCACGATGGGGTCAAGCTCGCCCGCGAGCACACCCTGCAGGGCGAACGACGCCCCGAGGCGGTGGTCGGTGACGGTGCGTTCCTTCCAGCGGTAGGTGCGGATCTTCTCCGCGCGTCCGCCCGATCCAATCATTGCGGCGCGTTCTTGTGCGCGAGCGGCGTCGGCGGCTTGTCGTTGTTGTTCGTACAGCCGTGCCTTGAGCAGTTGCCAGGCCTTCTGCTTGTTCTGCGACTGGCTCTTGGTGTCTTGCATGCGCACCTCGATGCCGGAGGGTTCGTGAATCAGATGCACGGCTGTCGACACCTTGTTGACGTTCTGACCGCCAGGCCCGGTGGCCGTGGTGATCATCTCTTTCACGTCGGCGGGATCGAGATGCAGTTCGATGTCTTCTGGCTGGGGCAGCACGGCGACGGTGGCGGTGGACGTGTGCACGCGACCCTTGGCTTCGGTGGCGGGCACGCGTTTCACTTGATGGGTGCCACCTTCGTAGCCAAGGTGTGACCACGCGCCGGCACCTTCGATGCTGATGATGGCGCTGCGCACGCCGCCGTGGTCGCCTTGTGTGTGTTCGATGGTGTCGAGTGTCCAGCCTTTGGCCGCCGCGAAGCGGGTGTAGATCTCCAGCAGGTCGCCGGCGAACAGCGCCGCTTCGTCGCCGCCTACGCCGGCTCGCACTTCGATGATGAGGGCGCCGATGGCGTCGTCGTCACTGCGCACCAGGCGTCGCTGCACATCTTCGATGAGCGCATCCATGATGGTGGTGGCTTGGTCGCGTTCAATCTTTGCCAGTTCGCGGAGTTCGTCGTCGTCGGTCTCTTCCAGTACCGCGTTCGCTTCGGCGATGGTGGCTTCGGCCGTTTGGAGTGCTCGCCAGGCCTCCATTGGCCCTTGCAATGCGGCGCGGCGAATGGAGTGCGTGCGAACCGCCTTGTGGTCGGCGAGGATCTCAGGGTCGAGCAGCGCAGCCTCGGTGGCCTCGAATTCAGTTTCGAGTTGGGCGAGTTTGTCGCGAAGTGCTTGGAGCAGGGTGGCCATGGGAGCAGCAGGCAGTATGCAGTGGAGATGCGTTCAATGCGCACGACACGACCGCGTTCGAGGAACGCGGTCGTGGGGGGATCAAGCGAGTTGAGCTAGGAGCTCTTCTTGTCCTTCTTTTTGAAGTAGTCGCCTTGGAACTTGCGCTGGAACTTCTCGACGCGGCCGGCTGTGTCAACGAATGAGCTCTTGCCCGTGTAGAAGGGGTGTGAGCCGGACCAGATTTCTACCTTCAGTTCGGGCACGGTGGCGCCAACCGTCATCACCTCTTCGCCGCGGTACATGACCTTGGCTTCGGGGTAGTACTCGGGATGAATGTCCTTCTTCATGACGGGGTCCTTCGGAGGCCGTTGGCTGGTTCAGGAGGGGCGAATCTGGGCGTCCCCTTGGACGCCGAGCACCACAGGATACGGTCTGTGGCGTGTACGTCAAGTTGATGGCGTGCCTCTGGTCCTGCGGCGGTGTTTGCGCCTCGTTCTGCCCTATTTAGGGCGGATTTCAACTCAAATCCCCTGTAGCTCAATTGGTAGAGCGAGTCTGCCTGCGGCGGATTTCCCGCGAGGGCGGGGATTCACAGTCATGCTGGATTGGTGGCCTTCTTCAGAGCACTGCTGTGGTTGCGGTAGGCTCAGTGGCATGGAGTATTGCGCCGATGTTGTGCAGTCCTTACATACCGGTGTTCGTTATGTGGGCCACACCTCAGATCTCGTGCTGGCCGTGCTTGGCTGGGGAGCAACTTGACCACCCGTCTTGAGTGTGTATCCTGCGTTGCTCAGCTCAGATCCCCTGTAGCTCAATTGGTAGAGCGAGCGGCTGTTAACCGCTAGGTTGCTGGTTCGAGTCCAGCCGGGGGAGTTCGACGGCCCTCTTCAAAGACGAAGGGGGCCGTGTCGTTTACAGGGCAGAGCGCAGAGATCCCCCTCTGGCGGCGCCGTCGCGGGGGTTGGGCGCTCTCGGTTTTGAGGTCGTTCCGATCGAAGCCCGATGGGGACGCGACCAAAGGCCGCGATTGCCCCCAAACTCTCGCGCTCTCAGACTTCAGTTAACAGGTTCGGCGGATCGGGGTCCCGATCGGACCGCAGATACGAAACTGGCCTTCTTGGGTGTAACAATGGGGGAGCGGTAGAATGGTCTATGGCTTTGAAGAGCGGCGTTGCGTCGGATGTCCGTTTGCTATCAGGTTGCTACGCAAGTACATCGGTTCATGAA